>DATJRE010000184.1:0-13529 GCA_035505095.1 Bryobacteraceae bacterium | reverse complement strand
GCCCTCGCCAACTGGAAAGAGCTGGGCGTGCCGGTTGCCGTCCTGGGCATTGTGGTCGCTCTGATCACACCCATGCCGCGGTTCGTGCTGGACATGCTCATCGTCACCGACATCATGATGTCGGTGGTGGTGATGATGGTGGCCATGTACATCCGCAAGCCGGTGGAGTTCAGCGTATTTCCCACCACGCTGCTGCTGCTCACGCTCTTCCGCCTGGCCTTGAACATCTCCTCCACCCGTTTGATCCTGATGAACGGCAACACCGGCACCGGCGCCGCCGGCGAGGTGATTCGAGCCTTCGGCAACTTCGTCGTCGGCGGCAACTACATCATCGGCGCGGTCATCTTCCTGGTCCTGATCGCCATTCAATACGTGGTCATCAACCACGGCGCCGTGCGCATCTCCGAAGTCACCGCGCGATTCACTCTGGACGCCCTGCCGGGCAAGCAGATGTCCATCGACTCGGACCTGAACGCCGGCCTGATCGATGAAAAGGAGGCCAAACGGAGACGCAAGCAACTGGCCACCGAAGCAGAGTTTTACGGGGCCATGGACGGCGCCTCGCGCTTCACCCAGCGGGACGCGGTGGCCAGCATCCTGATTACTGGAATCAACATCGTGGCCGGCTTTCTGATCGGCGTGCTGCAACATGGGATGGACTTGGGCAAGGCACTCGAAACCTACACCGTGCTGACGATCGGCGACGGCCTGGTGACGGTAATTCCGGCGCTGATGATCTCGATTTCGGGTGGTTTGATCGTGACCCGCGCGAGCTCCGAGGCACGCCTGGGGGCTGAGTTCGGAAAGCAGGTTTTCGGCAATTCGCAACCGCTGCTACTGGCGGGCGGGGTGCTGGTGGCCCTGGCGGCCCTCCCCGGCCTGCCCAAACTGCCTTTCCTGCTGCTGGGGGGGGCGGCTGGAATGGCGGGGTGGCGCATGCGCCGCGGAGAAGCCGCCAGGGAAGCCGGAACCTCCGCCGAGAACAAGCCGGCCACCCCCAAGGAAAACGTGGAATCGCTGCTGCGCGTCGAGCCGTTGGCGATCGAGGTCGGCCTGGGCCTGGTGGGCCTGGTCGAAGGTGCCCAGGATTCGCCGCTGCTTCGCCGCATCTCTTCCATCCGCCGGCAACTGGCAGGGGATCTCGGGTACCTGCTACCGCCGGTTCGAGTCACCGACAATCTTTCCTTGCGCAGCCGCGAATACGTGATTTCGCTCAAAGGCGTGGAGGTAGCCCGCTACGAGCTGCCGCAGGGCTGCGAATTGGCCATTCCGACCGCTCCCGGCGGGCTCGCCCTCGACGGGCAGCCCACCCGCGAGCCGGCCTTCGGCATGAGCGCCTTCTGGGTTCCCAGCGCGCGGGTGGAACGCGCCCGCAACCTGGGTTACACCGTGGTGGACGGGGTCAGCGTGCTGGGGACGCACCTGGCCGAGCTGATCCGCCGTTACGCCCACGAACTGTTCACGCGGCAGGACGCCAAGCGCCTGCTGGACCGCGTGGGGGTGGAGAACCCCAAAGTGGTCGAGGACCTGGTCCCTAAGCTGCTGCCGTTGGCCAGCCTGCAAAGGGTCCTGCAGAATCTGCTGCGCGAGCGCGTTTCGATACGCGATGCGGTGTCCATCCTGGAGGCCCTCGGAGAAGCCGCCGCAGCTACCCGCAACCCGGTGCTCCTGACGGAGTACGTACGCCAGGCCATTCGAAGGGCGGTGGTCAAGCCGTACCTGAATCGAAACGGGGACCTGCCCGCCTGGTTCCTGGATCCCTCGATGGAGCGCAGCGTGGAGAGCGCCGTCGAGCACGGCGAGCAGACCAGCCATCTGACGCTCGCGCCCCAGGCCATCCGCGACATTCTAAACCGCCTGCAAAACCGGGTCTCCTCTCCGGAGACTCCCGTAGTGGCCATCACTTCCTCGGGTGCCCGCTATTTCCTGCGGCAAATCGCCGAATCGGCGCTGCCCAATCTGTTCTTTCTGGCGCACAACGAAGTGCCCCCCGGATTACGGGTTCAGTCGCAAGGGAATATTTCGTGATCCCCTCTACAGAAATTTCCGCCCTCTGACGATAGTTTACTCGTGCGACGGATTGCCGGAGCGCGCCGGAGAAAGGAACGGCAAGACGGATGAGAATCAAGTCCTACTACGCCCATGCGGTCGAAGACGCCATGTCCATGGCGCGTCAGGAACTGGGGCCGGAGGCCATGCTGGTCAACACGCGCAAAGCGCCTCCGGAGGCGCGCCATCTGGGCGAATACGAAGTCGTCTTCGCCACCGACCTGCCGTTGCCGGAAGGGTCCCCAGCGGAGGCGCCGGATGACTCATCGGCAGCACCGAGGTCCTCGGCTTTCGGTGCCGGCGAGCGGCTGGCGCGCGAAGTCGGCGAGTTGAAAAAGGAACTGGAAGGCATGCGGCGGACATTGCAGCGCACGGCCTTCGCCCCCGCCGAGTGGTCCGGCGCTTTGCCGGGATATTCGGATGCTTACTCCATGCTGCTGGCGAGCGACCTGGACCCCGACACCATCCGCGAGATTCTGCAGGCCGCGGAAAACCGTCTCCTGAAGGATGCCACCACTTTGCGGGCGCCGGCCGCTACCGATTCCAGCTTTCGGAAAGCCCTGGCGGAAGAGTTGGACTCGCGCTTTTCGGTGCAGTCCTCGCTCGGCCGCACCGAAGCCGCGCCGCGCATTGTAGCGCTGGTCGGCCCTCCGGGAGGGGGCAAGACTACTACCCTGGTCAAGCTGGCCGTGAACTACGGGCTGGCGTGCCGGCGCCCGGTTGTGTTGCTTTCGATGGACACCTACCGGGTGGCTGCCGGGGAACAGTTGCGCTCCTACGCGGCCATTCTGGGAGTCGGCTTTCAGATCCTGGAAACCGTGGGTGCGCTGGCCCAAACCATCGAAGAGAATCGCGGAAAAGATCTCATCCTCATCGATACCCCCGGCTTCGGATTTTCAGACTTTGACATCTGCGACGGGCTGGCCCAGTTCCTGGCCACACGCAGCGATGTGGACACCCACCTGGTTTTGCCGGCTTCCATGAAATCCGGCGATCTGGCCCGCGTGGTGGACCGGTATGGCGTGTTCCAGCCGAACCGTTTGCTGTTCACCAAGCTGGATGAAACCGGCTCGTTCGGCGCCATTCTGCAGGAGGCGTCGCGGAGCGCGAAACCACTGTCCTTTTTCGCCACTGGGCAGCGCATCCCGGAGGATCTCGAGACGGCCTCCAAGAGCCGTCTGGTCGAGCTGATCCTGGGGTCCCGGCGGAGCGAAACGTTATCGGCAGCATAGCAACGAATCGCGGAACCATATGTACTCGTATTTGGCGGCGGACAACCTGACGGAAGAAGAGCGGGAGCGGCTCATTCTGGAACACCTCCCGCAGGTGCGCCTGATCGCACGCCGGATTCAAGAGCGGCTTCCGGAGAACATCAGCCTCGAGGACCTGGTGTCGACCGGAGTCATCGGGCTGATTTCAGCCATCGACAATTTCGATTCGCGGCACAATGTCAAACTCAAGACTTACGCCGAATACAAGATTCGTGGCGCGATTCTGGACAGCCTGCGGGGCCTGGATTGGGCGCCCCGCCAGAAGCGCCGCAAGGCCAAACAGATCGAAGCCGCCATCGCCGCGGCCGAGCAGCGACTGCAAAGGTCCCCGTCCGAAGAGGAAATCGCGGCGCAACTGAGTATTTCCCTGGAGGAATACCATGAATGGCTGGTGGAGATTCGTGGCCTCAACATCGCCAGCCTGGAATGTGCCCGCGGCGACCCCGGGAAGGACCTGCTGCATTACATTGCCGATGACGGGGAGGCTCTGCCCTCGGTGCTCCTGGAACGTAGCGAACTGGAGCGCCTGCTGGCCGAAGGGATCGAGGAGATCCCGGCCATCGAGCGCACGGTGTTGAGTCTCTATTACCACGAGGAGCTGACCTTGCGGGAGATCGCGCAAATTGTCAATTTGCATGAATCCCGCATTTCTCAATTGAAGTCGCAGGCCATCTTACGCCTGCGGTCTCACCTGAGCGGGAAGTGGCCCAGCGCGAAAGGCGCCGTCACTGCATGAGCACCGGCGATACCACGCGCGCGCGGTTGGACGGGCGGGAAGACACCCAGCAACTCCTCGATCAGTGGGTAGAGAGCCTGGCGCAGGTTCTCGAATCCATGACCGACCAGCGGCCCCAGACCGGCTGGCAAGCCGCCAGCGGGACGGTGGCCGAAGTTGCGGCCGGCGATGGGGGGCCGGAGAGTGAGATCCTCTGGTGGGAACAGCCGTTTCAGCCGGGCAGTGACACGGTGGCCTGGGTGGGAGCGCCGCGCGCCCTCTGGGAATATGCCGGCACGCTCACGCTGAAAGCCGCGGGCCTCGAAAAGGTGGAGATCGGCGAAGCCCGCAACACCTGGTTCGAGATCCTTGGCCAGTCGCTCTCCGCCATGGCCCGCTCGATCGGCTCGGTGGTGGGCCATGAAGTCACCTGCGGAGCGGGGCAGGAACATCCGCCGGCGGCTACCGTTCGCGAGTGGGCACGCGTCTCGCTGCGTCTCGCCGAAGGGCCTTCCAATCCCCTGCTGGCCGCGTTCAGCGCCAATCTCATCGGAGATCTCGCCGCCCCGCCTCCGGCCCCTGCCTCTGATTCGAACATGGCCGCTCCCGAGGTCGTGGAGCCGCTGCCGGGGGGATCGTCTTCCCGTTCGCGGACCATGGACCTGCTTCTGGATGTGGATCTGCCGGTCAGCATTTCGTTCGGCAAGGCCGAACTGCCGATGCGGGATGTTCTGAAGCTGACCACGGGATCGATCGTAGAGCTCAACCGGGGCATTACCGATCCGGTGGAAGTGCTGGTGAATCATTGCCTGATCGCCCGCGGCGAGGTGGTCGTGGTGGATGGGAACTACGGTGTGCGCATCCAGGAAATCGTCAGCCGGCAGGACCGCCTGCGGAGCCTCCGATGACCGCAGCGCTGCCCCTCGCCCTGCTTTGCGGGATCTCGCTGGCGTCGGCAGCGCTGAGCTTCCTGACCCTGGCCCGGTTACATAGTCTGGGCGGCATGGCGGAACGGAGGGCGCGCTCCCAAAGCGGGCAACTGGCACCGTCCTTCGAGGCCATCGAGAAGGCCGTGGAAAGTCTTTCGGAGCAGGTCCGGGAGCTACGGCAGCAACCGCCGGCCGTTGTGGTGGATGGCGGCGGGACCAAACCGGGATTGAATTTGAGCAAGCGCTCGCAAGCTCTGCGCATGCACCGGCGGGGTGACCCGCCCGAACAGATTGCGGCCACCCTGGCCGTTTCGCGTCAGGAAGTCGACCTGCTGCTGAAGATTCATCGCATCGTCATGACCCGCTGCTGACGGCGTCCCGTGCCGTAACTCAGCCGCGAGCGTGGTTAGATCGCGCTGGCCCAGCGCCTGCCCGTAACACTCGAAAGATGGACTCGCAGTTCGCCGCTCCCGGTCGAAACCCGGTACCCATCTGCGGTCGCGGCGGGCCGGGGACTGCCGCAGCCAACCCGACCTCGCGACGCCGAGCGGGTACGGTGGAACTGGCCGGCAGGTAAAGTCCTTAGTATCCTCCGCCATTCACCCGACAAATCGCCCCTGCGGTACCCGAACTGCCGCATAATGAGGGTACATGACCGTCGAGATCGAAGGCGTCACGCTGCATTTGGCCCACCCGGACGAACTCACGGTGCAGTGGGTCGGACAGGACGAACTGATGCGCCAGTTGCTGGCCGCGTGGATGGTGGTCAACGAGCAGGACCTCCCCATGAACCCGCGCCTGCTGGGCAAGCCCGGGGTGGGCAAGACCACTCTCGCCTACGCCGCGGGCAAGCGCATGGGCCGCGATGTTTACATTCTCCAGGCGACCCTCGACACCCGTCCGGAAGACCTGCTGGTGACCCCCGTGATTGCCGGAGAGGGCAGCCTGCGCTACGTCGCCTCGCCGCTGGTCACCGCCATGATCCGCGGAGGAATCGCCATCCTCGACGAGGGCAACCGTATGAGCGAGAAGAGCTGGGCCAGCCTGGCGCCGCTCCTGGATAACCGCCGCTATGTCGAATCCATCGTGGCCGGCATCAAAATCAAGGCGCACCCGCATTTCCGGCTGGTGGCCACCATGAATGATGACGCTTCGACTTTCGAGCTGCCCGAATATATCCATTCGCGCCTCCAGCCCCAGATCTTCATCGATTTCCCGGAGCGCGACGAGGAATACCACATCCTGCGCGAAAATCTGCCCTTTGCCGATGAGCGCATCCTCAGCTACGTGGCCGATTTTCTGCAAATGGCGCATGCCGCCGACGAGCGTTACACCGTGCGCGATGGCATCAACGTGGCGCGCTTCGCCATCAAGCTAAAAAGCCTGGCCACCGAGAGGACTCACGAAATCGAGGCCCTGGAGACCTCCGTCATGCAGGTGCTGGGAGAGGAGGCGTTACGCTATGCCCGGCGAAATCGACCTTCCACTTCCTGACCCCGGCAGCCTCACGCGTGGCCGATTCACCTACTTCCCGGTGGTCCCTGGCCGCATGGAATTCGCCATCGAAGTGCGCCAGGCGATTCTGCGCGACCGCCCCCAGACCATCGCGCTGGAACTGCCGGCCACCCTGCAAGCCGCCTGGCTGCGCGGCGTGGCGCGGCTTCCGGAGATGTCGCTGATCTTTTACCCCGACGAAACGCGCGGCGACGACCAGGCGATCTACGTGCCCGTGGAACCCGCCGACCCGTTCACCGAGGCCATCCGCACGGGCCTCGAAGTGGGCGCCGAAATCGTGTTTGCCGACCCTGATTCCGCGGAGCGCCCGCACCTTAAGGATGCCTATCCCGACACCTACGCCGTGCGCCATATCGGTCTCAAGCGGTACGTGGACGCCTATCGCGTTTACCCGCAGCCGCGCTCGCCGGAGATCGCTGCCCACGCCGCCGGGATCGCCTGGAAGCTGCAGGGAACCAACCCCTCGGCAAGCACGCTGGTGGTGGTGTCGCTGAACCTGCTGGACCCGGTGCTGGACGCCATGGAGGAACCCCAGGCGCAGCCCATCGCGCGGGTGCTCCGCGAGGGCGTGGAAGTTTTCAACCCCCACCCCGAATCGCTGGCCGAGATCACCGTGGAGTATCCCCAACTCCAGTGGCGCTATGAACAGTTCCGCCAAACTATGGCCGACCAGAGCCTGGTGGACCGGCGGCATGCGCAACTGGCGGTCTTCCAGGCTGCCGCAAAGGAGTATGAAGCCAACACCGGCGAGCGCGTGACCCACTGGCAGCGCCGGCTTCTGGGGCGCTATGCCCGCAACCTGGCCCTGGCCGGCAGCGAACTTTCCGCCGGTGTCTTCGACCTGACGGTGGCCGGCCGCAGCGTGGTGGATGACAACTTCGCCTGGGAAGTGTGGGAGGCCGCCGGACTCTATCCCGCGCAGCGTAACGGCGCCGACGTGCTGACGGTGCGCATTTCTGGGGAAGAAATCTGGATGGACACCAGGCGCATCCGTCTGCGCCGGCGCCTGCCCAGCACCAAGCGCCGGCTTCGCCCCTACGGACTCAAGCCGCGGCGCAAGGAAAACGTCCCGGGCGAATGGGCCCGCCAGTTGAACGGCGCGGGCATCTGTTCCTATCCTCCCGAGGATCTGGTGATTGAGGACTACGGCCGTTTCCTGAAACGCAAGGGGAAGAGCATCCTTTCTGAAGAAAACGTCCGGGTGGAACCTTTCACCACCTCGTTTCTGGATGGCGTGGACATGCGCGAGACCATCCGTAAATGGTACGAGGGCCGGATTTACGTCCGCCAGTTCCAGAAAATCCATGGAGAAGTGGGGTCCGTGGTGGTGATTTTCGACGAAGACCGCGACAACCATTACCCGTACCTGACCACCTGGCTGGGCGAGAACCAGAACGAATCGGACATGGCCTTCTACTCCACCTTCCCTTTCGACAACCTCGTGGGGCCGGGAATCGGGCGGGCGGAGTACGGCGGCCTGCTGATGAGCCTCCCGCCGCGCCGGATGTACGACGTCTGGCGGGATTCCGATTACGAATTCGCGGAATCCAAGTCCGAGCGCCTGTTGCTGGCGGGAATCGATTACTCGATTCACCACTATGTGGTCTACGTGGCGGCGCATCCGCCGCGATCCATTTTTAAGACTGTCGCTGCGCGCGCCGGGCGCACCATCATCTACATCCCCATCGGGCAGCTTTCGCCGGTGGCCCTGAAGAAGATTCGCGTGGTGCACGTGCTGGACGGCTACGACAAGCGCGAGATTGCCAAAGAGTATCTCTGGTAAGCTCCTTTGGGCGTAAGCCGCCGGTTCAAGCGGTCGCTTAAGCAACCCAGGAATCCAGGCTGCGCACTTTAGCCGACAGTGTCGTGCGCTTCAGCCGCAGCATCTGGGCGGCGGCTTTTTTGTTGCCGCCGGTCTTCTGGAGAGCCTGTTCGAGGATGCTCCGCTCGATGAGGGCCAGGGTGCGCTCGTAATCCAAGCCTCCGTCCGGCACCGGAACCACTGGAAATTCCGCGGGCGCCGGAGCCCGCACGCGCGCCTGGGGCAGCGGGAAGTCGGATGCATTCAGGGCGAGGCGCTCCCCGCTCAGCGCGATGGCCATCTCCACGGCGTTTTCCAGTTGCCGCACATTGCCGGGCCAGGCGTAGGTGCACAGGTGGTCCAGTGCATCATCGGTCAGGCGTTTCAAGGGGAGCCGTTCCGCGGCGCAGATGGCGCGCGTGAAATGCCAGGCCAGCGCGGGAATATCCTCGCTCCGCGCGCGCAGCGGCGGCATATGAATGGGCACCACATTCAAGCGATAGAAGAGGTCCTCGCGGAAGCGTCCGTCTTCGATGCGCCCGGCCAGGTTGCAGTTCGTGGCGGCCACCACGCGGATGTCGACCCGCACGGTTTCCGAGCTGCCCAGCCGCTGGAATTCGCGTTCCTGGAGCACCCGCAGGAGCTTGGCCTGAAGGTCCAGGGGCATTTCTCCGATCTCATCCAGAAACAGAGTGCCCCCATGAGCCTGTTCGAAGCGCCCAGTGCGGTTCTGGTGCGCCCCGGTGAAAGCACCCCGCACGTGACCGAACAACTCGGCTTCGAGGAGGTTCTCCGGCAGGGCGCTGCAGTTGACGGCCACCAGGGGCGCCCGGCGGCGGGGTCCCGCCAGATGCAGCGCGCGTGCCGCTACCTCCTTCCCGGTTCCGGTTTCGCCGGTGATGAGGACCGTGGCGCGCCGCCCGCCAACCATCCGTATAATATGGCCCACCTGCCGCATAGAGTGGCTGTTCCCGACAAGCAGGCGCTCCCAATCCGGCTTGGCCGGGTCCTCCGGGCCCCCGACCTGGTCGGCAATGGCCGTCAGGCTACTCGTGCGCCGAGCCTCAATGGCTTGGGCCAGATGAGGGAAGATGGCAGCGGGCGAGGAGATTCGGGAAACTGGGCCAGGAGATCCCTCGCTACCCCGCGGGTCGTAAATCAAGCCGGCCGGGCCGGAAGACAGGCTGGGGAGCTGTTGTAGGATCTGGCTGGCGTCCCAGGGGGCCGTGGATAAATCCAACACCACGGCGGAGTAGCCGGCGAATCCGCATTGCGGAAGCCCGCCGGCGGATAAGAAAAGATCGATTTTCCAGCCCTCGGGCGGGTCCGGGAGCGAACCGGAGCCAGCTACGTCGCGGGACTTGATCCATAAAACCGAGATGGCGTCCATGGTCTTCACAGCAGCAATCGGCGGAAGAGCCGGAAACTTTAGCATTTTGCCAAAAAATATTTCGCGGGCGAGGTCTAAAGGACCGGGGCTTCCCCGCCGATATGTCATTTAGCCGAGGATAGGCGTATGGACATGAAAGTCTATGATCGAAGTCTGGCGGGCGCGGCGGCTGGGTCCACGCGCACCGAGGATACCCAGAAGGCGGGAAGCAGTTCCTCCAGCGGGACCCCATCGTCCAGCCGGAGCACATCAAGCGACCAGGTACAGCTCTCCGGAACGCTGGGGCGGCTCTCCCAGGCTCTCTCCGCGCAGGGTAGCCAACGCGCGGCCAAGGTGGCAGCGCTGAGCGCCGCATATCGCAGCGGCAACTACCAGCCGGACGCGGCGGGAACCGCGAAAGGGCTGGTTTCGGAAGCCCTATCCGGGGCGGGAGGCCAATCGGCATGAGCGCGACCGGGTTGACCGGACGGCTGGCGATGGCCTCGGAACGCATGGATCGCGTATTGGACGGATTGAAGATTGCTTCGCCGGAGGCCCTGGATGGCTGCGCCGGGCTGCTGGAGTTGGCGTGCCAGGAACTGGCCGGCAACTTCGGCGGGCCAACGGCCATGGCGGGAGAAACTGCGATTGGCGATGTACAGGCTTTGGCCGCCGCCACCGGACTACGCCACAACATCCGGCAGGCCCGCCGCCTTCTCAACCATGCTTATCGATTCCACGCCCGCTGGGCTCAGTTGCTGGGGGCGCGCACGGGCGGTTACCTGAGAGGCGGACAGGCAGCTTCGGTGCCGCGGGCCAACCGGTTGTGTTTAAGAGGTTAGGGTGATTAAGAGGTTAGGATGAACCTGCTGGCTGGAATCGATGTCACCGCGGGAGCCCTGAATGCCTACGACCAGGTGCTCTCCGTGGTGCAAAATAACGTCGCCAACTCCAGCACTCCGGACTACGCGGAGCAGACCCAGAACCTGGTGCCCATCCCCTTCGACATCTCCGACGGTGCCATGGGAGGCGTTCAGGCCGGTGAGGTGACCAGTGCTCAGAACACATACCTGGACCAGGCGGTGCGCAACCAAACGGTCCTGTTGGGCCAGGCCCAACAGGGCGTCAACAGTCTGACCGCCTTGCAGTCGGTCTTCGATGTTACCGGGCAGTCCGGCATTTCGGCCGCATTAAACAACCTCTACACCGCCTTCTCGGGATGGGCACAATCTCCTACCGACAGCGTTGCGCAACAGTCGGTAATCTCCAATGCCACCGACGTCGCACAGGCATTTCAACAGACCGCCGCAAACCTGGACACGGTAGCCCAGAACACTACCAATCAGATTCAGGATACGGTGAACCAGGTCAATCAACTGGTGGGGCAACTCCAGGGTTTCAACCAGCAGATTATGGCAGGCGATACCCACGATGCCGGGCTCGAGGCGCAGGTCGATTCGACGCTCGATGAGCTTTCGCAGTACGTCGATTTCAGCGCTCTCCAGCAGCCCGACGGGACCTACCAGATCCTGATGAACGGACAGACACCCCTGTTGATCGAGGGGCAGCAATACCAGATTTCCTATCAGCCGGTCGCCCCGTCGTCCGATGCGGCTTATCCCAGCGCTCCCCCAACTGCGGCCATTGTCTCGTCCTCCGGCGCCGGCATTACCGCCGACACCACCGGCGGGCAATTGGGCGCCCTGCTGAATATTGCCAATACCGTTCTCCCGTCGTACATCGGCGATGGCAACCAGGCCGGAGATCTGAACGTTTTAGCGCAACAATTCGCCGATTGCGTTAACGGCCTGCTGACCAGCGGCAATATTTCGGACGGGGACCCGACCGACGGAGTGGCCGCTACGCCGGGCGTACCGCTATTCACCTACGACACCAGCAACGCGACCAATGTGGCGGCCAGCCTGGCGGTAAGTTCGACCATCACTCCGGACCAGTTGGCGGCCATCCAGCCGGCCACCGACACCACCGCCGAGGTTTCCAACGGCATAGCCCTGGCGCTTTCCCAACTGGCCTCTCCACAGAATTCCTCCCAGGAGGGAGATCTCAACGGCGCCAGCATCAGCTTCAGCTCGTTTTACGGGGAACTGGCGGCGCGCGTGGGGAACGACCTGGATACCGCCAACAGCGACCTGACCGTGCAGCAAACGGCGGTAGCCCAGGCACAAAATCTGAGGCAGCAGGTGGCCGGGGTAAACCTGGATCAGCAAGCCGCCTTGCTGCTGCAGGTGCAGCAGGGCTATGACGCCTGTTCGAAATTTCTGAGCGTGCTGGACGAGCTCACTTCGGATGTGATCGAGATGATCGATCCCTCCTTGACCACGTAAAAAAGACCATGATTTCCCTATTGCAAGGATCGTCGCAACTGTTCATTACCGAGCTTGGACAGATTGAACAGCAGGAAGCCCAGGCGGACCAGCAAGTGTCCTCGGGGTTGGCAATCACCGTGGCTTCGGATGATCCCGACCAGATCTCGACGCTTCTGCAACTGCGTTCGGATCTGGCGCGCAACACCCAGATCCAGACCAACCTGACGCTGGCGCAGACCAATGCGGACGCCGCCGATAACGCTCTCAGCTCCTCAATCCAGCTAATGGACCAGGCGGTTACCCTTGCCACCGAAGGCGCCAACGCCACCATGACCACAGACGGGCAAGAGAGTATCGCGCAGGAAATCCAGTCGATTCAGCAGCAAATGGTGGCCAATAGCAATACCATGGTGCAGGGAGCCTACATTTTCAGCGGAGACGACCCGAGCACTTCCGCGTATACTTACGATGCCAATTCGCAGGCGACGAACTGTGTGGACCAGGGGTCCACGGCGGCCTCCACGCAGCAGATCGAGGACCCTCAGGGAGGTTCGTTCCCCGCCTCGCTGACCGCCCAGCAGATTTTCGACGACCGAAACTCGGATGGCACTTATGCCAATGACAATGTCTTTCAGGCCCTCAATAACCTGTATAACGCCCTGATGAGCGGCAGTGGCGACGCGGTCGGCGCTACTATCTCCAATCTGCAAGCCGCGAGCGACCACCTCAATTCCATGCAGTCCTTCTACGGCGAAGTGGAGGACCGGGTCCAGTCGGCACAGACGTTCGCCAATACCTACGGCACGCAGCTACAGACGGAGATCAGCAATATCCAGGATGCCGATATTCCCACCGCGGTGATGGAAATGACCCAGGCAAGCACCGCCGAGGAAGCCGCCCTTCAGATGGAGGCCAAGATGCCGCAATCGACCTTGTTCGACTATCTGGGATAAACCGTGGCAGGAGAGTCAACGCGCGAACGCGGCGGTAATGCACCATTGCGGGCTGCCGGGAAGGCCGTGGGCGCGCCGCCGCACCGCCGCACAAGGTGGCGTCAGTGCCGGAACTCCTCGCCGGACGGCGGGGGCGTCCATGTGCCACCGGGCAAACGCCGGGCCGCGAGGCGGCTCAGCGCATATTTGGCAGGCATGCGCAGCCGGTAAACCAATGCTGATTCTACTTGGTTCCTGAATAACATCGTCAGCGGGCTGCGCATCGCTCAGGCCTACCAAACCGTCATTAGTTGGATGGGCAGTGGTTCCATTCGTGTCACAGACCCACTACTGACGGATGCCTCGCAACCTTGTATCCGGCCCGCTAATTTCCGCTTAAACTTTACTCGTAGTTACTCGTAGAAACATCTCTCCGGGCGGCTAAGTGCAAGGGGCCGCCCGCAGGTGTGCAAGCACTCGGTCCTTGAAATCAGTGGGGCAGCGAGGCAGCCAACTCGCCATCGGGTTCCGTGTCGTACTATTTCGCCACGAAGTCCGATTCGGCGAGCCGCCCGCGAGAAGGTTCTCTCCCAACTGCATGAAAGCACGTCCCGGACGACA
>DATJRE010000183.1:0-22050 GCA_035505095.1 Bryobacteraceae bacterium | reverse complement strand
TTCTCCATGTCTGCCAGATCGAGATCCATTGCCGGAAGCCGGTCGATCCAGTGCCCGATCATTTGAGCATTCGGACCATACGTGATGTTGGGAGCGTAGACCTTGCTAGCCCGTTCCGCCATGGCCGCCCAGGTTTGCCGGGCGCGGCGATAGGCGCTCACCGCTTCGGTCAGGGCCGTCCGGTCGGACGTGCGCTCATAGATCGCCCACAAAATCGCGCTGCGGATCTTCCACGCGAAAAACTGCCCGATGCCGGCTTGGATCGCGATATCCGCTGCCACACGCCGGAATTCAGGCGCATTGGCATCCGTCGCCTCCGAGTTCATCCGAAGTTGGCCCTGGGAGGCCGCCGCGCCGCAATCGCTCAGCCACTGGGCCACTTCGTTGGAACCGTATTTCGCGCTTCCCTGCCCGCTCAGCAGCCCCTCCGCGCATTCCTCGATGGTAGTGAACAGTTGCGGATCGAGCGGGCTGACCGTGCCGAATTTCCTCGGGGTGGGCGTGTCGCGATAGGGTTCCGACGATTTCGGATCCACGATCGGCATGTTCGTATACATCTCGGGCCAGTAGGAGTTGTTCGACGCTGACGGATCATGCGCCGTGGTGATCACCGGCAGGATACGGCTGGCGTGGGCCAGGGCCGTCTCCAGGGGTTCGGCCGCTCCACGGAACTCTTGCCGCAGATATCGTTTCCAACCGTCGGCGTCGGTGTCGGGATTGTAAATCGACCGCCCCCATACGCGATATTGATAGCGAAATTTTTCCCAGTCGTGCGGCGGGTCGAGCGACTTGTCGGCATAGGCGTTTCTGCCGCCTGGTTTCCCGCTGCCCATGCGGCCCTTGAACGAGAGCGGCTCGCAGAGTTCCACGCCCAGGCTTCCACAAAAGTTGAAAGCGCGGCCGTAGCCCGCCGCCATGGCCGGGTCGCCCCACAACAAGTGACGTTGCGTTCCGGGCCAGATGCGGTAAACGATCCCGTATTTTCGATCCTCCCGCAAGTAGTCGCCGTAACCATACCGCAGGAATCGGCGGTCGGTCTCCGGATGGTTGGACCACTCGAGTTCCCGGATTGCCGCCTGGTGGTACGGCATCCCCAGGTGCTCCGCCCAGAACTTCGGCGCCATGCTCACGGGCATTCCGGTTCCCAGCGCGATGGCGATGTGCCGCGGATTGGTGCCCTTGGCGTGTACATCGATGTCGATGCGCCGGCCGCACTGCGGGATGGCCTGAAACAGCGTCTCCCAGAAATCGTAGCGTCCGTCCGGAACTCCGCTTTCGCCGTGTACCCGGAAGGAGAGGCCGGTAATCGCCGGGCACGCCTTCAAGAGAGCGGCAAGTCCGTCGCGGCAGTATGCTGCATGCGTTTCCGGCGTCAGACCGGTAATCGTGTAATTGGTGGGGCCGCGCCACTCATACGCATGCGACCACAGGCCCAGATTGAATTGCAGACCACGCGCCACGGTCTCCTCGCCGATGAAGCGTAACATCTCCAGGTTGCGGTCGCGCTCCGAATCGGGAAGCGGATTGGCGCGCACCCGATAGCCCGGGACGTCCAGAAAAAACGGATACGCCAGGTAGAAATAAGCATCGGGAATGAAGGGAACCCCGGGACCCGCGTTGTATCCCATGCCGAGCGTCAGGTTGAAGCGGCTGAACCGATTGGTGGCCAGCTCCGACAGGTAATCGGCCCACATGCCACGATCGTAGAACCAGGGTTTGTCTTCCACGTCGCTGACGAAAAGGCGCGCGCAACTGCGAATCGCGTTGGCGGGTTTCTCCACCACGGGGGTTCGAATTTCCAGCGCGTCGAGGGGCGCGCCGGCCGCGTAGCGCACCCGGTCCGCCAGTTCGAGCACGGCGAAGACCAGCCCCCGCTCATCGCTTCCTCCAGCCAATAAAGCCGTCCTGCCGCCGGCATGGCCTGGCACCAGGCAGAGCGACTCCGGAGTGGACGGCAGAGTGACCTTGGCCGCGCCGAGGATCTGTTGAGCCGCCTCCGCATGGCCGCCCGCCACGATAATGAGACGATCGCCGGCGGGGGCCTCGCTGATCCGCGAATAGATCCGCGCCGGCACGTTGCGCGCGCGCAGCCTTTTTTGCAACTCGCCGGCCGCCCACACCGAGGCCTTGCCGCCGGCGATTGGATCCCGCGTATCGGCAACCAGCGATACTCCGGGCGCCACAGCCGCCAGCTTGTGCGCCGTGCTGACCCCCGCTGCCACGCCGGCTTGTTTCAGGAAACTTCTTCTGTTCATAACGGCACGCCCTCATTTGCAGTGTAAGCCTACCACCGCGTAGATTGCGGGCCGCTGCGATCAATCCGATCGATACGATCGATACGATTTTCGCCGGGCAGTCGCCGGCAGCCGGCAACGCGCCCGCGCGCGCTCTCCCGTCAGTGCCGCTGTGGAGCGGCCATCGCTTTCCCCGGCCACTCCGCAACGCGTCGACCGCCCGAATCGCAACCATCGACCGCCAACGTCCACCGGCGGTATGTTGCCTGCGAAAGGCCGCGGGAGGCCGCTAACTTCAGCAATATCTGCAATCATTACTTTGGTTCTATAGGGAAGTCAAAAGTACATTCGAGTCCTAAAACTACAGGGTAGTTGCTACATCGCGACAGGAACAGTCGCACAGCAATATTGAGGCCATTCGGCGGTTTGCGGTTTTGCACCATAAGTGCACTACGCGGGGCATGACAGGGCGCCCACTTCAACCGGCCTTCCAGGATTGGGCCGCGTGGCGGCAGGCACGAGGCATCTCCTTACGGGAGATTGCCGATACGACCAAGATCGGCTTGCGCTACCTGGAACACATCGAACGCGGAGCGTTCGACAAGCTACCGGGCGGAGCCTACACCGAGGGATTCATCCGCCAATATGCTCGTGCGGTCGGCGATACCGGGAACATCCTGTGGGAGTACTACCGCTGGTCCGTCACGCCTGCGGAGGCACCCCCTGCCGTCCGGAAACCGGAAACCCCGCCGTGGCGGTTGGGGCAGATGCTACGTTCCTTGCTCGGGATCGCCCCCGGGCGGCGGTGGATCTCGGAATTGCCGCACCTCTGACAAAGGGAATAGAGAACACACCGCTCCCTGTCATCGGCATCCTCTCCGGATGTCCACTGTGCCGCGAGAACCCGCCTTCCTCCGCTGCTCCCATCGGTGTCTCTCCCGCGTCCCCTCGCCAATAGCGCGGTTCGCGAATTCGCGGATGGCAAGCGCCCGGTGTAAGGCCGCCGATGCCGGAAGGGAAACCCCCTCCCGGTCGGAACCGAGCTAGTGTTTGACTACATGGCCCCGCCCATCCCGCATCTCGTTTCCGTGGAAGCTGGAAGCATTCACACGCTTGCCGGCTTCCGGCTTCTCGCCGCGATGGGGCATCGGTCCCTTATAGCCGTGCGCCGGATGGAAGTGATTATTTACATACCCGTGAAAATGGGCGGGGCCATGAAACCAGGGTCCCGCGCCAATGAAAATGCCATTGACAAACCATTCCGGTCCGTAATAGCCGGCGGGAGCACAGGCATAAGGAGGAACATCATAGTAGCCGTAGGGGCAGTCCGGGGCCACCCCGACTTCAACACCGACCTGAGCCTGTGCTTTCGGGGCGGTGGCCGTCACGCCGATTCCCACGGCAGCAGCCAGTAATGCCAGTGTAAATACTCGCATCTGAATTCACCTCATCGCCTACCGAGCACGTTGCTCGCGAATGTCATGCATCGCACTCCCTCACAGAGCGTTGCCGCGAGGAATCTCGCCCACGCCCGTGGTAGATCAGAGCTGCGACCGTCAGAAGCCGTGAAGAAATCGAAGCAAGCCGAACTCAAGTACGCCCACCCTTGCAGACGCAGGACGTGCCGTGGTGGCGCAGGTTTTAGCTTGCGCGCGTTAGATTATTTCACGGCTTCTCAGGGAGCGCCGATGAGCGCAACCGTACAACATCTCGCGGTCAGGGACCTGGTTCTAGCCCGCGGTCCTCGTCTTTTGGCCGCTCTGCCGCGCGGCCATTTCGGCCCGTACGCGTTTCTGCATCTCTTCCGGAGCAACATCCTCTATGTGAGTAGCCATCGACCAGGAATGGCCGAACGGATCCATCAGCTTTCCGTAACGATCGCCCCAGAACATATCTGCAACCGGCATCGTGGCTTTAGCGCCCGCGCCAACTGCCTTGTTGAACACGGCATCCACGTCTTTGACGTACAGAAAGATCCCAGCCGTGGTGCCACCCAGCGATTGCGGGGCCTTGGCGTCCATTTGCGGCATCTCATCGGCCACCATGAGTATGGAATCGCCGATCTGGAGCTCCGCATGACCGATCTTTCCCGGCGGCCCCTCCATGCGAAACTTTTCTTTGGCATCGAACGCCCGTTTGTAGAATTCGATGGCCTTAGCAGCGTCATTGACAACCAGATACGGCGTCACCGTATGATAACCCTGCGGAATAGGTTGTACCTGACCCGGCATAAATTCCTCCTGAAATTGGACTGAATACTCCCTCAGTCTAGGACCGATCGCCGCGAATCGCGGTGATGTCCGGTACCCTTCCCTGCTCCGAATGCGACCCGCGACGTCGCGGACGACAACCGTGTGCGACGCTTTCTGCTTCGCCCGCATGTCGAACAGCCGAAGGCCGCGAGGGTATGTGCGCTTTCGAGCCGGAACTGCCGATTAGCCCCACGATGCCGGCGCAGATGCGCAGGCCGCGCGGCCGCGGTTCTGGCGCACCGCTCGTTCCGTAGAGTGCCCGACGGCGTTCGTCGCCGGCATCGCGCCTGCGCCGTTTCCGCGGTGGGAAGCGGGGTGGTGGGCCCTACGCAACGGGCCGCCAAACCCTCCGTGTTACGATAATTACTTGTCAGGTCTCGGGCTCCGTGCAACGGACGGCTGCAAACCCCGCCAGGTCCGGAAGGAAGCAACGGTAGTGGTGCGGTTCGTGTGCCGCGGATCACCCGGGGCCTGGCATTAACCCGCCCCCATGTACCAGGTCATCGCCAGAAAATACCGGCCCCAAGTCTTTCAGGATGTGGTCAACCAGGAGCACGTCAAGACCACTCTCGAAAACGCTATCGCCCAGGGCCGCATCGCCCACGGGTACATCTTCTCGGGCCAGCGCGGCACCGGCAAAACCACCGTGGCGCGTATCCTGGCGCGCTGCCTGAACTGCATCCACGGACCTACTGCCTCGCCCTGCGGCGAGTGCGCAAGCTGCCGCGAGATTACCGCCGGCGGCGCTGTCGACGTCATCGAAATCGACGCCGCCTCCAATCGCGGCATCAACGAAATGCGCGAGCTGCGCGAGAACGTGCGCTACCAGCCGGCCCGCGACCGCTACAAGGTCTTCATCGTCGACGAAGCCCACCAGATCACCAGCGAGGCTTTCAACGCGCTGCTGAAAACCATCGAGGAGCCGCCGCCGTGGGTGGTCTTCGTGCTCTGCACCACCGAGGCCCACAAGATTCCCGCCACCATCGCCTCGCGCTGCCAGCATTTCAGTTTTCGCTCGGTGGATTTCGAGGCTCTCACGGCGCGCATGGCGTGGATCTGCGAGCGCGAAGGCATCGAGGCCGATGCCGAAGCGCTGGCCGTCCTCGCGCAGGCCGGTGAGGGCAGCGTGCGCGACTCGCTTTCGGCGCTCGACCAGGCGATTGCCTGCTGTGGCGCGCATCTCACCGCGCCGGAGGTGCGCGCTCTGCTGGGATCTTTCGCGCTGGAGTCGCTCGAAAAAGTGACCCAGTCGCTGGCCGCCGGCGACTCGCGCGCCATGCTGGAAATCGTTGACGACCTGGAGCGCAACGGCCACAACCTTCAGCACTTCAGCCGCGAGCTGTCGCGCTACTTCCGCAACCTGGTGGTGGCGCGCATCGCGGGCGCCGAAGGCGCGGGTGCCCGGCTGATCGCCGCCTCCGCGGCACAGCGCGAAAAACTGGCCCAAATCGCGGCCGGCTTTTCGGAAGAGGACCTCACCCGCTATCTGCAGCTCAGCCTGGATCTGTTTCGCGATCTGCAAACTTCCTTGCAGCCGCGGTTTCACCTGGAAATCGGTCTGCTGCGTCTGGTGCAGGCCGGCAAGCTGTTGCCCATCGAACAGGCGTTGGCCGGTTTGGGCGAAGCGCCCGCGCGTCCCGCGCCGCCGGTTCGGCCGGCCGCGCCGCCCCCACCTCCCGCTGCTCCGCGGCCGTCGCCGTTCGAATTGGATCGCGCCCGCAAGGCGGCCAAAGCATCCGAGCCGCCGCGCTCGCCCGAATCCGCGCGGTCCTTTGAGCCGCCGCAATCCAAAGGCGCCAACGCGCTGGCCTCCCAGCCGGCCTCCGCGGCGCCCGCGGCCGCCGCCGCAATCCCCGCGCCAAACTCCGACTGGCGCGCGATGTTGCACACCGCGCTGATGGAACTCGGCCTGCCCTACACCGCCGATGCCGTGGAGAATGCGCGCGTGGTGGAAAGCGCCGGCGAGTTGCAATTCACCGTCGCCAAGACCTACAAGCTGGCTCTCCGCGAAGAGGATCTGCGCGCCGCCTTGCGCCACATGGGTGCCGCGGGCGCGCGGCCGCTGCGCATCAAGGTGATCATCGGCGATGCCGGTGAACCCGCCGCGCCCCTCGGCGGCTCAACCGCGGAGGATGAGGTGTCCGCCCGCGCGCTTGCCAACCCCGAAGTGCAGCGCTTCCGCGAAGTCTTCGGCGGCGAGGTCCGCAAAATTCGCAATCTCAAGGAGTCGTAACGTGAAAATACCCGGCAACATGCAGCAGATGATGCGCCAGGCGCAGGAGATGCAGGCCAAGCTCCAGCAGGAGATCGCGCAGATCAAAGTGGAGGCCACCGCCGGCGGAGGCATGGTGAGCGTCCAGATGGACGGCCAGAAAAATCTGCTCTCGGTGAAGATCGACCCCGAGGTGGCTGGGGACATCGAAATGCTCCAGGATTTGATTGTGGCCGCCGCAAGCGAGGCCATCAAGAAAGTGGATGGAGCGATTCAGCAGAAGATGGGCGGCATGTTGGGCGGGATGGGCCTGCCGCCGGGCATGTTCTAAGCGATGCCCGACTTTGCCGAACCGCTCGCGCGGCTGATCACGGAGTTTAAGCGGTTGCCCGGCATCGGCCAGAAGTCCGCCCAGCGCCTCGCCTTCCACGTGCTGCGCGCCAGCCGCGACGACGCCGAACACCTGGCGCAGGCCGTGCTGGACGTCAAGGACAAGCTGGGCCTGTGCCGCGTCTGCAATAACATCAGCGACAGCGAGCTATGCCAGTATTGCAGCGACCCCAACCGCGATGCCCAGGTGGTTTGCGTGGTGGAGGAGCCGCACAACATCGTGGGCATCGAGACCACCCGCCAGTTCAACGGCCGCTATCACGTGCTGCATGGCGCGATGTCGCCCTTGCGCGGCATCGGCCCCGACGCACTCAAGATCAAGGGGCTGGTGGAGCGCATCGGCCAGGGCGAAATCCAGGAGGTAATCGTGGCTACGAATCCCACCGTCGAGGGCGAAGCTACGGCGGTCTACCTGGCCCGCCTGCTGAAGCCGCTGGGGGTGAAGGTGACGCGCATCGCCATGGGAATCCCCGTCGGCAGCGACCTCGAATTCGCCGATGAAGTCACCATTTCGAAGGCCATGGAAGGCCGCCGCGAGATGTGACCGGCGCCGGCCGCGCGCTGCGGCCAGGCCGGGCTAATTCTCCATCCCAATTTCCGCCGCGCGGCGATCACGATCTGCCCTCGGTTTCCGCGACCCCGGTGGGCTATTTTGCGGCCAGGGCGTCGGCCAACACTTTGACCGGGCGGTAGGCAGCCAGACGCACATCCGCGGATGCGGTTGGCGGACCACCCGAAGCGTTGCCGCGGCGCGGGGGCTTTTCAAGGCGGGCGATTTCGGCGTTCTCTTGGGCGAGCCACTCGGCTTTGCCGGCCTGGGCGGCTCTCAGGGCAGCGAGTTCAGCTTTGCGGGCCTTGCCGCTGAGCTTCTTTTTTCCGCCCTCGGACGGCTCGGCACGCGGCGCGAGGTAATCGAGCAGGCGGATGCCGGCCTCGCCGAGGGAGGAAAGTTCCTTGGAGAGCGGCGCCACTTCGGCGAGCAGTTTATTGTTCTCCGCCAGCGGCTGGAAGAGCGCGTCGTTGGCGGCCCAGGCGGTAAACTGGCGGCGCAGGAGGGCCTCGTCGTCGCGGTCGGCGGCCGGGTTAGCGACGAAGCGGCGGGCGGCCAACTCCATGGAACGGTCCACTTCGCTTTCGGGCAGGCAGGCGTCCACAAACCGGTTCAGGGGCATGGTGCCGGTGGGGCGGCCGGTGCGGCCGGTGCCCAGTCCCAGGGCCTCGACGGCGTCGGCGAGGGTGCGCAGCGGACCGACGGGTTGGTCGCCGGCGATGCGGTCGAGCATGGGTTGATAGTAGGCGCGATGCATCACGCCGGTGAATTCCAGATTGCGGCTGACGGGATCGAGGCGGGCATACATGGAGTCCACGTTGGTGACATCCTTGGGGGACCAGAGGCGCTCGGCGATGGCCGCGGTGCGGGGCCAGATGCGCGAATCGACGGATTCGGGACCGACCAGCTCGGCCCACATACAGGCCTCGCCGCCGAGGATTCGAGCGGCCTGCTCGGGGGTGAGGTTAGCGGCATCGCCGCCCAGCGGGTCGATGCCGTAGTGGTAGGAGGCGGGGCTGAGGTGGTCCAGGTAGTAGCCCCAGGAGAGGATGCCACGATACCCCTTGGAGGCGGCCTCGGCCAGGGACTTCTGGCCGCGCCACGACTGGATGACGGCATCGGTGGGCAGGCCGGGCACCAGAATTTCGTCCCATCCGACCATGGTCTTACCGTACTTCTGCACGATCTTCAAGAGGCGCTGGTTGAAATAGACCTGGATGGCGGGAGCGTCCTTGAGGTTGTGCTCCCGGGCGAAGGCCTGGATGGTGTCGGACTGGTTCCAGGCGCGCGGGCTTACCTCGTCGCCACCGATGTGGTAGTAGGGATCGGGGAAGAGCTGGGCCATTTCGCCGATGAAGCCATCGAGGAAAGTGTAGGTGCTCTCCTTGGACGGGTCCATCACGGAGGGGCTGCCGCGGCCGCCGAGAGTGAAGGGACCCGGCGAGGCGGAGAGTTCGGGGTAACCCAGGAACCAGGAGCCGCTATGGCCGGGCACGTCGAATTCGGGGACCACGCGGATGCCGCGGTCGCGGGCGTAGGCGACAATTTCGCGGACCTGGTCCTGGGTGTAGTACTCGCCGTTGGAGCCCATTTCCTGGAGACGCGGATAGCGCTTGCTTTCGACCCGGAAGCCCTGATCTTCAGAGAGGTGCCAGTGAAGGACGTTGAGCTTCACGGCGGACATGGCGTCGAGGTTGCGCTTGATGACGTCGACGGGCATCCAGTGGCGGCAGACATCGAGCATGAGGCCGCGCCAGGGAAAGCGCGGGCGGTCTTCAATGTGGACGCCGGAGACCTGGAAGCCGTCGGGGCCGGGCTGGATGAGTTGGGCGAAGGTGGCGAGGCCGTGGATGGCACCTTCGGCGGTGGCGGCCTGGATGCGGGCTTGGCCCTCGGAGACGTCGAGAGTGTAGGATTCGTCTTCGCCGAGGGTGGGATAGTCGGGGCCGCCGGCGCAATCGATGACCAGGCGGCGGGGGTCGGCGGCCGCGGGGGTGAGGGGGCCTCCGGCGGGGGCGTAGAGGATGCCGGTCTGGCGGGAGACGCGGGCGAGGAAGGCGCGCACGGCGGGGGCGAGGCGGGCGTTGGCGCCGCCGACGGTCTGGACGACGAAATTGGCATCGATGGCCATTCGGCCGGGGGTGGTCTGGACCTTGACCGGCATCGGCATGAGAGCCGGGACGGCGGCCAGGAGCGGCGGCGTGGCGGCGCCGGCCAGGAGGAGAAGCTTGATGGCGATGCGCATGGCTGTGGGGGACACTTCCACAGTAGCAAAGCGGGGCGGGGGTTCGCTTCACCGCGGGGCTGGGCCCGTTTCACCGCGGAGACGCGGAGGCGTGCCCTCTGGGCCCGGAGGCGCGGAGAGGACCAAAGGGAGAGTAAACGCCTGCGGGGCCCGGCTCATCGCGCCGAGGAAGGCCGGGAGAGGTCGAAATGTCTTCTCCGCGAATTTCTCCGCGACTTCGCGCCTCCGCGTCAGGTTTTGGGGTCGGGTGGAGACGTTTCTGGGAGACGCGGAGCTAGCGGGGATTTCGGATAGGCAGAGGGCCGCCTCACCGCGCGGAGGAAGGCTGGGAGAGGTCGAAATGTCTTCTCCGCGAATTTCTCCGCGACTTCGCGCCTCCGCGTCAGGTTTTGGGGTCGAGCGGAGATTTGAGGGGGATTGCACTCGCGAGGGACCGGGGGATGTATGATTCGATCACGGCGAGGGAAATCGGAATCGATGAGAGAGCGACTGGTGTGGATGATGCTGTTCCCGATGGCGATGGCGGGGGCGCCCGCCGCGGAGAAGGCGGCGCAGTGCACGGATATGCTGCAGCACGCGCTGAGCGCCCATAATCCGGATACACGGAAACAGGCGGTGGTGGCGCTGAGCCTGGCATCGGACCGCGGGCCGCTGCTGGCGCTACTGCTCGGGATGGTGGATGACAAGGACGTACAGGTGCGCGTGGCGGTGGTGGCCAGTCTGGCCGATGTGAAGGGGAAGCCGGCGATTGCCGCCTTGCACAAAGCGCTGGAAGATCCGGTGCCGGAGGTGAGTTTCGCCGCGGCGAAGGCCTTGTGGAGCCTGCACGACCCGGCTGGGAAGCAGGCGCTGCTATCGGTGGTGGAGGGGCAAAACAAGACCGCGTCGGGATACATCACGGCCCAGATGCGGCAGGCGCTGCGCATGATGCATACGCCGACCACCACGTTTTTGTATGCCGTGCGCGAGGGGATGGGGTTCGTGCCGGTGCCGGGCCTGGGGCAAGGGATCGCTTCGATGCAGGCGCTGCTCACCGACCCGGGGGTTTCGGGCCGCGCCACGGCGGTGCTGCTGCTTGGCAGGGACAAAGACCCGGCGCTGATTCCGGCGCTGAAGGACGCGCTCTACGACAACAACTGGACGGTGCGCGCGGCGGCGGTGCATTCGCTGGCGCTGCGCGACGACCCGGCCATGCGGGAGGAGTTGACCCCGCTGCTCGAAGACGATAAGGAAGGAGTGCGGCTGCGAACGGCGGCGGCCTACCTGCGGCTGTCGGCGATTGAGTCGCGAACACCGCGCCGGCGTGCATCGAGGTGAGTGGGGCTGCAGCGCCTCTTAACGCCGCGGCGAGACCCGGTAGAAGGCCGATGCGTGGGGCGCAATTTTAAAGGTCTGACCGGTTTGTTTGCTTCCAAGCTCGTGCTTCGCCCAAAGGTCCCGCACGGTGCAGTCCGTCGGCAAGCCCAGATCGGACCAGTTCACTTGAATGTCCTGGTCCTGCGCGTCGCCGGTGTTGAATATGGCGAGGTATTTGGCGGTTGAGCCGGGCAACTGGGCGATCCATGCAACCTGGTCGCCGCGGGTGAACAGTTCCCGGCTGGAGACGGCCTTCTGGTCTACGGCCAGCACTTCGTCATTGGTGATGAGGTTGAGCGTCCACTGGTCATTGTCCGGGAGGTTCCCGCCGAACATGAGCGGTGAGCGCGCGATGGACCAGAGCGTGATGAGGGTCCGCTGCTCATCGTGGGTCAGCAGCGACATGCGAGGGTCGCCGCGTTCGGCGCGGATACCGATGTGGCCGAGGGGAAGCATGTCGCCATCGGGCCAGTTGCCGGGTTTGACATAGGGGTTCCATTTCGTGAAGTTGGGAAACTGGCGTTTGAGGTCCGCCCAGCGATCCCAGAAGTCGCCCGAGATGCGCCACATTTGGGCGTACCTGCCGATGAAGGCCGCTTTGCCGGCATCGCGAGTTCCGGGCGAGAGGCTGAGCACGATGGGGCGTCCGGTCTTGCGCAGCGCGGTGCTGAGCGCGGCGATCTCGCTGGAGTGGTCGCCGCCTTCGCCGAACCCGAACATGTCGTCGGCCTTGATGAAGTCCACACCCCATTCCGCGTAAAGTCTGGCGATGGAGTCGTAGTAATCCTGCCCGCCGGGTTTGGTCACATCGACGCCATACATATCGGTATTCCAACGGCAGATGGAGTTCTTGTCGGCGACTTGGGAGGCTTTGTGAGCGCTGCCGGCGATGGGAAGGTCGCGATCGACGGCGCGGCGCGGAATGCCGCGCATGATATGGATGCCGAATTTCAGGCCCTTCGAGTGGACATAATCGGCGAGCGGCTTAAAGCCCTTTCCATCGGCTGCCGACGGGAAGCGATTCGGCGCGGGCATGAGGCGGCCATGGGTATCCATCACGAGTTCGGTATCGGGGCGGTAGCCGTGGGTCTTCGGATTGGGCTCGGACCATTGGATATCGACCACGATGTATTGCCATCCGTGGGCGGCGAGGTTCTTTGCCATGTAGTCGGCATTGGCCTTGACTTCGGCCTCGGTGACACCGGTGCCAAAGGAGTCCCAACTGTTCCATCCCATGGGCGGGGTTGGCGCGAGTACGTTCTGCGCAGCCGCGGGCGCACACAGAAGCATGAATGTTACTGCGGAGCGGATGGGGGCGGGTAGGGTCATCAGGCGATCTCCTGGGATCACTTTTGGATCATTGAAATACTTTGCGGCAGGCGGACCTCTTGCTGATCCTCGGGGATCCGATGTGAACCATCCTGCGCGGCCGCCGGCACGGCTATATCTTATCGCTGACCGGCGGATGGCGCGACCCTTCGAACCCGGTCTTTATGGCGTGGCCGCCGGCGCAGTGGGGGCCAGAGGACGGATGAGGCGCAGGGCGGGGCGGGTGAGATAGTCACGCAGGTAGGCGCGGTGCGCGGGGTCGTCGGGGTAATGCTCCTTCGCCGAGTAGGGGTAGCGGGACATGGCGTGGAACGGCAACGGGAGCACCGATTGCGAGAAGGCCGTGTTGGCGTCGGCGTCCTTGGCCCAGCCGCCGACCAGCAGCAGGTAGTCGCGGGTCCAGCCGGGCGGTAGGGGCGGCAGGCCGGCGGCGGGGAAGCGCATGCGGATCTCGTCGCCGGATCCCATAATCACCATGAGGTCGTCAGGCTGGCGCAGCAGATCGGCCACGGGGCCGTAGCGGGTGTAATTGCCGGGGGTCGGATTCCACATGGACGTGGCGCGGGTGGTCTGGTAGTCGAAGGACTCAGGCTGCTTACGCTCAGGGTCGATGGAGACCCGCGAGAAGCCGCGGAAATGCAGGTCGGCGGAAGCGATGGGGATATCGGTGAGGCGCGCCGGCGGTGGGGCGTTGTTGTCGAACAGGTAGATCTGGTCCCAGTAGACGCACAGGTTGGTGACGATGCGGACCTCGCGGGAGGCGGAAAGGAACTTGCCGGTGAGGTCGACCGCGATGGTCTTGGGCTTACCGGAGGGCATGCCCATGTCTTCGATGACGGTTTTCCAATTTCCCTGCGCATCCTTGACCTGAAGATACGGGAAGACCAGGTCGCGGTGGGCTTCGGTGGCGGAAAGGAAGGTGCTGCCATCGGCCCAATCCACCCAGCCTTGCAGCACCAGGACGGCCTTGCCATCGGGCGCGGCGCCGGCGAAGTTAAGGTCGAGAGTGTGGAGTTCGGCGACGCCGGCGTGGTCGCGGCGGAAGGCGTCGGGGTAATGGCGGTCGATGGCGAGCAGGGCCGGCAGGACATTGTTGCCGTGGCTGTCGCGCGCGGAGGTGGGGTAGATGCGGTGGTTGGAGCCGTACAGACGGAATTCCGGGAATGGCGGCGATTTAAACTTTTCGTTGGTGACGATCTGAGTGTCCGCGGGATGGTCCAGGGCCATGAGCTGGATCTGGTCGATGTAGGAGACTTCGCGCAGTTCCTCGGTCATGCGGACCTGGTAGAATCCATCGCGCGGGCGCAGCAGAGCGGCGGGGATGGAGACGTACTCCTGGTGGTCAACGGGGAAGAATTGGCCATCGCCGGAGCTGGCGCCCAAAGGCGCTACGCCGAGCACGTCGGTGACAAATTGAAAACGGCCGCCGTTCCAGGTGAAGATCATGGGGCAGGAGCCGGCCAGGCGCGGCGCTTCCTTGACGGCGAGGACGCGGTTGAGCGGCGGCTTGGTTTCATTCTGGATGAGGCCGTTGGGCCAGGTGATGCGGACGGTGTCCACGGCGGCGCGGGCGCCCAGGCGGAATACCAGGGGGATGCCGGCGTAGGTCTGCTTTTCGTAGCTGGCGCCGGCCTTCACCTCGACTTTGGCGTTCACCGAAAGCTTGGCGTTCTTCACGCCGTTGAGCGCGACTTCGATCCAGTTGCCGTAGTTGGGGGTGACATCGCGATGGACCACCAGGGTTCCATCGTCCTGGACGCCGGCCCAATCCAGGCGCCCGTTGCCGGTGAAGTCGGCGGCGGCAAAGGCGACGGGGAAGGGGCGCGGGGCGGGCTGCGGCGCGGCCTGGAGTTTGCCGGCGCGGTTGAGGAGCAGGTGGGCGGGTGCGAACTCCAAGTCAGTGAAGCCATCGTGGTTGACGTCGGCGGCGACCAGACCGGTGGCGTCGGGCGGGAGGGCATCAAGCGGTACGGCTTGATAGGCGCCGCCCAGGCGGTCGCGGTAGAGCACGCCGGGGCGCGCGGCGTAGGAGACCACCAGGTCGAAGCCCGGAGTGTCGGGTAGCAGATCGAAGCGGACGGCATCGAGGGCGCGGCCGGGGACGAACGGAAACCGCTTGGTTTCGTCGCTGAATCCGGCCTCCCCGTTATTGCGGAGCAGGCGCGAATCGTCGCCCACCAGGATCAGGTCTTCGTCGTAATCGTGATCGTAATCGATCCAGACGGCTTTGCGGAAGGAGCCGGCGGCGAGGTCGGCGTGTTTGACGAAGCCGGTTCCGGTGTTGCGGTAGAGCACGGCACCCTGGGAGGTGAGGACGCAGAGGTCAGGCAGGCCGTCGTTATCGAAATCGCCGGGGGCGATGAAGCGGACGCCGCGCAGTTGCTCCAGGCCGGAATTGGCGGCCAGGGTGGCGCCGTTGCGAAACAGGGCCACGCGGGTGGGCGACCAGGCAATCAGGTCGGGGCGGCCGTTCGCGCTCGGGAGGACGGCCACGCCGGAGCCGGGTCCACGGAAGCCGTCGGCCAGTTTTTCTTCGCGGTAAGACGGCGGGGAGAGGGGCGGCGCGGGGATGTCGATGGGGTCATACAGCTCGGCGTACTGGCACCACTCGACGTCTTCGGGGACGGCGGCGCCCTCCTGCTCCTTTTTGAGCTGCTGGAAGATGCGCAGCTCGGCGGCGGATTGATCGGCGCGGCCGGCCTGGCGGTAGAGGCCGAAGAGCTGGAAGTGGGCGGCGGCCAAGCGGGGGTTGAGGTCGCGGGCGGTTTCGAACTGGGCGATGGCGGCGGCGGTATCGCCTTTCAGCTTGTAGATTACGCCCAACTGGTAATGGCCGATGGGTTCGGCGGGCACCAGCTTGACCATTTGCTGGAACTGGGCGAGGGCCTGGTCGACCTCATTTTCCTTTTTGTAAACCAGCCCCAGGTTGAACCAGGTGTGCGGCAGGGTGGGGTCGCGCTGCTGGACCTTCTGCAGCTCGGCAGTGGCCGCATCCATATCGCCCTGCCGCAGCAGGGCCAAGCCGTAGTTCAACTGGTCGCGGACGGAATTGGGGGCCAGGGCGAGGGCCTGGCGCAGCTCGTCCACGGCCTCTTTGTGAAGAGTAGGATTCTCGTAGAAGGCTTTGCCCAGGTTGCGGTGCTGCCAGAGCTTGTCGTCATTGGAACTTTGGCCGAAGACCAGCCAGCCCGCGCCGGCCATACCGGCCAGCAGGGCGACCCAGAAGAACCCACGCAATTTGCCGCGCATCTATCTGACAGTATGGCAGCCTGCGCGGGTGCGCGAAAATAGCATTTGCACACTAAACCGGACGAACAAATTTGGGGGCTTTCAGCGCGCGAACAGGCGCGGCTGGTGCGCCATCGCCGGATTTCGGCGCGCGAGCTGATGGGCGCGCAGCTTGACCGAATTGCCGCGGTGAACCCGCTGCTGAATGCCGCGGTGGAGGTGCAGGCCGAGCGAGCGCTGGCGGAGGCGGACGCTGCCGACCGCGAGCTGGCGGCGGGCGCTTTGCGCGGTCCTTTGCACGGGGTGCCTTTCAGCATCAAGGATTCGATTGAACAGGCCGGCTGCCGCTGCACGGCGGGGACGTGGGGCCGGCGCCACGCTCCCCCATCGGCCGCCGATGCGACGCTGGTGGCGCGGCTGCGGCGGGCCGGCGGCATACCCGTGGCGCGGACCAATCTGCCGGACCTGCTGTTCGCTTTCGAAAGCGACAACCTGGTATTTGGGCGGACCAACAATCCGTACGACCTGGCGCGGACTTCGGGCGGCAGCAGCGGGGGCGAGGCGGCGCTGGTGGCGGCGGGCGGATCGGCACTGGGGCTGGGCAGCGATGCAGCCGGGTCGGTGCGGCTGCCGGCGGCCTTCTGCGGAATCGCGGCGCTGAAACCGACCTCAGGGCGCCTGCCGCGCACGGGGCATTTTCCGCCGGCGGGCGGCTGGCTGGAGACGGTGTGGCAGATCGGCCCCATGGCACGGCGGGTGGAGGATTTGATTGAGGCGATGCGGGTGCTGGCGGGTCCGGACGGCATTGATGTGACGGTTCCGGATGTGCCGTACCGCGATCCCCAGCAGGTGGAGATGGCGGGGCTGCGGGTGGCGGTCTGGACCGACAACGGGACGGCCGCAGCGGATGAAGAGGTGGCCACGGTGGTGCGGTTGGCGGGCGAGGCGCTGGCGGGCGCGGTTGGGTCGGTGGAGGAGGCGCGGCCGGCGTGTCTGGAGGCGGCTTACGATCTGGAGATGAAGCTGATTGGCCCGGATGGCGGCGACGGATTACGGGGCTACTTGCGGGAGATCGGGTCGAGCGAGGTGCATCCGCTGCTTACCGGGTGGCTGGACAAGCTGGAGCCGTATCGAACGGACATGGCGGGCTTTGCGCGTTATTGGGCAGAGCTGGACGCTTACCGCGCGGAGATGGCGCGGTTCCTGGGGCGCTTCGACGCGATGATTTGCCCGGCCTATATTCACCCGGCGCTGCCGCACGGCGAATCGACGCGGGAGGAGAATTTTCGCGGCTTCAGCCACACCATGGCGTTCAACGTGGCGGGCTGGCCGGCAGCCGTGGTGCGGTGCGGCACATCGCGCACGGGCCTGCCGATTGCGGTGCAGGTGGCGGCCGGACCGTGGCGCGAGGATGTGGTGCTGCGGGTGGCGCTATGGCTGGAGGAAGCCTTCGGCGGATGGAAGCCGGGTCCGCTGTAGGAGGCGCGGCCGGATGCTCGCGGCTTCCCCTGCTCCGACGGATGCTTCGGGGCGAAGCAGCGGGTGATGATGGCGGTGGTTTCTTCCCACTGGGCTTCGCGCTTGATCTCAGCGTGGCCAGCGGGGGAAATTTCTGCCTCCGCCCTAAAGTTTCTGCCGTTTCTGCCGATTTATAACTTGACCGCAGACAGATCCCCCATCCCGGGGGCGGCCCGAACCCACGCAGGAATTCCGTACTACGACGAGGAGCGCGAAAATGGCGGCAAAGTTAGTGAAGTACTACGAACTCATACAAGCGGCAGGAGGCACAAAAGCGAAGATGCGCATGGCCATGTTAACCGCAGTGCCATCGGTGATCGCGGCGGAAATGCCGGATTCGCCCGCAAATCTCACCGCATTCCAGAAGGCGTACAAGGAAATCACAGGCAAGGAGCCGCCCCACATCTAGCCATCTGCCGCCCGCCCGGACAGTCAAGCCTGGTTGTCCCGCGATGCCGGCATTCGGTGAGCAATCGATCTTATAAGGACTCTTTAACCCTTCAACAGTAAGAGGCGCTGACATGACACAGACCAGTCAACACAATTTGGAAATGATACCCGAGTTTGAGCCGAGGACTTGCCGGCATCTGGTAGATGGCCGGACCTACGTAATGCACTGCCACCACTACGCCACCCTCTACACGCAACTGGCCGAGGATTGCGGCATGCTGGATGGAAAAAAGCTGCTGGCGGAAGTGGCCGAGGACACTTTCTACGAGGTGCTACTGGCGTACTTCCGGAAGCACCAGCTTGTATCGGCGGCGGACCGCTTCCAGGCCGGAGAGCAGTACTTCTGGAGCACCGGCATGGGCAACCTGAAAGTGGTCTGCGCCGGTCCCGACTATGGCGAGGTGGACTTGCCAACGTCGCACTTGGATGCGGGCTGGATCAAGAAATGGGGTCCCAGCGAAAAGCCCATCAATCATCTGACTCGTGGGTTCATTGGTGCGCTGTTTGCCGCCGCCTTCGACCGTCCGCGGCGATCGTACACCGTGACGGAGACGGCCAGCATTGCTGCCGGGGCGCCGCAATCCCGCTTTGTAGTGGTAGCTGAATAATAAGGAGCTATTGCCATGGCGATCAATCGTAAACAGATTATTGAGTCCCTCTCCAAGGTCAGGGTGAGCCCTACAGAAGAAGGGCTGATCCCCGCTTTCAACGTGTTTGTGAATCAATTCCCCGCCGCGCTGTGGAACAGCTTTGCCGAGCGCCTCACACGCCGGGTGGGCGCGGAGTTGCTTCCGGTGGCCGAGTACCTTCTGGTGAATGCTGCCCACGAGTGCGGCTATCACACCGGCTACGGCATCATCACGTCCGAGGAATGGACGGCGGTGGTGGGGCCAATGATCGACAGCGTTCCGGAAGATATCCTCCGCGGCGCTTTTGCGGTGTTCACGGCGTGGGGCTGGGCCAAAGCCGAAATCGTGGAGATCGTTCCCGGCCAGAAGATGGTAGTGCGCGCTTACGATTACTACGAAGCGGACAGCACGGCCTTCGGGACGACGCGGAAGCCCAGCGCCTACATGATCCGGGGGGTATGCTCGGCATTTATGGACCTGGCCTACGGCGGCCCGTACGACCCCAGCGGCAAGACCGGGCTGAACACTTTTGAGTGCGCCCAAACCAAGGGAATCGAGTGCGGTGATGACTATGGGGAGTTCGTGGTCACACCGGCGGCCGCTGCCTGAACCAGCGGCGGCCGGCGCCGGTTCGGCGGATCGGTTGGCCGCGTCCGGGCCGGAAGGCCTCCGCGGCGCTCCCATCCGGCAGGCCGCGGCGTGTTCCTCGCCGGCATCCATCTACCTGAATAATGCGGCGGAAGGGTGGCCCAAGGCGCCCGGCGTAGCGCAGGCGGTGCACGAGAGTCTGGAGCAGCCGCCATCGTCCGCCGGCCGTGTCGCTGGAAGTGGGGCTGGTTCGGCGGCGGAGTGCCGGCGGAGGATCGCCGGTCTGCTGGCTGTGCCCGACCCCCGGCGGATCGTGCTCACCACCAGCGCGACGCATGCCTTGAATCTGGCCATCCACGGGGTGGGCCTGCAGGACCGGGCGGTGGTGATCACTACGGTGACCGAGCACAACTCGGTGCTGCGCCCGCTTTTCCGGCTGGAACGCGAGGGGCGGGCACGGATTATCACCATTGGCTTGAATGCCGATGGCGGCCTGGACGGCGAGGCGTTTGAACGGGCCTTGTCTGGCCGGCCCAGGCTGGTGGCCATCAACCACGCTTCGAATGTCACCGGCAGAATCCACTCAGTGGAACGATTGTTCGCGTGGGCCAAAGATGCCGGGGCGGTCACGCTGCTGGACGCCTCCCAGACCGTAGGGCACGTTCCAGTGCTGCCCTGGCAACTGGGAGCCGACATAGTGGCGTTCCCGGGTCACAAGGGGCTGCATGGACCGTCGGGAACGGGCGCCTTGTATGTCGCCCCGCACGTGGAACTGGCGCCGCTGATCGTGGGCGGCACCGGGTATCAGAGCCAGTCACGCCAGCATCCCGAGAAGATGCCGGGCCGCCTGGAGGCAGGAACGCCGAATGAGCCAGGGCTGGCAGGTCTGGCTGCTGCTCTCGCGTGGCATGGCGAAAACGGCGCGGAGTTCCGGTGCCGCAGCCAGGAGGCGGGACGGCTGCTTCGCGAAGGGCTTCGGTCCATCGCCAAAGTCCGGCTGCTGGACGACGGGCCGGAAGCGGAGCGGATCAGCGTGGTGTCCTTCGTGGTCCGCGAATGGCCGGTGGATGAGGCCGGCATCGCCCTGCTCGAAAGTTTCGGCGTGATGTGCCGGACCGGTCTCCACTGCGCCCCATTGATTCACGAAGGTCTGGGCAGCGCGGCGGAGGGAACCATCCGGCTGAGCGCGTCGGGGTTCAACACTCGAGCGGAGATACAAGCCGCAGTTACGGCGATCCGAAGGCTGGCGGGATGAGATGAAGATCGCCAGCGTGGAAAAACTGGAGGACTGTTTCGATGGAAGCAGCGTCTACTGTTACCACTTCGACCGGCCCTCCACGCGGGCGGACATACAGCAGCTCGCGGCCTTGGGCAGGCTCGAATACTTCGCCGATTTTCCCCGGCCGTTCTATCGATTGTGCAGCGCCGGCGGGTGGCAATTGAAAGGCGTCGAAGGAATGGCGCATTGCCGCGTGGTGGTGCCCCGCCATCAGGAGGAAGGTTTGCGGCGGCAACTGGAGAAGGCACCTGGTTGACGCCTAAACCACGGCCTAAACCCCTCCGGGTTCAAGGCAGCAAGCTGATTCCGCGGTTCTCGTCGATGAGCACGCGGTGATTGGCGGCCACGTTGGGGAACTGCTGCTTTGCCCCGCTGGGCCAGACGACTTCCACATTGGCGGTGGTGTCGGGTCCCAGGCCGAAGGTGAGGGCCAGGTCGCTTTGCGAGCAGTAGCTGGAGCCGCTGCGCACCATGTTCCACTGCTTGCCGCCCTTGCTTTCGACGCGCACCACGGCGCCGAGGCCGTCGCGGTTGGAACGTGTGCCGGACAAGCGGACGCTCAGCCAATGGTTGCGATTGCCGCCATCGTTGCGCAGCAAGACGGCCGGGCCATTGTTGGTGGAGATGAGCACGTCGAGATCGCCGTCGTGATCGAAATCGGCGTAGGCGGCGCCGCGCGCCACCATGGTCTTGGTAAACGCCGGCCCCACCTCGGAACTTACGTTAGCAAAGTGGTGATTGCCCAAATTACGGAACAGCAGGGGCGATTCTTTATAGGTGACCTTGGGCTGCACGCGGCCGATCTCGTCTTCGATGTGGCCGTTGGCGGCCAGGATGTCCGGGTAGCCATCCAGGTCGTAGTCGAAGAAGAAAACGCCGAAGGTCAGTGAGAGGAGGCTCGACCGGCCGACTGCCGAAGAGGGCGCTTCATCCACAAACAATCCGTTGCCTTCGTTGTGGTAGAGGCCCAGCATCTGGTTGGAAAAGTTGCCTACCAGCAGATCGGGCCGGCCGCTGCGGTCGTAATCGGCGGCATCCACGCCCATGGCGCCGCGGGCCACGCCGTCTTCGCCGTAGGCCACTCCGGCCACCATGCCTTCTTCTTTGAAGGTGCCGTTGCCCAGGTTGCGGTACAACTTGTTGGGCTGGGTGTCGTTGGAGACGAACAGGTCGGGCCAGCCATCGTTGTTATAGTCGAGCACGGTGACGCCCAGCGACTTGCTGGTGGGGTCGCCCAGGCCGGCCTTTTCGGTCACATCTTCGAATCGGCCATTGCCCAGGTTGTGGAAGAGGCGCGAGCGCGTGCCCTTGTAAGATTCCGGCGTGCAGTAGGATTTGGTAGAGCCATCCATGGAGCACCAGAGGTCGCCCTTGGCGGTCCACTGCACGTAGTTGGCGACGAACAGGTCGGCCTTGCCGTCGCGGTCGTAGTCCAGCCAGGCGGCGCTGGCGCCGAAGTTATCGTTGTGGATTCCGGAGGCCGTAGTGACGTCGCGGAACTTGCCGCCGCCCTCGTTGTGAAAGAGGTGGTCGCCGCCCAGGGCGGTGATGTAGACGTCGTCGCGGCCGTCGTTGTCGTAATCGGCAATGGCCACGCCCATGCCGTACATCTCCACGTCCAGGCCGCTTCCGGCGGTCACATCGGTGAAGGTGCCGTTGTGGTTGTTATGGTAAAGCGCCAGCGTGGTGCGCCGGCCGCGGGGAATCAAATCCTTGCCGTTGATCAGCAGAATGTCCGGCCAGCCATCGCCATCGGCATCGAAGAAGGCGCAGCCCGCGCCGAGCGTCTC
>DATJRE010000182.1:0-25789 GCA_035505095.1 Bryobacteraceae bacterium | reverse complement strand
ATATCGGCGGTGGCCCCGGCTTCCTGCATGTGGTATCCGCTGATGGAGATGCAGTTGAACCTGGGCATGTTTTGGGCGCAGTAGCGGAAGATGTCGCCGATGATGTGCATGGAGGGCCGCGGCGGATAGATATAGGTATTGCGCACCATGAACTCTTTCAGAATGTCGTTCTGAATGGTTCCGGTGAGCTGCGCGGGCGCCACGCCCTGCTCTTCGGCGGCCACGATGTAGAAGGCCATGATCGGCAGGACCGCACCGTTCATAGTCATCGACACGGACATCTGGCCGAGGGGGATCTGGTCGAAGAGAATTTTCATGTCCTCGACCGAATCGATGGCCACGCCGGCCTTGCCCACGTCGCCCACGACGCGTTCGTTATCGGAATCGTAGCCGCGGTGGGTGGCGAGATCGAAGGCCACCGAGAGGCCTTTTTGCCCGGCGGCCAGGTTACGGCGGTAGAAAGCGTTGGACTCTTCGGCGGTGGAGAAGCCGGCATACTGGCGGATGGTCCACGGGTGCATCACGTACATGGTGGAATAGGGGCCGCGCAGGAACGGCGGGAGGCCGGCGGCATATTCCAGGTGCTCCATGGCGTACAGGTCGTCCGGGGTGTAGAGGCCTTTGACGGGGATGTGCTCCAGGGTGAGCCACGGCTCGGAGTCAGGGACGGGCGCGCGGGCGCCGCCGAGCGAGAGGTTCAGGTCGATTTTGGTGAAGTCGGGTTTCATTGGTTCCTCCCGGCGGCGATGCGGTTCTGCCATTCGGTGAGGGTTTGGACGGCGTCGCTCTGCATGTGGACAAAGCCCTGGACTCCGGCGGCCTTGAGGGCTTCGATCTGGTCTTTGGGATTGCCGGCGACGAGCACCGGGGCGGCGGTTTGCGGGCAGATTTCGCGAGCCAGGGCGAGGTATTCGGGATCGGAGCTGCAAAGGATGATGAGGTCGGCGGCGGCGAGTTCCTCGGATTCGACGATGTCGAAGCCGGCGCAGCCGAAGAAGTTCAGGCAGAAGTTGGCGCGCGCCATGCGCATTTTGAGATCGCCGCGTTTGAGGAGGAGGACCTTCGGGTATGCGCCCTTTTCGGAGGCGAGTCGGGTGGTGCGGGCGCGGATTGTTTCGAAGGGTTCGGCCAGACGGCAGCCGCCGGCTATAGGAAGCTCGAATCCGGGCGTCTTTTCGGAGAGGTTGGGATAGTTGTTGACGCCGACGAGGGTACGGCGGCGCGATGAGACGGCCTTTTCTCGTTCGGCGCGGGCTTCCTTGACACGTGCGGTGAAGGCCGGGAGGCCCTCGACCTCGAATTGCTGGAAGAGCTTCCAGGCGTCGCGCGCCAGCGCAGCGGTAAGCGACTCGATGTAATACGAACCGCCGGCCGGATCGGCTACGGCATCGAGGTGAGCTTCTTCCTTGAGGATGCGTTGGAGGTTGAGGGCGAGATGGGGGTCGAATCCGAAGGGATCGACGGTGAGCACATCGCATCCGCCGATGATGGCGGAAAGTGCTTCGGTGGTGGCGCGGAGCAGGTTGGTGTAACGGTCGTAGACGCTCTTGTTGCGGCTGGTGGTGATCGCGGCGAGGCGGAGCGGGCACTCTACCCCGAAGGCCGCAGTCACGTTGGCCCACAGCAAGCGCATGGCGCGAAACTTGGCGATCTCGACGAAGTAGTATGGGCCAATAGGGAAGAGGAAGGGCATCTGCTTTGGGGGGACGGTTCCCGGCATTCTCAGATTGGAGACGCCCATGAAAACCGCGAAGGCCAGCTCCTGCACGGCGGTGGACCCCGCCACGTGGTAGAACACCAACGAGCGGTCCCACGGCGGCACGCCCTCCTGAGCGATTTCCCAGGTATGTCCGCTGGCGCGGCAGGGAAACACCGGCAGGTTGGCGATGTCTTCGGCGCGGTAGTACGGACGCACCGGGATGCCGTCTTCGGTGCGCCAGACGAGCTTCTTTTCGTAATCGGCGCCTTTGAGATCGGCGCGGATGGCGGCTTCCCAGGCGGCGGTGGGGACCGGCGGGAAATCGGCGGCGAGACTGAGGATCTCCTCAGGCATGATTGCCCTCCTGCACTACTTCGATGAGGTAGCCGAAGGCCGCGGTTTCGGTAGTTTTGGGGTGCACGAAGAAGACGGTGGTGCCGCGCGAGCCTTTGCGCGGGGCCTTGTCAATGATCTTGAAGCCGTGCAGTTTCAGGTGCTCGAAAGCCTTCTGGATATCGGCGACGCGCAGGGCGACGTGGGCGAGTCCGCCGCGGCCGCCGTTCTTCTCGATCTGTTTGGCCACCGGCGATTCGGCGGTGAGAGGTTCCAGCAACTGGATCAGGTTGGGACCGGCGCCGATCTGGAGCAGGACTTCGCGCACCTGATCGGTGCCGAGAACGTCTTCGCGATGGACCTCGGAAAAGCCCATGGTCCGATAGGCCGCGACGTGTTGTTCCAACTCGCCGGGCCGCACCGAAATGGCCACGTGATCGAAGAATAAGAAACCGGGGACTGGTGGTAGTTCGGGATTCATAGAGGGAACTCCAGGGATAGAGGGGGAAGCGCTTGACGCGGAGACGCGGAGGCGCGGAGAAAGACCAGGAGAGGCCGAAATGTCTTCTTCGCGTTTTTCTCCGCGTCTCTGCGTCTCCGCGTCGGGTGTTCTGGCGCCCGCAAGGGTTCGAGGATCATCACTCAATCTCCGCCACGATCTGGCTGGAGGCTACGCTTTCTCCGGGGGCCACTTTGATGGCCGCGACTTTGCCGGCCACCGGCGCGGTGATGTTGGTTTCCATCTTCATGGCTTCCAGCACTAAAAGGATATCGCCCACCTGGAGGGTCTGTCCGGGCTGCGCCACTACTTTGACCACGATGCCGGAAACGGGGCTGCGGCACACCTTGGCCTCATTGACGGGAGGGCCGGGCGGCGGCGCGGCGGGTCCAGCGGGCAACCCGGGCGCGGCGGGCAGGCGCACATGGGACGGTTCCACGGGGTAGCCCCGCGGCGGGGCGGCGGGAGCCTCCGGCTCGGCCGCTTCGACATCGACCTCGTAGGTCTTTTCGTTGATGGTGATTTTGAGCTTCACGGCAGATCCTCAACTGAACAGGCGGTGGGAGGCCTGGATGGAAACGCGGCCTTCCTGCGCCCAGGCGCGCGAACCGATCAGGCGAATCTGGCGGATGTGCGCGCGGACACCCAAATAAGCGGCCACGGCGGCCGAGATGGCGATCAACTCGTCTTCGGAGAGTTCGGGGACCGGCGCCGGTGAGGGAGCGGTGGGGACAGGCTGCGCGGCCGCGGGTCGCTTCTCCAATTCTGCGATGCGCCGCGTGAGGACTTCCAGTTGATGGCGGAGGTCGTCGACCAGTTCGGCGATTTCGGGGGTGGCTACGAGTGACATAGTGCTCCTTTCTGAGAGAGGATGTCGGCCACGGATGAACCCGGATGGCCAATTCCTTTCTTCTTTACAGTGGCATCAACCGTACTTCATTAGCCGCCGAGAAACGCTGATTCCAGAAACATTTTTTATCAGCGTTCATCAACGTTCATCAGCGGCTCCTATCTTTTTCGGGTCAACCCCGGTGGTGCGGCATCAACCGTACTCATTTTGCCGCTGATGAACGCTGATGAACGCTGATACCAGGACCAATTCTCATTGCGCGCCTCAGCGGTCTCCTATCCTTTTCGGTCAATCCCGGTGGTGCGGCACCAACCGTACTCATTTTGCCGCTGATGAACGCTGATCCCAGAACCAATTTCTCATCTGCGTTCCTCAGCGGCTCAAATCCCTATAGCGGCATCAGCCCGTGCTTCTTGGGCGGCCGCAGCTCGCGCTTGGTGTGCAGGTATTCGAGGGCCAGGGCGAGGTGGCGGCGGGTGAGCGATGGCTCGATGACGGCGTCCACCAGGCGGCGGCCGGCGGCCACGTAGGGGTTGGAGAAGACTTCGCGGTAGCGCCCGATCAGCTCCTTGCGCTTGGCGGCCTTGTCTTCGGCTTCGTGGATCTCCTTACGGAACACGATTTCGGCCGCGCCCTCAGCGCCCATCACGGCCACTTCGGCGGTGGGCCAGGCGAAGACGCGATCGGCGCCCAGGTCTTTGCCGCACATAGCGAGGTAGGCGCCGCCGTAGCACTTGCGGAGGATCACGGTGATTTTCGGGACGGTGGCGGCGGAGTAAGCAAACAGCATCTTGGCGCCATGGCGGATGATGCCGCCATGCTCCTGCTCGATGCCGGGGAGGAAGCCCGGGACGTCCGCGAAGGTCACCAGCGCAATGTTGAAGGCATTGCAGAAGCGAATGAAGCGCGACGCCTTGTTGGAGGCGTTGATATCCAGCACGCCGGCCTTGGCGTTGGGCTGGTTGGCGATCACCCCTACGGTGCGGCCGGTGATGCGCGCGAATCCCACCACGATGTTGGGGGCGTAGCCGGACTGCACTTCCAGGAAATCGCCGGCATCTACTACCCGGGCGATGACCTCGCGCACGTCGTAACCGCGCTTGCCTTCGGGCGGCACAATGCCGTCCAACTCGGGGTTGGGGTCCACATTGCGGTCGCCTTCCAAAATGGGCGGATCTTCCAGGTTGTTGTTGGGCAGGAAACTGAGCAGCTTTTGGCAGAGGGCCGCGGCGTGGCGGTCGTCTTCGGCCACGAAGTGGATGACGCCGGAATTGAGCATGTGGGCGTCGGGGCCGCCCAACTGCTCGGCGGTGACGGTTTCGCCGGTGACCTGCTTGATGACCTGCGGTCCGGTGATGAACATCTGGGCCTGGCGGGTCTGAATGATGAAATCGGTAAGCGCCGGGCTGTAGGCCGCGCCGCCCGCGCAGGGACCGCAGATGAGCGAGATTTGCGGCACCACGCCCGAGAGCATCACATTGGTGTAGAAGACTTTGCCGTAGCCCGAGAGCGAATCGATGCCTTCCTGCACGCGGGCGCCGCCGGAATCGTTGATGAACACGAAGGGCGAGCCGGTTTTGAGCGCCTGGCTCATGATTTCGGCCACCTTAATGGAATGGACTTCGCCCGCCGATCCGCCGGCCACGGTGAAATCCTGGCTGGCCAGGTGGATCAGCCGCCCGCCCACGGAGGCCGCTCCGGTGATGACGCCATCGGCCGGCATGGTCTTTCCGGCCATGCCGAACAGGGTGGCGCGGTGCTCGGCGAACAGGCCGATCTCCTCGAAGCTCTCGGGATCGACCAGGGCGTCGATGCGCTCGCGCGCGGTCAGCTTTCCGGCCTGGCGCTGCTTTTCGAGCTTTTCGGCGCCGCCGCCGAGCATAACCTCCTGGCGGCGCTTCTGCAACTCTTCAATTTTGGCTTGCATGCTGATTTCGGGCATGGTGATGGTTGGCATGGAACTCCTTATTCCGCCGATACCGTGACGCGGTGCGTCTGGCCGTTCAGTTTGACGTTGTAGGTGATGGGTGTGCGGACGGGCCCTTTGGCGCCGGCTGCGGCGCTTTCGGCAGGGGCCGGAGCGGCGGCGGGTGCGGCGGCCGCGGGCTTTTCGGGCTCCTTGCCGAGGTTGCGGGCCCCTTGGCTGCGCGTGCCGAAGAACTTGGGGGCGACCTTCGGGAACATGGAGTAAGTGAGCACGTCCTCGTCGGAACCGTTGCAGCCATTGCAGGCCAGCGCGGCGGCGCGCAATTGCTGCCATTCGGGCTGGAGCAGGTCGGCGGGACGTCCATCGATGGGCACTTTGCCGGTCTGTTTGGCAGCCTGCTCGATGAGGTGGCGGTCGCGGCGGCCGATGGTTTCGCCATAGTAGCCCAACATGAGGTCGGCGAATTCGGCGGTCATTACTTTATAGCGGCCCATCATGACGTTGAAGACCGCCTGAGTGCCCACGATCTGGCTGGAGGGGGTGACCAGCGGCGGAAAGCCGGCGTCCGCTCGCACCTTCGGAACCTCGGCCAGCACTTCCTGCAGCCTGGCGGCGGCGCCCTGCTGCTTCAACTGGCTTTCCATGTTGGAGATCATGCCGCCGGGAATCTGGCTGTCGAAGATCTCGGTTTCGACGCCGGTGATATTGGACAGAAACTCGCGATAGCGCGGGCGCACCTGGTTGAAATAGCGCTTCAGGGCAAGCAGCCGGGATTTCTCCAGGCGGGTCGAGAAGCCGGTGCCTTCGAGCATCTCGACCAGGCTTTCGGTGGGGTTGTGGCCGGGACCGAGCGAGAGCGAGCTGATGGCGGTATCCACGCAATCGGCGCCCGCTTCGATGGCCTTCATGAGGCTCACCATGGTGACCCCGGTGGTGGCGTGGACGTGCACGTGCACGCGGACATCCTGCCCGCAGGTCTCCTTGATGCCTTTGACCAGATCGTAGGCCGCCTGGGGCTTGAGGAGGGCGGCCATGTCCTTGATACAGAGGGAATCGCAGCCCAGGTCGAGCAGGCGCTCGGCCATTTCCACGAAGCCGGTGGTGGTGTGGAGCGGGCTGACGGTGTAGCAGATGGTGCCCTGGGCATGCTTCCCGGTGCGGCGCACGGCGGCAACGGCGCGGCGGAGGTTGCGGATATCGTTGAGGGCGTCGAAGACACGAAAGACGTCCATGCCGTTTTCGGCCGATTTTTCGACGAAGCGGTCGACCACGCTGTCCTCGTAGTGCCGGTAGCCCAGCAGGTTCTGGCCGCGGAGGAGCATCTGCAAGCGGGTGTGGGGCATGAGCTTGCGGAAGGTGCGGAGGCGCTCCCAGGGGTCCTCGTTGAGGAAGCGGATGCAGGCGTCGAAGGTGGCGCCGCCCCAGCATTCGACCGACCAGTAGCCCGCCTGGTCGAGGTCGGCGCAGGCGGGGACCATATCTTCCAGGGCCATGCGGGTGGCCATGAGGCTCTGATGGGCATCCCGCAGGATCAGTTCGGTGACATCAATGGTTTTGGGCATAAATTCCTTGCTTGGATCGGCTGGCGAAGGCTTGCGGCTGCCGGTAATTCCTTATCGGCCGGATTTCACGAAACGAAGCCATTTGGCAGCCTGAAGGGAATAGGATCGTGGTCGCCGCGCGGGTGAGATGCACCGCGGAGGGTGCCCCTTGGGCCCGGCGGCGGAGGGCTGCGGCTGGGAAATTCGAGGCCGCGAGGGCGGGCGCGGCCGGATTCGCGGAACGAACCCAAAAGGGCGGTCTAACCGTTGGGGAATGCGGGGGTTGTGCTTCGCGGAACGAACCCGTTGGGGTTGCGCCGGGGAGGGCGGCGCCGGTTTGGGCGGGTTGGAGCCGGGCTACCATGTGCAGGCGTCCAGGAGTACCACGGCGCTCTCGGCCGGGGCACAGACTTCGGCGGCGGCCTTGCGCTCGGCCATCATGCGCTTTTCGAGTTTGAAGGTCAGGGAGGCGATGGAGTCGTACAGATCTTCGTTGCGTACCACCAGGAACTCGGGGACCCGCAGGTGCACGGGAGCGAAGTTCCAGATGGCGCGAATGCCCCCGGCCACCATCAGATCGGCGGTGTCCTGCGCGGCCGGCGCCGGGGTGGTGATGACCCCGAGGTGGATGTGGGCGCCCAGCGCGAAGGAGGGCAGCTTATCAGGAAAAAAAACCTGTTTGCCGTGGATGGTGCGGCCGGCCTTCTGGGGGTCACTGTCGAAAACCGCAACAATGTCCATGCCCAACTGACGGAATTTCTGGTAACCCAGCAGGGCGCTCCCCAGGCTGCCGGCGCCCGCCAGCACAGCCTGCTTGGTGTTATTCCACCCCAGGAAGTCCTCAATCCAGCGGATCAGAATCGCTAAAGGATAGCCAACCTTGGGCTTACCGGCGATTCCGGTAGCTTCGATATCTTTGCGGACCTGGGAAGGCTCCAGCTTGAGGACGCGGGCGATCCCACTGGAGGACACCGTGGAGGTCCCGGCGAGCAGCATTTCCTGAAGCACTTTGTGGTAAGCGGCGAGGCGGCGGAGGCCGGCATCGGAGATATTGCGGGAGGCGGGAACGGGGCTGGCCATAATCGAGAAATCCTTATCGAGAAAGTCTTCTCGATTTAGTTTTATCATTTCTTAGTTTCAGATGTCAAATACCGATTTAGGCGAAAGGACGGAGAAGCAGGCCTGCGGGAGTCAGGAAACGGTTCACAATACGTCGGCTGGCTTACGGATGACGCAGCCCAGGAGGCGGGTGACGGTTTCGAGGTAGCCGCCGGCATCCAGATCCGGCTCCCAGGCTTGCTGCAGGATGAACCCCTGGAGCAGGGCCAACAGAACCCGAGACAAGGACTCGGCGTCCAGGCCGGCCGGCAGTTGGCCTGCCCGTTGCCCGTCCCGAAGCGACCGGACGAGCGGATCGCGCTGGCGCAGGCCGCGTTCCACGATCTGGCGAATGTGGCGGTCGTGCAGGGACTCGGCCCACACCTGGATGGAGACTTTCCGCCGCTGCTTCTCGCCGGGATCTTGCAACATGGCGAAGAACGAGCGAGCCAGCCCATCGAGGCCTTCGGCGAGGTTTGGGGAGGCCGCCAGGCCAGCCAGCAAGGCGGATTCCCGGCTGTGGCGCTCCTGGGCGATGGCGGCGACGATCTGGCGCTTGCCGCGAAAGTAGCAATAGATGGCGCCGGGGCTGAGGCGGGATTCGCGCACGATGTCCTCCATGGAGGCGCCGTGGAAGCCTTTGCGCGCGAAGCAGCGGGTGGCGGCCTGGAGAATCTGGAGGCGGCGCGCCTGGCGCTGTTGGGCGCTGATTTTGGGCATCGGTCAGGCTCCCACGCGCAGAGCGGCCGCCACGCGGTACAGGCCGGAGCCGGTTTCCTTGCGGCCGTGAGGCAGGCAGTAGATTTGTGCGCCATCGGCGGTGGAGCGGTCGCTCTGGAGCGTGAAGCTACGGGCGCGCAGGTAGTCCGGCAGGGAGGCGGGATCGAAGCCGAACAGGAAGGGTTCGCCGCGGAACCGCACCCAGAACTTCCAACGCCAAGCGCCGCGGAAGGCCACCGAGCCATCGAGGGCGCCCTGGTGCACGTAGGTGAAAATCAGACGGCTGCCGGGCGCCAGCAGGCGGGCCAGAACGGCCAGGTTGGCGTCCACGGCAGGGGCGGTCAGATAGCTGACGACGCCTTCCCAGACCACCGCCGCGGGGCAGTGGCCGTCGAATCCGGCCTGGAGCAGGGCGCGTTCCAGATCGTCGCGCTCGAAATCGACTTCCACGAAACGGACATTTTCGGGCGGAGGGCCGAATCGGGAGAGGCGGCGGCGCTTGGCGTTTTGAGTGGCCGGATGGTCCACTTCGAAGACGGCCATGCCGTGGGCTTCGGGCAGGCGGAAGGCGCGGCTGTCGAACCCCGCGCCCAGCAAGACCAACTGGCGGGCGCCGGCGGCGATGGCGTCACGCACCAGGTCGTCGATCATGCGCGTGCGGACGACGCCGGAGCTGCGCGTGGAGGGCCATCCGAGGTCGAGAAAGGCGGGCACAGCCCGGCCGGCCACGGGCAAGCGGGCGAATTCCGCCAGGGCTTTGAGGACGCCTCGCAGCAGAGGGAGGGCGTAAGGATCTTCGAAGAGACGGCGGCGGGGCGGCTCGGCGGTCTCCACCGCGCGAAACAGGGCCATGTATTCGGCGGTCCGGCTGGGCAATTGGGTGCGCATAAAACAGAATTAGTATTCTGTTTTATGATAGCACCGCGCGCGGAGGGCTGGGAAGCGGCGAATGGGTTGCGTTGCGCGCGGGAGGGAGGCTGCGCGCGGAGGGCCGCGTGCTGCGCCAGTCATCGGCGGCGATTGAGGGGCTGGGACGTCGCGCCGGTCATCGGCGGCGCGCGGGCTGCTGGGAGGCTGCGCGGGAGGGAGGCTGCGCGCGGGAGGGCCGCGTGCTGCGACGGTCATCGGCTGCAATTGAGGGGAGGGGATGTCGCGCCCGTCATCGGGGGCGCGCGGGCTGCCGGGAGTCCGCGCGGGAGGGAGGCTGCGCGCGAAAGGGCCGCGTGCTGCGCCGGTCATCGGCGCGATTGAGGGGCTGGGACGTCGCGCCGGTCATCGGCTGCGCGCGGAGGGCCGGGAAGTTGCGCTGGTCTTCCGCCGCGAGCTTCCATCGGCGGGCCGTTGGGCCCAATCGGCGGCCGTGCGCCGGCTACTCCTGCACCTTCCGCAACAGGCTTTCGGCGTGGATGGCTCCCTCGGGGGTTTCCTCGTGCTTGAACATCAGGTACAAATCGCGGCCGGTTGCGAGCAGGTCTTTGGCGCGGGCGGCGAAATCGTCGATATCGGCTTCGGTGTACTCCGGCTTGCGCAGGCGGTAGTAGACGAAATCGGCGGTGAGGACTTCGGGCACTTCCAGCTTTTCGGATTCCGCCACGCACAGCGACACGTTGTGACTTCGCAGCACGTCGTAGACCGGCTCCGCCAGCCACGACTCGTGGCGGAATTCGAAGGCGTAGCGAAGGTCCTTGGGCAGGCGGTCCAGGTAATCGGCCAGCAGGGTGGCGTCGCATTTGAGCTGGGGCGGCAACTGGAAGAGGATGGGTCCCAGGCGGCGCGCGGTGCGCAGCGGGTCGATCATGCGGAGAAACAGGTCGGTGGATTCGGCGGCGTTTTTGAGGCGCTGAATGTGGGTGATGCGCTGGTTGGCCTTCACGGCAAAGACGAAACCCGGCGCGGTGGCCTCCACCCAGGCCGCCAGGGTGGCCGGCGAGGGCAGGCGGCGGAAGGTGTAATTGATCTCCACCGAGTTCAGCCGGGTGGCGTAGTGCTTCAGGAACTGCTTGGAGGGCAGCTTGGCCGGATAGAAGCCCGGCTTCCAGGCCGGGTAGGCAAAACCGGAGGTTCCCGCATACAACGTTGCCATGGCTTATCATTATCTCTGGCCGGAGGTCGTTTATGCTGGTACATCTTGTGGAAAGTTGGGTCCTCAGCGCCGCAGCGCTGTGGATTGTAGCGCAAATCCTTCCGGGTCTCCGCCTGCGGGATTTCGGGGCAGCCATGCTCGCCGTAGTCATCATCGCCGTGGTGAACGCCACCGTGGGTCCGGTGGTCAAATTCTTCGCTTTTCCTTTTACGCTGATCACGCTGGGGCTGTTTCTGCTGGTGATTAATGCGGCGCTGCTGAAGCTGTCGTCGCTGTTCACGCCGGGGTTCGAGGTCCACGGGTTCCTGTCGGCCTTGTTGGGATCGGTGCTGATCACGATTTTCAACTCCGCGTTGCGCCACCTGGTGTTCCGCTAAGTGATGGCGCCCACGACCGCGGAAGATCTGGCCCTGGCGTTGCGGCGCCTGGCGCTGCACGAATGCACCATCACGCTCCAGGGCTGCGGGACCAAACGCCGCATGGGCGGGGCCATCCGACCGTCCGATGAGACGGTTTCGGTGTCCGGCCTGAACCGGCTGCTGCAGTACGAGCCGCGCGACCTCACCATCAGCGTGGAGGCGGGCATGCCATGGCGCGACCTGACGGCGCGGCTGGCGGCCCACCGGCAGATGGTGCCGCTCGATCCGCCCTTTGCCGAATCGGCCACGGTGGGCGGGGTGGTGGCGGCCAATTGCAGCGGGCCGCGGCGGCGGCTGTACGGTTCGGCGCGCGACCTGGTGATCGGGATGCAATTTGCCACCCTGGAAGGCAAGCTGGTGGATACCGGCGGGATGGTGGTGAAGAACGTGGCCGGCCTGGATATGGCCAAGCTGATGATCGGCTCGTTCGGCACGCTGGCGGCCATCACGGTGGTGAATTTCAAAGTGCTGCCGCAGCCGGCCGCCGAGCGCAGCTTCCTGCTGGCCTTCGATTCGGCGGCGGACGCCATGGCCGCGCGCGGGCGGATTGCCGCCGCCGCGCTGGAGCCCGCCACGCTGGACCTGCTGAATCCGGCGGCCGGCGCGCTGGTGGGGAATCGCGCCTGGATGCTGGCGGTGCGTGCCGCGGGCAACCAGGCGGTGGTGGACCGCTACGAACGCGAATTGGCGGGCCTCGGTTCCGGAGTGGCGCTCGAACAAGAGCAACAGCAGCGGCTGTGGCGGCACATTGAGGAGTTTGCGCCGCAGTTCCTGGCCGAGCGGCCCGATGGCGCCGTGGTGCGCGCCTCATGTACCCTGAAAGAGTTGGCCACGGCGATGGAGAGTTTCCCGGGGCCGGCGGTGGCGCGTGCCGGGTCGGGAGTATGTTACGGTTGCTTCGAGCAGGGCCGCGAGGCCGCCGAGTGGCTGGCGGAAGCGGCCGGGCGGGGCGTGAAGGCAGTGATGGAGTTCGGGCCGGAAACCCGGAGCGAATTGGAAATGTGGCCGGCGCCGGCCGGCGATTTGGAACCGATGCGGCGGGTGAAGCAGATGTTTGACCCGTCCAACCTGTTAAACCGTGGGCGTCTCTATCAACGCATCTGAAATCCCGGCGAAAGGGCCGCGGCAGTTCGACCTGGACCGTTGCGTGCATTGCGGGCTGTGTCTCAACGCCTGCCCCACTTATCGCCAGTTGGGGCTGGAGATGGATTCGCCGCGCGGGCGGGTTTACCAGATGGTGCAGGTGGCCAACGGCGCGCCGATCACGGAAAGCTACCTGGAACACATCGGGCTGTGCCTGGCGTGCCGCGGCTGCGAATCGGCTTGCCCTTCGGGCGTGCGCTACGGGCACATGGTGGAAGACGCGCGGGCGCAGATTGAGGTGCACCTCCAGCAGAAGGCCCCCCGCGGATGGCTGGCGCGCCGCGTCCGCAGCTTCGTATTCGACCGGCTGATCCGCTCGCGCGGGTGGCTGGCCACCGGCGGTACGCTGCTCTACCTGTACGAAGCCAGCGGCGTGAAGGCGCTGATGCGCGGGCTGGGCTTTTTCAAGATGCTGGGGCGGTGGGGCGACCTGGTGCAGTTAGCGCCGTCGGCCGAGCCGCCGTTTTTCTTCAGCCAGATTGGCCGCGTGTTTCCGGCGCAGGGCGAGCGGCGGCGGCGCGTGGCGTTCCTTTCGGGGTGCATCGCCAATGTGGCCTTTGCACGGCTGAACGAGGCCACCGTGCGGGTGCTGCAAAAGAACGGCTGCGAGGTGACGATTCCGGAGGGCCAGGGCTGTTGCGGCGCGCTGCACCTGCACGCGGGTTTGCGGGAGGGCGCGCGCGAGCTGGCGCGGCGCAACATTGACGCCGTGCTCAGCCAGGGGTTCGACGCAGTGGTCACGAATGCGGCCGGCTGCGGATCGACGCTGAAGGAATACGGCGAGTTGTTGGAAGACGATTCGGATTACGCCCACAAGGCGCGGCGCTTTTCCGAGCGGATGCAGGATGTGACCGAGTTTCTGGCGTCGCTGGAGCTGAACCGGCAGATGGGCGACGTGAACGCGGTGGTGACGTACCAGGATTCCTGCCACCTGGCGCACGGACAGCGCGTGCGGACGGCGCCGCGCAAGCTGCTGGCGGCGATTCCCGGCCTGACCTTTCGCGAGATGCCCGGGGCCGACCTGTGCTGCGGCAGCGCGGGAATCTACAACGTGGTGCAGAACGAGATGTCGATGCAGATTCTGGCGAGTAAGATGGCCGCGGCGAAGGGCACCGGCGCGGAGATTATCGCCACGGCCAACCCCGGCTGCATGCTGCAATTGCAGGCCGGCGCGCGCATCCACGGCACCCGCCAGCGGGTGATGCACGTGGTGGAGCTGCTGGACCTGGCGTACAAGAATCACTGACGCAGAACAGCATTCCGGCCGAGCTATCCGCACCGCGGCGGAACGCGGTAAGCTGAGGCGTGCGCACTTACTTCCACGTGGACATGGACGCCTTCTTCGTGTCCGTGGAGGAGTTGTACGACCCGGCGCTGAAGGGCAAACCGGTGGTGGTGGGCGGCCGGCCCAATGAGCGCGGGGTGGTGGCGGCGGCCTCTTATGCCGCGCGGCGGTTCGGCGTACACTCGGCCATGCCGCTGCGCACGGCCTATAAGCTGTGCCCGCAAGCCACGTTTGTGGAGGGCCACCCCGCCCGCTATCGCGAATATTCCGGCCGCGTGCACGAAGTTTTGCAGGCCTTTTCCCCGCTGGTGGAGATGGCCTCGATTGACGAAGCGTACCTGGACCTGAGCGGCACCGAGCGCCTCTACGGCCCGCCCCTGCGCGCCGCTCACCTGCTGCATGAGCGCATGAAGGCCGCCACGCAATTGAACTGCTCGATCGGGACTGCCGCGTCGCGCCTGGTGGCCAAGATCTGCTCCGACCAAGCCAAGCCGAACGGGGTGCTGTGGGTGGTGCCGGGGCGCGAGGCGGCCTTTCTGGCGCCGCTGGATGTGCGCAAAGTCCCCGGCGTGGGCAAGGTGACGGAGAAGAACCTGCACGCGCTGGGCATCCGCAAAGTGGGCGACCTGGCGCGGTTGGACGATGCCTTTCTGGAGGAGCGCTTCGGCAAGTGGGGACTGGCGCTGGCCGGCAAATCGCGCGGAGAAGACGCCGGCGGCTGGTTCGATACGGAAATCGGAGCCGAAGAAGGCCCCAAGTCCATCAGCCACGAGCACACGTTCATGGAGGACACGGCCGACGCAGCGCGTCTGGAGGCCACGCTCTCCAAGCTGTGCGAGATGGTGGGCCGGCGCCTGCGCGAGCATGGCCTGCACGCCGGCACGATCCAGCTCAAGCTGCGCTACAAGGACTTTTCGACCATCACGCGGGCGCACTCGTTCGCGCGCGGCACGCAGCTCGATACCGAGATTTTCGAGGAGATTCGCGCCCTGTTCCGCCGCAACTGGCGTCCGGGAGCGGCGGTGCGCCTGCTGGGGGTTCACGCCTCCGGGTGGACGGAAGGCGGCGAGCAGATGGACCTGCTGGGCGAAGACCGCCACGAACGCTGGAAGCAGGCTCTGGCGGCGGCCGACCGGCTGCGCGACCGTTACGGCGATTCGGCAGTGTCGCTGGCCGCCAGCCTGTCCGGCAAATTCCGCGAGCGCACCCACGAGAACCCCGCCGGGCTGCCGGGAAAGAAGCCGGCTCGCGGGCAGGCCGGCGATTCTACAACCTGATGACGCCGAGTGAGACCAGAATCGCGGCCCAGAGCGCTGCCCCCAGCAACACGCCGGTAATCGCTCCCCGCCCGGCACTGTTGCGGCCGCGGGGCGATTCCACGAACTGATCGAGGCCGCCGCTTGCCGATCGAACCGGAGGTTGCCTCCTGACTGGTATCGCTGCTGTGCCGGTCATATTCCAATGCCCCCTTTCAGTGCTTGTCCTGCGTTCACTCATAGGAGACGGAGGGAGCCGGAAAAATACATCCTGAGAGCGATTCTTCTCAGGGTTTGGATAGCGTTCCCGGCCGATGACAGCACGCGATCCAAGGCGCGGCAGCCGGTGGTTAGTCTTCCGGCACGCCGGCGGTTTCGTGACGGAGCTGTGCCATGGGATCCTCCGGCTGCTCCTGTTCGGGCCAGGTCAGCATGGTCCGCATCGCGACGATGCCCGAGACCAGCATGAGCAGGATGATGATATACGAGAACGGCGACCATCCGTTGATCCACGATAAAGTCTGGGTCATGTGGTCATGGAGACTGCCGTTGGACTGGGCGGTCATCACCAGAAAAAACAACCCAAAAAGTGCGCATCCGATGTAAGCCATAGGGATTCATTAGAGCACGCCGGGTAGGGCCGCCGGTCTCAGGATCTTTCCGGGGATAGCGGTGGTTAACGGGCGGGTGGGGAGCGGTTTGGGGGGGTTGAACAGCGGGCAATCGGTGCCGACTCTGCCGGCGTCCGGAAGCATAACGTTACGGAACGCCAACCAATAGCTTGCCCTCTTGCAAAGATCGATCCGCCATGCGCGGCCCCCAGCCTCACACCGGGATCCGTCGCGTGATCACTGGCGCCGCGCCGAGGCTGGCGGGCGTCACCTGGCGCGACGGGACGCGGTGGCATCACGGATGACTGCATGTGTCGCTCTGTAGTGTGTGATCACACGAATCGGATTTCTTCAGTTCGTTGACAGCCACCACGATCCGCTCGGCTCATTGGAGAGGACGCTCGATCAGCACGCCGACGTCTCGGGTTCACTCATCGTGTTGCCGGAAGGCTTCAATAGGGGCAAGTCATACGCGATATCGGGTAAACCAGAATTTCACATTGATGTTGTTCTGGATAAGCTGACGAAGATCTCAAAGAATCGCGCGGCCGTTCTTGTCGCTGGGCTGATAGGCCCCGCCCTGGACAGCGATCCAACCGCATCGACGCCTTGGCCCGGGTTGAACTCGGCTTACTGGATAGACCGGTTCGGCGGATGCGTGATGTGTCACAAGGCGAGCGACGATACAAGCGACAACTATACCTGCTCCCCGGGTAGCTCCGAGGGCCTCAATCCCGTGAAACACGGAGATTGCGCCGTTGGAGCGCTGATATGCATGGACGTTCGCCGGCCCGAAGTGGTGGATCCCCTGATGAAGAAATTTGAAGCGGGTGGTGGCATCCGAAAGATCATCTGCGTACCAGCCGCGATGAGCAATCCCGACTGGCTCTCAGGGAGATCCGCATATCTGGGTGACATTCAATGGCGCGGCCGATACATAATTGTGGCCAATTCGAATCCGTTGGGCTGCCCTAGCTTCGTTGCAAATGCAAACGGCCGAAAGACACCACCCCGTGACGGAGGCAATCGGATAGCCCTGTGGACTTGGGACGAACTGGAACAGTTGGACGATGTTGCGCAACAGTGAACGGACCGATTTGACGACTTCCAAAGTTGCTTACAGTTTGACCGCTTGACCCTGCCGCACTCGCCGTTCGTGGCGTCGAGCCGCTGGATCCCGTGCACCGCCGCCAGGGCGTGTAAATTCACCTGACGAGGGATCGTGTCGACGGCCCCTCGCCCCGCACGTTAGATCCACTCCATGGATAATCGCTCGCTGGACGACGGTCCGGGGGGATCAGGCGTGGCCGCCGACAGACCAACCTGTATTCGGCCCTCATCACCGCGGGGCGGGACGAGTGCGGTGGGATTTGTGGTTCACATGCGGTGCGAAACTCCTCGTCATTGCGGGACATGTAATCGGACGCCCCCATGATGGTCTGCGCCGAACTTCGCACGGAAGACGCCCTGCCGCTTACGGTACTCTTCAAGCGCGGCCTGCGCCGACGCGGGGATCTTGATCTTGCGCGGTTTGCCGGTCTTGGTGCATTTGAATTCCAGGCCGGCGCGGGTCTGGGTGAGCGGCGGTGCTGTCCAGGCGCTCCACAACTTCAGATTGGCCCGCCCGTTCTTGGCAGCCGCAACCAAAAGCGCGCGCCCCGATCCGATTCGGTCAATTCCAGGTCGCCCCCGTGTTCCAGCATGGTCTGCCGGGCCAAGGCAAGACCCAGCCCAAGCCCCTCCGTTTTACCGCTGGTGACAAATGGCTGGAAGAGCCTGGCTCGAATCTCGGCGGGCACGCCCGGACCGGTATCGCTCACCTCGATCCACCCGGTTTCCGGGGATTCCCAAACCCGAATGGTGATTTCGCCGCCGCCGGGCATGGCATCGAGCGAATTGGCGATCAGATTGACCAGCACTCGCTCCACGCGCGACCTCTGACATCGTACGGTAAACTGCGCCTCGATCGACTGGCGGATCTCTACCCGCTGCGCCTCTGCCCGGTTCTCCTGCGACTCCACGGCGGAGCTGACCAAATCGCCGGCCAGGCAAAGCTCCCCGGGGGTCTTCCTGGCGCCGGCGACCTGTCCGATTTCCGCCAGCAGCCCCTCCATGCGGCGGGCAGCCTTGTGGACGTGAGCAGCGGTCTGCCGGATCTGGGCCGCAGGGAGATCGAACTCCGCCAGCATTTCCGAACCGCCTACCACGGCCGCGAGCGGATTCCGCAAATCGTGCGCGATGGAGGCGGCAAGCCGTCCTACCGCCATAATCTGGCCGCTGCGTACCTGTTCGTCGCGCGAGGTCTGAATGGCCACGGCCATGCGGTTGAAGGTTCGCGCCAGCGCGCCCAACTCATCCTGCGTGTCTTCCGCCGCCCGCGCCAAATAGTTTCCCCTGCTCACTTCTTGAGCCGCCAGATTCAAAGCCCGCACGGGACGCACGATGCGGCGGGCCAGCACAAAACTGGACGCCAGACCGGCCGTCATGGCAATCAGCCAGGCGACCATCATTTTCCGTCGCAGCGCGCCGATACGGGCCTCGACATCCGCGAAGGACCGCACTGCCCACAGTTCCGCGAAAGCGTGGCCTGCTCCGTCGCGCAGGATCGTGGAGCGGATGGCGAAGCGCTCCGGCTGGGTGGCGATCTTGGCCGCGGCGGCTGCGTTCACTGTCGCTAGCGTTGTCCGTCCGCCAGTGCGCAGCAGAAAGTCGATGCCTCCGGTTCGCTCTTTCAGGTCCAGGAGGGTTTGTTCGGTCAACGAGTGCGCCGCCACGAGGATGTTCAATAGCGCCGGGCGATTACCGGAATCCACGTAAACCGGGGTCGCCAACACCTGCCAGACGATTCCATCCCAGTGGGCGAAGGCGCGGTGCTGGCGCGGAAATGCGGCCCGCGCGGGTCCCAGGAGAGTCTCCGGAAGCCGGTGTCCGCTCTCCAGCGCCGTGGGAGTTTGCCCGGCCACCGTCGCCAGCACGACGCCGTCCGGTCCGGCCACAAGGAACACCGCCGAGTCCCGGTAGCGGTGGACAGATTCGGCTCTCGCCCAGAATTCCGCCGTGGTATCGCGGATGGTGGCCTCGTCCCGCGAGCCAAACGCCGCGCGGATGTCGGACATCGACGCCAGCAAGGCGCTGGCGGTGGCCAGATGCTCGGTGCGGGATTCGAGAGCCGCGTCGGCGGTCGCCAGGCTGGCCCGCAATTCCTGTTCGAGGCCGGAGTGCAGAGCGGACGAAGCCTGGTAGAGGAAGAACCACCCGGCGGCGGCGAAGAATGCGGTCACCGCGGCGGCGGTCGCCAGAAACATCTTCGCCAGCAGAGACCGGCGGACATTCATCGCCTGGCACCGGGGTATTGGTCCACGATCACCGCCGGATAGTTTTTGCCGAACTTATTCTTATGTAGCGGCGCCACGTATTCCGCTTCGGAGATGTGCAGGTCCGGCAACTCCAGATCCTCCGTCCCGATGACCACCGGACGCGCGAGCTTTTCGAGTGTGTCCGGCAGCGCGCGTTCGTGGAAGACCTTCAGGCGATATTCACCCGGCGGCAGCCCAGCGATGCGGAAGGTTCCGTTCACGCCGCTGACGGCGAACCACGGCGTGTCCAGAACCACGATCACGGCGCTCATGGTCGGGTGAATGTTGCAGAAGAGCCTCACCACGCCGGGCCGATGGAAGGTCACCTCGCGGGAGGACCCGGGCGGATGCAGCCCCACATCGAAAATCTGGCCGTCGTAATTCGAAAAAGCGTTGTGAAAGAACGGGTCGAGGTTGGGGAAGCGGACTTTGGACCCGGTCCGCACAGCCAGCACATGGGGCACAAAGGTCTTGTGCAGGTGGGCCATGACCGCCGTCTGCGGTGGCGTGTCCGGAGGCTTGCCGCCAACCGGCTCCAGCCAGATGACGACGCCGGAGTGGTCCTTCGACGCGGATAGTTGCGCCAGACCGGACACCGTTGCGGCACCCAGCGAATTGCAAAACAACGCGAGCGCGAGATTAGAAAAAATAGCCCAACGCCAGGTCATAACGATTCACCCGCAAGATGCCGGATTCCAGGTAAGTGGTGCGGATTTGCATGATCTCGGGGCCCAGCGCCAGGTTCGGCGCCAGGCGGAAACGCAGGTTGGCAAGGTAAGTGAGATTGCGGCCCACGCCGTTGGCGGGCAGGTCGCGGTCAAGGTCGTCATCCATCCCGGCAATCAGGTTCAAGTCGACGCGGCCGCCGGCATGCAAGGTCAGTTGCGTCCACCCGCCGCGGGTCGGCACGGGTATGAGGCGGCCGTCGCGCAAGATCAATCCCTGATGCAGCGCCGCGATTCCCAGGCCGGAGAGGTCCTGACCGGTGAAGGCAAAACCGGTCCAATCGATGCGCGGCGCGAGCGGGATTAGCCAGTCCAGCGAAGCGGCGTAGGATCGCGCGCTCATTCCGGCCGCCAGCGACTCGCTCACATGAAATCCAGGAGCGAGTTCCCAGCGCCGCCCGCCGCTCGAATCGTGAAAGAACGCAAAGCGCCCCTCGAGCGCGGGACGCGACGGCGACAGGCTCACGGTGGCGGGCAGCCCGGCCAGAGTTTCGTTGGTCTGATACACGCCGATACGCGCATCGAGGCCGCTGGTCTGGCTGAAATGCACGCGCTCTTCATAGCGCAGTTGCGGCTGCCAGAGCCAGAGATTGCCGCTGTTGGCCAGGGGCGGGACACCGAGTTGGGAAAGCGAATCGGGGTTGCGAAACGAGAGGATGGGCTTATCCAAGGCGAACGTCAGGCTGCGGTCCGTCCAGTTCAAGCCGATTTCGGCTCTCTCGATGCGCACCAGATTGTTCTGCGAGTTCAACGTTCCGCCGAAGAAATCGAGATGCAACTCGGCGGTCACCTGGGCGCCCAGCAGCCCTTGCGATCCAGAGTACAGGAAGCCGAGCTGCGTATTGCGGAAGGTTGCCCCGGAGGACTGCTGGCCGGGGCCGGGCACGGCCGTCAGGGGCAGGTCCACGCCACCGGTGCGGCCGGCGTAGAGATAGGAGTTCATGAGCACGACTCCGGTAATCTTCACGGGGAAATGTCCAGCCGCTTCCACTTTGCTGCTGTCGAGGTCCTCGACGCGCTGGTCGAGAACGTCGATCTTCTCCTGAACGGGCTCCGTTTGTTGCGGCGGCGATTGAGGATTGCCGGCGGATTTCAACTCGGCCACCTGGCGCCGAAGATCGTCCATTTCCCGGTGGAGCTGTTGGTTCTCCTGCTGAAGCTGACTCAACTGCTCTAGGATTCGATCCAGCTTCGAGGGTTCCATACCGGTCTGCTGCCCGTAAGCCACGTTCGCCGCCAGCATACCCACCACAACCGCCGGCCATCCCGAGATGCGTCTAGCGCGCTCCATCACGCCCCTCCAGTAATGAAATTACCGACCGCCGAACTTCGCCGGCGGAGAACGGTTTGCGGAAAAACAGGTCGGCGCCGCAGGCCAGCGCATGTCCCGGCAGATTCGGATCCGTCTCGCCGCTCATCACCACCGCGCCGCAGGACGGCCAGCACTGGCGCTCGCGCAGCTTATGCAGCAGGTCGAGACCGCTCATTCCGCGCATGCGCACATCGGTAATCAGGATGTCCGCGTGGATCTCAGTCATATACTGAAGCGCATCCTCCGCATTGTCCGTGGTGTCAACGCTGGCGCCGGCGATAGCGCCCAGCGCGATCGACAGGATTGCCCGGGTTTCTCCGGCGTCATCGACGATCAGGATGCGGCGGTGTGGCTGCCTTGCGGGAATCATGACTGCTCTGTCGCGGCGCCTTTATCCGGCGAACCGGTAGCCTGCGCCATGCACCGTCAGAAAATATCGCGGCACGCTGGGTTCGGGCTCGAGTTTCTGACGCAATCGGACGACATGGGAATCGACCGTGCGGGCGGTCGGCGCGGATTCGAAGCCCCACACACTCTCGAGAATCATCTCGCGCGTCAGCAGCCGATCGGGATTGCCAAGAAAGTAAGAAAGGAGGTTGTACTCGGCCGGCGTCAACTGAATCTCCACACCGCGATTGGTCACCAGCCGCCTTTGGCTGTCGACCTCGATGCTGCCGAATCTGCGAATCGCGGAAGCGGTGCGCCGCAGCACGGCCCGGATGCGGGCCAACAGTTCCCTGGCGCCGAAGGGCTTGACCAGGAAATCGTCGGCGCCCAATTCGAGCAGCAGGACACGATCGAACTCTTCCTTAGCGGCGCTGATTACGATAATCGGGGTGTCCAGCCGGCCGGCCCGCACGCGTTTGCAGATCTCCGCGCCGTCGGCGCCCGGGAGGCGCAGGTCCACCAGGATGAGATCGGGCTTGGTCAGGAACACGCGCTCCAGGGCGACCCGGCCATCGGCGGCTTCCTCGACGTGAAATCCTTCGCCGTCCAGCAAAGTCCGGACGATCCCACGGATCTCGGGATCGTCCTCAATCAGCATGACGTTCCGAGTGGAGCAAGGTAACTCCATGCCATCCTCCTGATAAGTCGCGCGGATTTCCCGCCCTCTTCCGGCCCGCCGGACGGGACTGCCGCTTGTTCTTCCTAATCAGCTTAGCGGAAACCGCGGCGAGATTTAGCCGGAATTTTACTTATTAGTGCGTCTTTCGCCAGGCGGTGGACGCCGGGTTTAGAATCGTGTTCGCCGACCCGGGCCAGAGTTTCCGCGAGATCGGGGACGGCCTGGGCGTTCTGCTGGAAGCAGCCTGAGCGCTGCCACTCGCACGTGCCTCCGTGCGGCCGTTCCGCATGATTCCGCGGCGCGGGGCACCAAGACCCTTGATATCAGTTTGTTAATCCGATATCCCCACCCGCAGTCTCGCCAGATGCCCGAGGGATTGCCGAACCGCATGTGCGCGTGGACGAAACGCGACGCCCGCCTGCCGTCCGGCGCGACCTATGTCGTAAAAGCGCCACCGACGGCTCCGTGACCGGCAACGTCAAGCTGGACCCGCAAGAACAACTCCCGGCAGAAAGTCCTGAAGCTGATCTTGCCACGATTCGATTGTCCGATGCCCAAGCTGAGGTGCTTACTCACAGTGAAGGGATGACGGCCCCGGTTCTTCGTGCCGATATCCTGGCCGCCCGCCGCGGTTAAAGAAAACCATCGTGTCGCTTTGGGAGCGTGCCCGGGACGATGGCGTCAACGCATCTCGGTGGATAGACTCGATTTCTACGGCTAGCCGGCCCAAGTATCTCCGCGCATTACCCCGTACACAATCTTTTTACAAAGCCTCCATACCTCCCGTTTTCCCCGCCCTTACTCTCAAATCGTCAGGGGAAATCATCCCCGACAAAAAGCGGACCTCAAGCAACGGGTCCCAATTATAAAAGGAGAAAAAAGATGAAGACCAATATCAACCACACGCTATGGACGGGGGCACTCGTCCTGTCAATCTGTAGCGCGCTCACTTCCACAGCGGCAGCCCAGAGTTTTGATCAAATCCCGGGGTTCCTGACCAAAATTGCCATCGGCAACCAAACCGTGGCGGGGATCAATGATTCCACTCAGGTTGTCACCTGGGACACGGCTTCCAGCAAGTTTGAACCGATACCGGGCGGCAGCGGCCCGTTTGTCACTGTCGCCGTTGGCGGCGGTACCCTGCTACAAGCGGATGAGGTGTGGGCCCTGAACGCGGACCAGCAGATCTTCCGTCTCTCCAACGGCTCCTTCCAGCAGATACCCGGTCAGTTGACGCAAATCGCCATCGGCCCCGGTTTTGAGACATGCCACCCGGCGGAAGTTTGGGGCCTCAACAACGCGTCCGGCGAGGTCTTCCGATTCGACTTCTGCACCGGCCAATTCAACCAGGCCGCGGGCCAGCTCTCTCAGATTTCGGTCGGCGAGCACGAGGTGTGGGGTCTCAACTCTGCCGGCGCGATTTTCCACTGGAACTTCAGTACCTTCGTTTTTGACACCGTGCCGGGACTTCTGACCCAGATCTCGGCCGGGCCGGCCGGTGTGGTATGGGGCGTGGACAGTAATACGGGTAAGGTTTTCCGACTGAGCCGCGACAACGAAGGCGCCAAGTTCCTTGAAGTTACCGGCCAATTGGCAGTCATCTCCGTCGGTGGCAATGGCGTCTGGGGGTTGAACTTCGCGGAAGGGATCTTCCACTTCGATCAGGGTTCTCAACAATTCGTCCAGGTGACCGGCCTGCTGGATTCGATCGCTGTCGGCAACGGTGGCGGAGTCTGGGGCTTGAGCAGCGGGCAGGGTATCTTCCTGTTCAAACCGTAGCCCGTAGCCGCTCGGGCAGATCAAGACCGGCGGTGATGCACCGGGAGAGAAGCTAGCTCCCGGTCCTCTCCGCCGGCCGGCGAGGCTGCGGCCCAGATCCTCGGGATCGCGTCGCAGGCCCGCGCCGATGCGCTTCGAATGGCGCGCAACAACCTGGGACGGTCAGCGATATTCTGATCCGCCTGTGCTCCGTTGAGCCGCAGCGGCATGAGGCGCCGGCACGGGCAATCACGACAGAGCAACGCACATGGACAAGACGAAGCCCGGCGAGGCGCTGACCCCCAGGCCGTCCCGCAGTTTGAGCTCCAGCAGATCGCCATTCGCCTGCTCAAGGCCCAAAGCCTCGGACTGCTGCCCTGACACCCGCTCCCTACGCCGCCGTCAGCCCCAATCCCGCACCCCGCGGCAAGATCAGTTTGCCCTTCTCCACTTTCACCCCACGGAAAGGATCGTTGGCGATCAGAAGGTTGCCGTCCAGGTCCGCATAATTCACCAGCGGCGAAAGGTGCGCCGCCGCCGTCACTGACACGGAGCTCGAAATCATGCATCCCAGCATCGTGCGCATCCCCATCGACTTGGCGATCTCGATCATCCGGTACGCCTCCAGCACTCCCCCGCTCTTGTCCAGTTTCACGTTCACGCCGTCGTACGCGTCCCGCAGTTTCGGAATGTCCGATGCCCGCTGGCAGGCTTCGTCGGCAATCACCGGAATGTGCACCCGGCTGCGCACCCAGCGGGTCTCCTCGATCATCGCCGCCGGCATCGGCTGCTCGATAAACTCCACCCCCTGCGTCTCCAGCCAGTTGATCTTGCGCACCGCCTCTTCCTTGCTCGTCCAGCCTTCGTTGGCGTCCACTCGCAGCGGCTTTTTGGTCACGCTGCGCACCGCCTCGATGGTCGGCTCGTCGGTCGAAAGTCCCACCTTCACCTTCAAAATCGGATACGCCTCCGCCTCGCGCGTCTTCTGCTTCGTAATCTCCGGCGTATCGATGCCGATCGAAAAGGTCGTCAGCGGCGCGTCCTGTGGGTCCAGACCGAATAGCGTATAGAGCGGCACGCCCAGCTTCTGTCCCACCCAGTCCATCAGCGCAATATCGATAGCCGCCTTCCCGGCCCACTCGCCCGGCACCTTCTCGAACACCTGCGCCATCACCTTTGCAAACTGCATCGGATCAGCCCCCAGCAGCAGCCCGCGCACCGATTCCACGGCCTTCAGCGCGCCCGCGGCATCCTCGTGGTAGCGCACAATCGGCGCGCCCTCGCCGTGCCCCGTGATGCCGTCGCGCCGGTAAGTGGTGTGCAGCGTGTCGCGATACTGGCTGGACGACATGGTGGTGGTCCAGGTGTGTTGCAGGTTCAGCCGCACGATCCGTGCTTCCAAGCTGGCGCCTCCCGCGGCCCACGCCGCCCCACCGCCCAGCACGCCGGTCGCCGCTGCCGCCGGCCCCAGCACTGCCGATTTACAAAAACCGCGCCGGTTCATTTCACCCTCCTGGCTGCCACCAGCAGCGTGGTCCAATGGGCATCGTTCAAATCGTCGACCTGCACGGTAGGAGTTCCATACGTGGTCGCGTCGATGAACTTGCCGTTGCCCAGGTACATGCCCGTATGCGTAATGTGCTTCGCGGAACTGCCGAAAAACAGCAGGTCGCCCGGTGCCAGGTCCTGGCGCTCCACCGGCGCCACCCCGCTCCAATCGGCCTGCGGCTGCGCATCCCGCGGCATATTCACCCCGCGCCGGCGTTCCAGCATCTGGGTGAACCCCGAGCAGTCGTAGCCGAAACTCGATGTGCCGCCCCAGGTGTAGGGCAGCCCCAGAAACCGGTGGCTCAACTCCAGCATCTCGGCAATCGTCAGCGGCTTGGCGTCGAAGGCTACATCGCCCGTCTGGATCCACCCCGAGCGGTCGTCGGGCAGCCGCACCTCCACCCATCGATGGGACTCCGGCTCCGCGACCACCTCCAGCCGGGTCTCGAACGGCACCGTCAACAGCGGCGCGTGCCGCGTTACGCTGGCCTCGCGGTACAGGTGCGCGAACAGACTCTGCACCTCGGCCACCCGCCCCTTGGCGGCATAGGCCGGCCCGG
>DATJRE010000181.1:0-13709 GCA_035505095.1 Bryobacteraceae bacterium | reverse complement strand
TAGCGCCCAACGAACGGGTCGTTTATCAGCGACTAACTCCGCAGTCTCAACAACAGATACGACCCCGCCACCCCGAACACCACGTCCCGCGACCTAGCGCCCAACGAACGGGTCGTTTTATCAGCGTTCATCAGCGTTCATCAGCGGCCAATACCCCCTGCTGGCGCCCCGATCCCAGACCTTCTCAAGCGAAACGGGGAATATCGGCCGCTGATCAACGCCGATGAACGCTGATAAAATCAACGACTAACTCCGCATTCTCGACAACGATACGACCCCGCCAGCCCGAACACCACGTCCCGCGACCTAGCGCCCAACGAGCCGCTGGTTTTATCAGCGTTCATCAGCGTTCATCAGCGGCCAATACCCCCTGCTGGCGCCCCGAGCACAGACCCTCTCAAGCGAAATGTAGAATATCGGCCGCTGATCAACGCCGATCAACGCTGATAAAATCAACGACTAACTCCGCATTCTCAGCAACAGATACAACCCCGCCAGCCCGAACACCACGTCCGGCGACCAGGCGGCTACCGACGGCATAAGCTGGTTCAAATCTCCAATCTTCTCGAACAAAGTTCCAATTCCTCGGTAGGCGATGGCGATCGCCAGGCTGATTCCAATTCCGGTCATGCGGCCCCGGTTGCCTACCCGGAAACCGAAGGGCGCGGCAATCATCGCCATAATCAGGGCGAACAGCGGTGCGGCGAACTTCAGGTGGTATTGCACCTGTAATCGCACGGTGTCGAATCCGCGCTGCTCCAAGCCCCGAATGTAGTCTCCCAGTTGCAGGAAGTTCATCTGCTTATCCTGCACCGCTTCGGTCAGGAAGTAGTCCGGAGGCTCGGTCAGTTCGGGGAACGTGGTGGCTTCGAAAGGCCCCCAGGGAAGCCGTTCGGCGCCTTGGAAATCGCTGCTCCAGCCGTCCTCGAAGATCCACGTCCTCGAAAGTTTGCTCCAGCGCGCCCGCTTGGCCTGGATCTGGCGCGTCAGCCGGAAGGTGGAAGGCTCCAGCTCGAACACGCTCACGTCGTCCATCACGTCTTCCTGCGTATCGAAATACTTGTAGTAGTAAATGCGGCCCTCATAGCCCCGAATCCACTTACATCCTGGACATAAATAAGTCTGCGTGGTGCGGCCTTTGATGATGTCTCTCAGTTTCTGCTGCCGTAAGTTGGCGGCCGGCACATAGTAAAAATTGAACGCGAACAAGCCCCCGGCCAGCAGCAGGCTGCCGATCAGTATCGGCGCCGTCAGGCGGTGCAGGCTCACCCCGCACGCCCGGAAGGCCGTAATTTCGTTCTGCTTACTCAGTACGCCGAAGTTCACCAGCACAGCCACCAGCACGCTCAACGGCAGCATCTCGTAAATCTCTTCCGGAGCCAGGAAGAAGAGGTACTTGAACATGGTCATCAGCGATATGTTGCGCTGGAACATGTCGCCCATCAGCTCGAAAAAGTTGTACACCAGGATCATCGAAACGAAGCTGGCCAGCACCACGCAGAGGAAAAACACGAAGTTGCCCAGCATGTAGGTATCGATGATCTGCGGCAGCAGCGGCAGCCGGAAACCCGAGAAACGCGGGCGCGTTCGCGGCGCCGCCGGTTTGGGAGTGCGCCGCTTGAACGGCGTCGCCAGTTTCTCCAACCAGCCCACCACGCTGCCCACCAGGTCGCGGTCGCCCGGCCGCTCCATGCGGTACAGGAACACCAGGCCCACCAGGAAAAACGCCACATCCGGCAGCCACACGGCCATGGGGATGGGTATCGGCGGCAGCTTGATCCCCAGCACGTGGAACGGCGAGCGCTTCTTGGCCAGGTTGAGTAGCGAAATGGAACTTAGGTAGTAGCCGAAAAAGGCCAGAAACACGGCGTTCACATAGCCTGCGCCCTTGCCGCCCTTGCGTGTGGCAATGCCGAGCGGAATTCCCACCATCGCCAGCATGATGCAGGCCAGCGGCAGAGCGAAGCGCGAATGCAGCTCCACCTGCACGTCGATCCAGTCCGGTCCGTAGTAGTGGATCAGCGAGCGCGTATTCATCTCGCGCGAAACCAGGGTCTTCTGTTCGGGCGGTTTGGCGTCCAGAGCCTGGTCGGAGACCAGCATTTCGCTGTCGTGCGCCTTGCCGTCTTTGCCCATCTCGTGGGTGGCGCGGTCGTGCATGGAAAGCTGCACGCGGTTGTGGTCGGGGTCGGGCACGGCCACGGCCCAGCGCGCCACCGTCACCAGCGGGCCGTCGGCCTTGGCGCCCATCCCCTGCCGGCGCTGGTCGGGCGGTGTCACGTCCGCCAGGAAGACATTGCGCCATACCGTGGGCGTTCCGGTCCGTACATCCCCCACGTACAGGATCATGTTGGGGAAGTCTTCCACGAAAGAGCGCGGCTTGATTTCGCTGGTCACCTGCCGCCGCGCCAGCTCGTAGGTGATATTGGTGGCCTCGCGCAGGCAGTAGGGTGACATGCGCAGGGAAGCCGCGCCGGCCAGAATCGCGCCCAGACCCGCAAACAGCAGCACCGGCAGGATCACCTTGCGGCTGGAAACGCCCGCCGCGCGCATGGCCACAATCTCGCCATCCGACGACATGCGGCCCAGCCCGATCAGAATCCCCACCAGCACTCCAAAGGGAATGGTCTGCGGCAGCACCGGCGGCAGCGAATATGCCAGCAGCGTGAGCACGATTTTGGGCGACGGGTTGCCCGCCCCCAGAAGCACTTCGAACAGCTTATCGACCTTCTGGAGGAAGATGACGAACGTAGCCAGAGCCGTGCCCAGCAGCGAGCTGGTCAGGATCTCCCGGAAAATGTACCGGCCGAGGAGGCGCACAACCGGCTACCGAATTAACTCCGGCGCCGGCACCACCGGCAGCTTGGGCAGTTCTTCGTCGATCGGATGCATTTCCATATCGTCGATCAGAATCGAGGGCGCCACCACGCAGGCCTCCGAAGAGTACTCGGCCGCCCCTACCAGCGCGAAGGGCATGGGATTATCCAGGAAATCGAAGACCGTGCTGTCGTTGCCCACCCCCAGAATGTCCTTCAGAGAGCGGGTATTGAAGCCGCGGAATCGCAGGCCGCGCACCAGTTCTTCGCGGCCGTCCGGATACACCTTGTAAGCCAGAAGGGGCACGCTCACCGGACGCCCGCTCCCCTGTTCGCCCGAAAGCAAGCGCCGCGCTTCGTCGAACGATGCGGTGGACGGAAAATCCATCCGGCGCACCAGAATGCCATAGGGCTTGCTGCGCGTGTGCATCAGGTCGATCAGTTGCTTCTTCAGATCGGCGGGAGACACACCCTCCGTAGAACTCACGAACAGATTGCTGATGCTGGCCTGGGAAGCGCCGTAACTGCCTGGCATGCGCGCCCGCCCGTTGGAGCCTTCGAAGCCCTTCACCGGCTGGCGCGTCAGCAGGTAGCCCTTTAGCACGCCCTTCTCCACAAGCTGCACCGGTTTGGCGGGAACGCCCTCGCGGTCCACATCGTAGCTGCCGAACAGCGGCCGTCCGCGCCACTCTTTCTGCGTGGGGTCGTCCACCACGCTGAACGATTCGGGCAGCACGCGCGCGCCCAGGCGGCCATCCAACTCGCTCGGTTCCACGCTGCCGCCGCGCCCTCCGCCGCCTGCCGGACGCCGCGTCAGCGACAGGTTCTGCCCCAGCACCTCCGCAAACACCTGGGCTGCGGCAGCGCCCTCAAACAGCACCGGGCCGTTGTAATCCTCGCCCTTCGGCGCCTTGGCCAGGGCCACCACGTTCTGCGCCAAATCCACCACACCGCTGCGCATCTCGGTATCGGGCGGCATCCGCACAGGGTCCAGCGCATGGAAGACGACGGAATCCCGCAAGGTGGTTCCGTCGGCGGCTTGCGCCGTGGCGCGGGCCCTCAGGAAGACCACGTCCTCCGGCTCGCGCACCTCGGTGCCTTCCGAATTCACCACCACGTAACCGCCCGCGCTGGCCTCCAGCTCTACCGAGGAATTCTTCACCTCGGGGTAATCCGCGAACACCGCCGAAAGCGAGCGCACTTTATCGGCCCAGGCGTTTTCGTCCAGATCCAGCGCGTGGAAGGGATGCACCGAGTGGAGCGGCTCGGCATGCGCGAAGTCGTCCAGGTCGCCGTTCTGCGACAGGTTGCGCAGCGCCGCCCGCTTGCGCGAAATCGCCTCTACCGCCGACTTGTAGGCCGAATCGGTTTCCAGCCACAGGTAGCGCCGCAGCACCGGGTAAGAGTTCTCCAGCGGAAAGCGCTCCAGGTCGTAGCGCGAGCCGCCGAAGCCGCCGCCCGCGAAGTTAGTGTTGTCGAACTTATAGTCGCCCACGCGAACGTGCACTTCGGGCTGGCGATAGCGTTCGCGCCGCTTCGCCACCAGCCCGCCCAGGCTCGCCGAGACGCTATACGTATCGGCCTCATCCATGACGTACTCGATGAAGTAAGGCGCCTCCAGGTTGGCCACCGTAATCTTGCGGTCGCGCTCCAGTTCGTCGTGCATCGCGCGAATCACCGGATCGGGCGGCGGCGTCTGCGCGCTCACCAATGCCAGGGCGGCCAGCGCGGCAACCCCGCTTGCTACGACCAGGCCCCTCACTCGCCGCCTCCCTTGCCTTCCATGGCGGTCGGTTCCGGCAGCAGCGGCGGCCGGTCGTTGGACTTGGCCTTCTTCTCGATCTCAATTTCCGACACCAGAATCGACGGCGACACCGCCGAGACCGGCACGCTGCCCGATTCGGCCCCGCAGTATCCGTTGAACACTTCCTGCTTGTCGCCGGTGGCCAGAATCTTGGCGAAGCTGGCCAGCGGCGTTCCCACAATATCGGTGCCGCGCACCAGTTGATCGGGGCGCCCGTCCGGATACACTTTGTACACAATCACCGGCAGCACTTTGAAGGCCTGCAAACCGGCCCGCGCGGTGGTGGTGAATCCGCCGGTGATGTCGCGGAAATACAGACCGTACGGCTTGTTCTGGCGCTTCACTTCGGCAATCAGCATCTGCCTGAGCTTGGCCTCCGGAACCGCGTTGGTGGATTCCACAATCAGGTTGGATTGCCGCGAAACCACCTCATACCCCGGTTGGCGGCGGCCGTGGCTGTTGGAATGGTCGAAGCCTTTGATAGGCGAGCGCGACATGAGGAAGGTCTTCAGCACGCCCTTATCCACCGCCACCACCGGCCGTGCCTTCACGCCTTCATCGTCGAAATCGTACCAGCCGTTCAAGTCGATGCCGTCGATCTTGCGCTTGGTCGGGTCGAAGATCACCGAAAGGAAATCCGGCAGCACCTTGGTGTTGACGCTCTTGGTGAAGGTCTGGCCTTCGGTCTCGTCCTTCTGGCGATGGCCCTCCACGCGGTGGCCGAAAATCTCGTGGAAGAAGACGCCCGCCGCCCGCCCGGAGAAAATCGCCGGACCCACGAACGGCTCGGCCTCGGGCGCTTTCAGCAGGTTCGAAACGTCGTTGGCCACGCGGTCGATGGCGGCTTCCAGCACCTTGTCGTCCGGCAGGCCGCTGGCATCCACTGCTTCGAAGGTTTCAAACGAACTGAGGTCGGTGCCATCGGAAGCCTTGGCGGATGCCGAGATGATCACCCTCGCGAAGCCCCGGCCGAACACCAGCCGCGACCCTTCGGTATTCACGAAGTAGCGCGTATCGGTCTGCCCGGAAACCGTCACGTGCGAGGTGAGAATGCTGGGATAATTGTCGAAGCGCGCCGAAAGCTTGCGGATACGCGCCTCCCAGTCCTGCTTGTCGAATTTCAGCTTGGGCGGAGCCTCGATGGCCACCGAGGGCGGCTCAATCGAAAAATCGTCCGAACTGTCCTCCTCCGCCACTTTCACCTGGGTGTTGGTCTTGATGCGGATGAGCCGCTCGGCCGCCGCGCGATAGGCGCTGTCGGTCTCCAGCCACAGGCGGCGCTTGATGGCGTTGACGCTATCCTCGAAAGTCAGAGCGGAAGACGTGGACCGTCCAATCCCGCCGCCCCCGCCGCCTCCACCCGCCAGCCGTACGTGGTGGTAATTGTCGAGCTTGGGAGAGCCGACGCGTACCGAGACATCCAGTTCGCGGCTCTTGCTCCCGTCGGTCGCGTCCACCGTGCCCAGCGTGCCGGACACCGTCTGATACTGAATTTCGGTGACCTCGTAGCTGAGGAAATACGGGGGAGGATCGGCCTTCTCCTTCATCACCGTAAAGTTGCGGTTGAGCTCCTGGGACATAGCGTCGAGTAGCACCGGGGTCTGCGCCAGGGCGGCCGAAGCCGCGGCTGCCAGGAGCGCACAGCAGGACAAAATGGAAGGGATCAAGACTTTAGGATAACATTGCATACTAGGAACTAGGCCCCCAGGGCTTCGATGGCCTTGCGAATCACCGGGTCGCGTTGCGCCTCGACCTCATCGCCTTTCTCCACTCCGAAGGCCTGATTGAAGATTTCGGTCTTCAGGCGGTTTTCGATGAAATCGTGCTCGGCCAGCCATTCGGCGAGGCTGGGTTGAATGGAACGATCGGTGCAGAACACCTGGAAGGCGTTGATCACTTGCGGGGTCACTTCGAAATCCGCCGTGACCTTGTGGTCGTGCAGGTATTCGGTGGCGAAATTGGGGAAGGAGCCGCTGGCCTCCAGGGCGGCGCTGAGCCGGTCCATGGGAGGCGGCACCACCTCGATATCCGGATGGATGCCGCCGCCGCCCGTCACCGTGCGCCCCTTGCTGGTGTGGAACACGGTCTGCTGATTGGGATGCTCGGTGACTGCCCCCAGTTCAAAGCCGCCGCCTTCCCCCGGCCTCTGTACTTCGAAGGGCTTCTGAATGGAGCGGCCGCTGGGGGTGTAGTAGAGCGCCGTGGTGAGCGCCAGCCCGGCGCCGTTCGAGAGCGGATACACGCTCTGCACCAGCCCCTTGCCAAAACTGGTTTCTCCGAGGATGGTGGCGCGGTCCTGGTCCTGCAAGGCTCCCGAAACGATCTCCGCGGCGCTGGCGGTTTTCTCGTTGATCAGAATCGCCAGCTTGAACTGGTACGGTTTGGCCAGCGCCGGCACCACCTCCGTTTTTTCAGGCACGTGGCGCCCGCGCACGGTGACAATCTTCGCCCCCGGCGGCAGAAACAGAGAGGCCGTATCCAGCGCCGAATCCACCACCCCGCCGGGGTTGTTGCGCAAGTCGAGCACCAGGCCCGCCAGGTGGTTCCCGCCCAGCTTTTCAATGGCCTGGCGGATCTCGATGCCGGTATTCTGATCGAAGCTGGCCACCCGGATGTAGCCAATGCCTGCGCCTACAAAGAAGGCCCGCTCCACGCTGGGCGATTGCATGTCTTCGGGGATCAGCGTCAGGTGCATCAGCCGCATGGCGCCGGGACGCCGCACATCCAACTGCGCCGGCCGCTGCCGCGATTGCGAGAGCAGTTGGGTAAGCTGATCCAGATCCAGCCGGCTGATCAGGTAGCCGTTGATGGCCAGAATCTCGTCCCCCGGCAGGAGGCCCGCCTTGGCCGAGGGCGTCCCCGCCACTGTTTGCAGGATGATCACGCGGCCGGGCAGCAGCGACACCACGCTCCCGAAGCCCTTCTGCTCCGATTGCTCCATTTTCCGGAGCTGGTCGAACTGATCCGGGTTGAAGAAAATGGAATGCGGGTCAAGGCCGCGCAGCAGTGCCGGGATGGCGCCCTGGTAAAAGATGCCCTCCATATTGACCGGGTCGGCGGCGTTGCGCTCGGCAGCCATGTAGGCGTCCAGCACGCTTTTCATCTGGGAAGGCAGGTCGTCGGCGGCGAGCAGGGTGGAGGCCGCCAGAAGGCAGAGCAACGCGGCGCGCCGGCAGGCTGACGAAAGGCACGGCTCTAGGGCGGCGGGGCGAAGCATCAATAGGGCCAGATTTCCTGATTATCGAGTTGGACGTAGGAGGGTGGGACGGGTTTCAACTGTGTCACTCCGGCCAGATCGTGGCGATATCTACACGCACGTTCGGAAAATGTTTGGGAGTAAGCACACCTTCCGCCAGGAGACCCGTGCGGACAAAGCGGCCCTCTTCCAGGTAGAGCACTTCCACCGTTCTGGCCTCCGGCGAGACGAGCCAGGCTTCGGGAACTCCAAGCGAGGCATAATCGGCGAGTTTTTCCTCAATATTGCGACGGGTATTGGCCGGCGAAAGGACTTCTACGACGAGTTGAGGCGCGGAATGGATGTAGCCGTCCTCCTCCATAATCGTGCTGTTTTCGAAGACTGCCACATCCGGAACTCTCGACGTGAGTGGTGCGCGGCAAATGATCAGACCGATCTGCTCCACAACCACCGTCACTGCACTCGCGTCTACTTGCGCCTCGATTTGGCGGCGCAGGTTACGCACGATCCGGCTGTGAACCCACGTGGGCCGGGGCATAATCCGAATCTCTCCGTTCACCACTTCTTCAGTGGCATCGCTCACTTCCGGCATGCGCAGCCACTCTTCGTAGGTCACCGTTTTGACATTGGGAACCGTTGCCATAATGCGTTACTCCGGCCAGATCGCGGCTATGTCCACTTTCACTTGCGGGAAGTGCTTCGGGGTGAGGATGCCATCGCTCAGAACCTGCACGGGGCGCAAGCGGCCGTCAGAAAGGTAAAGTACCTCAACTGTTCTTTCCTTCGGCGAAATTACCCAGACCTCGGGAACTCCGAGCGAGGCATAATCCGCTACCTTCTCTTCCATGTCCTCGCGAGTTTGCGATAGCGAAAACACCTCGACGATAAGCTGAGGCGCAGAGCGGACATAGCCATCCTGCACGGCGATGGTGCTTCTTTCGAAAACCGCCAGATCCGGAACTCTGACACTCAGCGGAGAGCGGCGAATGATCAAACCGAATTGAGCAACAGCTACCTTGACCAGCCTACGGTCTACCTGTGAAGCGATTTCACGGAGAACGTTGTCTACAATCTCGCCGTGAGAGCATTCGGGCGCGGGGGTGATCCGTATCTCTCCGTTCACCACCTCCTCAGTGGCGTCGCTTACCTCCGGCATGCGCAGCCACTCTTCATAGGTCACCGTTTTGATATTGGGAACAGTTGCCATATGCCTTACTCCGGCCAGATCGCGGCGATCTCCACTTTCACTTGCGGGAAGTGCTTGGGGGTGAGGATGCCTTCCCTCAGAACCTGCACAATCCGCATTCGGCCCTCTTCCAGGTACAGCACTTCCACGGTCCTCGCCTCAGGCCAAAAGAGCCAAGCCTCGTGAACTCCAAGCGAGGCATAATCGGCCACCTTTTCCTCGATTCTGGGACGCGTATTCGCTGGCGAAATCACCTCCACCACAAGCTGCGGCGCGGAATGGATGTAGCCATCCTCCTCCTCGATGGTGCTTGTGCGAAAAACCGCCAGGTCCGGAACTCTCGACGTGAGCGGTACGCGGCGAATAATCAGGCCAAACTGGGCCGGCACCACGATCACCTCGCGTGCATCCACCTGGGCCGTGATAGCCAGGTTCAGATTGACTACGATCCTGGTGTGAACCCACTTCGGCGGCGGCATAATCCGTATCTCTCCGTTCACCACCTCCTCAATGGCGTCGCTCACTTCCGGCATGCGCAGCCACTCTTCATAGGTCACCGTTCTGGTGTTCGGAACCGTCGCCATGGCACTCTTATTTTATCGCGCGAAGCGGGTGGCCTTTTTACGCTGCTGGCGGCTGAGCGCCAGCTCGATCAACCGGTCGATCAGCGCCGAGAAGCCAATCCCGCTGTGCTCCCACATCTTGGGATACATACTGATCGAGGTGAAGCCCGGAATGGTATTGATCTCGTTGAGATACAGTTTGCCGGTGGCGCTCTCCAGCAGAAAATCGACTCGTGCCATGCCTTCGCACTCCACCGCCCGGTAGCACTCCACCGCCAGCCGCCGCAGTTCAGTGGTGGTCTCCGGCGGCAGGTTCGCGGGCACCTCCGTGCGAGCCTTGTCCAGCAGGTACTTGTCCTCGTAATCGTAGAATTCCTTCGACGGCAGGATCTCGCACGGCAGTGACGCGATGGGCGTTTCGTTGCCCAGCACCGAACATTCCAGCTCACGGCCGTCAATGCCGCGCTCCACGATGATCTTGCGGTCGAATTGCGCCGCCAGCGCCAGGGCGGCTTCCAGTTCCTGGCAGTTGGTGGCCTTCGAAATCCCCACCGACGATCCCAGGTTGGCCGGCTTCACGAAGACCGGGTAGGGCAGGCGGCCGCACACCGCGTCTGTATCGATCTGCTCCCGGTAAAACGTCAGGTACTCGACCACCGGCAGACCGCGCTCGCGGCAGACCCGCTTCATCATATCCTTATCCATGGAAACGGCCGAGCCGAGCACGCCGGCGCCGACATACGGCAAATCGGCCAGTTCCAGCAGCCCCTGCACGGTGCCATCCTCACCGAAGGTCCCGTGCAGCACCGGAAACACCACGTCGATGTCCGGGTGCGCGCCGGGTTCGGGCAGAATCGGCCGCGGCTTCCATTTGCCCTGCCGGTCGATGAAGAATTCCGCCTTCTCGTACTTCTCCGGGTCCATGGCGGCCATGATGGCCTCGGCCGAACGCAGCGATACATCGTGCTCGCCGGTGCGGCCGCCATAAATGAGGGCAACTCGCAGTTTCATAAGATACGCTTTCCAAGCGCGGATTGAATCAGCTCCACCGCCAGGTCGGCGGTGCGATTCACTTCGTCGATCACCGGGTTGACTTCCACGGCTTCCATCGAGAGCATGGCCTTGGCACCGCCGATAGTGGAATCGCAAATCATTTCCATGGCCAGGTGAGCCTCGCGATAAGTCGCGCCGCCGCGCACCGGCGTGCCCACGCCCGGAGCGTCGCGCGGGTCCACGAAATCCATATCCAGCGAAAGATGAAATCCGGCGGTGCCCGCGGTGGCCAGGCGAATAGCGTCCTCCATCACCGCGCGCAGGCCGCGCTCGTCGATCTCCCGCATGGTGAAGGCCCGCACGCCCGATTCCCGCACGTGCGGCTTCTCGAACGAATCCACGTCCCGCAGCCCCACGATGGCCACATTCGCCGGCGCCACCTTCGGCTTATACCCGCCGATCTCGCTCAACTCCGGCGGACCCAGCCCCACGATGCACGCCAGCGGCATGCCGTGCACGTTGCCACTGGGGCTGGTTTCGGGCGTATTCATATCGGCGTGGGCATCCAGCCAGATCAGCCCGATCTTCTGCCCGCGCTGGCGAAAATGCTTCGAGACGCCCGCCACGGTGCCCGCGGCCACCGAATGGTCGCCGCCCAGCACCAGCGGCAGGCTGCCATGCTCCAGCTCGCCCTGCACCTGAACCGCGATGCTTTGGCAGGTGGCCGCGATCTGCGGCAGGAATTTGGCGTGCGGATGCCCCTCGGGGGTAGCCTCCGCCTGCCGCACCGGCACATTGCCGAGGTCCTCCACCTCGTAGCCAAGCGCCGCCAGCCGCGCATTCAAATTGGCCACTCGCATGGCGGAGGGTCCCATATCGACGCCCCGCCGCCCCGCGCCCAGATCGAGTGGCGCGCCGATGATGGAGATGTGGGTCTGGCGCATACTAGAGGCCGTGATCCGACACGGGCACCCTCCGCGTCGAGGTTTTCCGCTTCCCCCGCATCACGGCGCCCAGCGGTACAGCGTCCGCGGGAACGCAATCGTCTCGCGGATGTGCTCAATGCCGCAGATCCACGCCACGCAGCGCTCGATGCCCATGCCGAAGCCGCCGTGCGGCACCGAGCCGTACTTGCGCAGGTCAATGTACCACTGGAAGGATTCCTTGGGCAGGTGGTGCTCTTCGATGCGCGCGAGCAGCAGGTCCAGGTCGTGGATGCGCTGGCCGCCGCCCACGATTTCGCCGTAGCCTTCGGGCGCCAGCACATCCACCCCCAGCACCACGTCCGGGCGATCCGCGGCGGGCTGGAAGTAGAACGCCTTAAAGGACGCCGGAAAGCGGTCCACCATGATGGGCCGCTGGCGGTCCTGGGTGAGCACGGTTTCGTCGGTGCCGCCGAAATCGTCGCCCCACTGGATCGGACTGCCCTTCTGGTGCAGGATCTCGATGGCCTCGTCGTAGGTCATGCGGTCGAAGGGCGCCTGAATGGCTTCCAGTTTGGTGACGTCGCGCTCCAGGCGTTTCAGTTCCTCGCGGCGGTCTTCCAGCACCCGGCTGACGATGAAGACCAGCATCTCCTCGGCCACCCGCTTGACGTCTTCCAGGGTGGCGTAGGCCATTTCCGGCTCCACCATCCAGAACTCGCGCAGATGGCGCCGGGTCTTGGATTTCTCCGCCCGGAAAGTCGGCCCGAAGCAGTAAACTTTGCCGAACGCCATGGCGGTCGCTTCGTTGTAGAGCTGGCCGGATTGCGTCAGGTAGGCCATCTCGCCTTCGTAATAATCCACTTCGAACAGCGTGGTGGTGCCTTCGCAGGCGGCGGGAGTGAAGATTGGCGTATCGACGAGCGTGAAGCCGTGCGAATCGAAATAGTCACGCACCGCTTTGATCACTTCATGGCGGATGCCCAGAATGGCGTGGGCCCGCTGCCCGCGTAGCGCCAGGTGCCGGTGTTCCAGCAGAAACTCGATGCCGTGCTCCTTGGGCGTGATCGGGTAGGGGTCGGACTCGGGCACCCGCTGCACCGCCTCCAGGTTCTCCAGGTCCATTTCAAATCCGCCCGGCGCGCGCTGCTCGGCGCGGATCTTGCCGGTCACGATGATGGACGATTCCTGGGTCAGGTTTTTGATGGTCTCAAACAGCGCCTCCGGGAGTGCGCTCTTCACGGCCACGCACTGCATCAGCCCGTAGCCGTCGCGCACAATCGGAAACGCGATTTTGCCGGAGCGGCGCAGGTTGTAAAGCCAACCGTCAATCTGAACGGTTTCGCCCACGTGCGCGCCGGCCTGGGCGATGGTGATTCGCGGAATCATGATTGGTCAGCGGTCCGGTGCATGCCCGTCATTGGTCGTTCAGCCGGTCGAAGATTTCCTTCACCTTCTCCAGCGGATTGGGCAGCCCGGGCACTTCCTTCAGCTCCAGCAGCAGCGGGTATTGATCCGGGCGGCTGCGCAGCAGCTCCATAGTCCTCTTCCAGTCGATCGAGCCGCCCTCGCCCACCAGCGGAAAGATGTGCGTATCGGACTTGCCGTCGTTATCGTGGATGTGGGTGGAACGGATGCGGTCCTGCATCAGGTTGTAGGCCGCCTCCACGCCTTCGCCCATGTGGGCGTGGCCGGAGTCGAACACGAAGTGCATGCCCAGGTGCGTCAGGGTATTGAACTGCAACAGGCGCTGGGCGCTCGAAAGCGCGTTGGGAATATTTTCCAGCAGGATCTCCACGCCGCGCTGGCGGGCGAAGATGCACAGCTCTTCCAGCGCCGCGAAGGCCGCGTCGAATTTGCGCAAGTCGAACTCTTCGCCGCTCACGCCCATGTGCTGCGCCAGGTAGCGGAAGGGGATGACTTCGGCAATCTCGATGGCGCGCTTGATTTCGTCCACCATCTCCAGCCGGCGGCCTTTCACCTGCTCCGTGATGGTGATCACGGCATGCGGTCCCGAGCGGCCCCAGATTTCGTCGTTGTACATGGGAGAGTGCAGCGAATGCAGCTTCAGCTCGGAATCGCGAAACCAGTGACCCAGTTCGGCAATCTGCGCCTTGTTGCGATAATCCAGATGCTGGCGCGCGCAGAAGATCTCCACGGCCGGAATGCCGGCCTGCTGAATCCGGGTGAGCAGCGCCGAGGTGAGCCGGTGATTGACGAACAGGTGC
>DATJRE010000180.1:0-10452 GCA_035505095.1 Bryobacteraceae bacterium | reverse complement strand
TCCCTTGCGCCAGGACGAGCAAGCCGCCCTCTTTAAGCCTCCCTAGCCACACAGGTGCAAAGCCGAGTCGTTCAACTAATTTCGCAACCTTCTCAGCAGCATTTTGGTCGTCACTTGAGAGGAATATTACGCGGCGGCCGCCCACGACGTTAGGATCTTCCGCCAGGGTCTCCGCGGGTAGATGGTTGAATGCCTTCACCAGGCGTGCTCCGGGTAAGGCTTTCGATATCACAACGGAGGAAGGAAGGTTGCCGAGTTTTTCGGGAGGCACACCATAAGCATTTGTTACGTCAATCACGATCTTGTCCTGCCAGCTTTGAGTGACCTTCGCCACCTCTTTGTAGGTTTCGAAAGGAACAGCCAAGAAGACGATCTCGGCTTTGACTGCGTCCCGCAACATCTTGGGGACGACCGTTGGTCCGATTGCCTTTGCGACCGGCGCAAGCGCCTCGACAGGCCGCCTGCTTGCGATTGCCACTTCAATCCCTTTTCGGGCAAACGCCGTGGCGAGTGCCTGTCCGACTTTGCCTGCACCTAGAATTGCGTAGCTCATAGAACCTCCCTTTCCCGTGTTGAAGTTGAACCCACCTCCAGCAAATCTTTCAGAAATGTGCCAATCGCGAGCAGTGCCTGGTTAGCAGCGTGCATATTTCCGACACTGCTGGCGAACACGTGTGGCATTCCCATCCATACGTCGACCCTGGCGTCGACGCCGGCCGCAACAGCCCGCTCCACGTAGCGCCGCGAGTCGTCGAGCAGCACTTCATCATTTCCCACGTGGACGCGAACTGGGGGTAGCCCCTTCAGATCCCCATAAAGTGGGGACGCCAAAGGATTCTTGGGATCGCTCTCACCCAAGTAAGAACGCACCAGGCCGGCGGCTTGGGACCTGACGAAGTATGGGTCTGCTTCGGCTCGCGTTTCGAGACTCTCGCCGGTAAGCGCAAGGTCCGTCATGGGAGATAGTACGACCGCACCCAGTGGGGCGATCCCAGCCGGGCCCGCTTGCGCGGTAGCCATGGACAAAAGCACCAGCGCAAGGTTGCCACCGGCCGAATCGCCGGTAAGCGCGATCTTCTTGATTCCCCGGTCAACGAGCGCCCGATAACACGCCTCCGCGTCCTTCACTGCCGCCGGAAAAGGGTGCTCCGGAGCGAGCCGGTAATCGGGGATGAACGCATCCGTTCCCGCGGCTATTGCGATGTGGCCAACGAAGTGGCGGAACGCCTGGGCTGTTCCCCAATTGAACCAACCACCATGCAGATGGAGGGTGGCGGTGCCCGTCGGGGCCTGGGCAGGTTTTGCCCACCAGCCGGTTATGCCTCCAAACGTATCTGCCTCAAAGGTGACGCCTTCGGGGGCTGCGACGCGCTCCATGATGCCGTCAAACGCAGCGCGGGCAGCGACTCCTACGAGTTGGCCTTTCATGGCTGCTACCGCGGATCTCAGGGCAGTCATTGCGGCAGAATCTTCACGGCTGAGGGGATGGATCAGCGACCAGGACTGCTTGATTTCTTCGTTCTCACGGGTTTCAGCTTGCATTGATTTCTCCTTCGATGTGGGCGCCTCCCGGCAATTGTCATGTCAATCGGCATCCGGGCACTCTGAACGAAGCCAGCACCCAACAAGTGTTTAGAACCGGTCGTTTCCTCTTTGCTGCGTCAGTAACTTTCGCCTGATGACCAACTGGACGGATTCCGTCGTGGGTCATCGGACGGAATCGCTGCCGTGTTCAGTGGTCTGAATTTGCGTTCTGTGAAAATACGGCCAAAACCAGGCTTGAGCTTACGCTACAGCCCACTCCCGTGCCAGTTCTTCGGCGAAGCTGCTGTACGTTCTCGGCTGGCGCCTAAGCAAGGCAGCAAAGCACGCCGCCTGGTGCTCGGTGTTGCTGTATCCCCGCTCGACAAAGCCCTGGTACATGGCTCGAACGGCGTAAGCCAGCCAACTCGGACTCCCTTTTTCCCGCAACTGCGCTTCAAAGCCGTCGAAATCTGCGTGTCCCGCGTAAGCGATTTCTTTGCGCAGCAGCCGCGACCACGTAGCTGCCGCATCCGGGCCACGCAACATCTCTGAGGAAACCAGGTCGTACGTTTTTCCGTTGTGGCCTTCCTCTGTGAGGGATATCGCGGCCGCCTCCGCAATGTCGCGAACGTCCACTACAGCCAGGCCCTCGTTCCCCACGGGAATCGGATATACGCCGAGCCCCGTTAACTCAGGCTTGAGCCGGCGGTCATTCTGAGCGAAGTATGCCGGGCGCAGAATCGTATAAGGCATCCCGCCTGCACGCATCGCTTCCTCCACGGCATACTTGTTTGCGAAATGCGGCACTTCGAGAAACTGATCCGCTCTATATATCGAGACGTACGTCACATGTTTCAGATTAGCCCTCTTTGCCAGGCCATAAGCAGTAAGAGCCTGCGTTAACTCGACAGGGACATTCTCCTCCCCAATCAGCAGGAATAGCTTGTCAACTCCCTTGATCGCTTCTCCTATTGAGACCGCATCAGTCAGGTCGCCGAGAGCGATCTCTACGGCGCCAGAAAACGCGCCCGGCTTGCGCTGCTTGCGGGTGAAAGCCCGTACGTCCGCTCCCCGCTGAAGAAGCTCCTTGACAACCTCGCTGCCTATCCTACCCGTTGCGCCTATCACGAGAACCTTCATTGCTTTCTCCCCTTCGTGAATTAAAATCGCCGCCGCACCGGATTTCAACCGTGCTTTAGTCCGCCCGGATATTCCGGAACAGTTGTTACAGATGAATTCAAAGGTGAGTCGGATGCACCATTCCGCGATCTAATATTCCTGTGGTGAGGAAAGCCGTGAAAACAGGGAACGGGAAGACTGGACGACCAATCAGCTTTGACAAAAACGCCGCTCTGGAAGCGGCGATGCTGCTTTTTTGGGAACGTGGGTACGAAGGAACATCCATGGCCGATCTTACTCAGGCGATGAGTCTCAACCCCTCAAGCATCTATGCGGCTTTTGGTGACAAGCACGCGTTGTTTGAGCTGGCGGTAAAGCGTTATGTGGAAATGCGAGCGCAATACGCAGGTAAGGCACTGGAGGAACCGACTCTCGAAAAGGTTGTTCGCGCACTCTTTGACAACACGGTTGCGTTCCTCACCACGCCCGGCCATCCGCCGACCTGCATGACGCTGGCGGGGGCGGTGGGATGCAGTCCGGATGCTTCACCGGCGAGAGATCTCATGACGAAGATACGCAAACAGAATCAGGTTGCTTTAAGGCAGCGCCTTCTTAAAGCGCGAAAGAGCGGTGAGTTGTCGAAGGATATCGACGTAGACGACTACACGAGGTATTTGTCGACGATTATCGCCGGTCTATCCATCCAGGCAGCCAATGGTTCAACGAAGGCGGAACTCAACCGGACCGCGCAGATGGCCCTTCGCCACCTTGGTTACTGAGCGGCCACTCCAATGACCGCGTCCACACGTGCCCTTTCATCCACTTGGACGCATAATCCCCTAAGGTGAAAAGTGGCTCCCCACTTTCGCTGTTCTGGTCACATTACGCCCACCCTTGCATTGGCCCATCTGCCGTCAGCGGGCCAGAACTCGCGTTCCGGGAGGTCGCACTCGCATCATCTTCGGAGCGATCATTTTTTAACTCCGATGAATCCGCTCGGGGACCCCGACTTCAAGCCCCCGCTACTCCCGCCTCCGCCGCTCGAACCGGCTCCGGCGAAGGCTTCCAAAAGACCGCCGAAAGCACGATCGTAAGCATTTGCACGATGGCGATCAGAGCCACGCAGGCGGGCCATCCTCCGCGACTCCAGAAGGGTCCCGGCACCGCCGAGCCGAAACTGCCGCCGGCGTAATAGAAAGTTACGTACAACCCGACGGCCGCTGCCCGCGCCTCGCGGGCCACCTGTCCCACGTAACTCGCTCCGGCCGAATTGCCGATGAACACTCCCGTACAGCACAGCGCCAGCCCCAGCATGACCACCGGCATCTGGTGCGCCAGCGTCAGCAGGATGCCCAGGATGCCACCCGAGAAGGCCAGCAGCAGGGCCGCGCGATGTCCCATCCGGTCGATCGAGCGGCCCGCTACGGGCGTAATCACCGCGCCCACCAGGTACACCACGAACAGTAGCGCCAAGGCCTGCGTGCTGAGTCCAAACGGCGGCGCGGCCAGGTAGAAATTGATGTACGTGAAGGTGGCCAGCAGGGTGAACATCACGCAGAACGCCACCGCATAAGTGGCCAGCAGTTCCGGATTGCGCATATGCCGCAGCATGGGCCGCAGGGTGGGCGATCCGCGCCCCGCCCGCACAAAGCGCCGTCCCGCCGGAAGCCACATCCAAATCGCGATTCCGCCCAACAGGTTGAGCACCCCCAACACCACGAACGACCATCGCCAGGAGGCGTGCGCGGCCACCACCCCCGCCACCATGCGGCCGCAGAAGCCTCCCAGCACGGTGCCCGTGACATAGGCCGCCACGGCCGCGCCTCCGCCGGTTTCCCACTCTTCGTTGATGTAGGCGATGGTGATGACGAAGATGCCGGGGGTGAAGATCCCCTGCCAGAAGCGCCAGAAAATCAATTGCCCGAGATTTTGCGAAGTGGCCGCCAACAGCGTCGGCAATGCCAGCAAAAACGCCGCCGGCACAATCACCCGCTTGCGCCCGAGCCGGTCGCCAATCATGCCCGCCAGCGGTCCGGCAATGGCCACCGCCACGGTGGAGGCCGTCACCACCAGGCTGACCTTGGCGGCGGATGCGGCGAACTGCGCGGCCAGCAGCGGCAGCAGGGGTTGCGGCGCAAACAGCGTCAGAAACGCGCAGAAGCCCGCGCACACCACCGCCGCCGTCCGTGTTGCGGAGTGACTTTGAGGCGGCCGCTGGGAAACCGCCGCGGAAGTCGGCATCCCCTCATTTTATGTGGCATCGCGTTGAGCAGGGCAGGATCAGTGCACGGCGCCCTGCCGGTGTCAGACCGCGGATTGCCGGGTTTCCAGCATTCGTGTGATCCCCTCCACAACCTTCCTCATGGGCTCGTGCTGCGACCATTCCACCGCCGATACTCGCGCCAGTATGGGAAGGGCCCGCGCGGTGTTCGCCAGCCCGGCGTGCAGAATCAGAAGCCGCAGAACGTGGCTGCCGGGCACGCTCAACTGCACTCGCTCCCCGCCGGAAAAGGAAAACCACTGGTCTACGCATTCCAGGAACCGGTTCACGCCCACCGCGGCCAGCCGCCGTTGGGCCTCTTCCGTCCAGGTCTTCCCAGCGCCCGCATTCCACAGCCCTGCCGATGCATTGCGCAGAAGCCACTGCCACGCGGTGGCTTCCTCCGCCGGCATGGCCGCGAGAGCCTTCTGGATGCGGCCGGTCCAACAGCGGCGCGCGGGCCGGTGGACATCGTGCCACAGCAGCAGGTCCAGGGCGTTGCGCGCCTGCCGCACCTCCGCCGCACGCAGCGGCTCCAGCGCTTCCCGGTAGGCACGCGCCGATTCGAACAAATCCGCCGCATAGGGTCTGTTCCGGAAGGCGCGCAGGGCGATTTCCACGGGCTGCCCTGGGCTACAGCCGTGCCCCGAAAGAGGGCAGGCGACTCCCAGCAGGACGCAAGCTTCGGCGGCGGTGGGCTTGAGCCGCGCCGTCATGAGCCGCCCGATCAGAATGTGGTAGGCCGAGATCCAGAAGTGCCGGTCCACATCGAAGTCCTTCCATTGGGCGAACTCCCGGTAACGCTCGTAGGCCAGAATCAGCAGCGGAATTCTTTCGCCGGCGGGCAAACCCTCCACCAGGTCTTTGAATCGTCCGTAGTCCCGGAAGAAATACAGGCGATCGGCGGGGGCTTGCCGGTTGTAATCCGGGCGTAGCGAAGAGATATAGGTTAACCAGCGATCCGCGCCCACTCCTGGTATGTTGGCAATCCCGCGCGCGTTCCGCAAGGCTTGCGGGGTACTTCGCGTACCCCCGTACTAATTAAGGGGTTACGAGGATGAAAGGTCGCGCCGATCGGCTCTACACCCGGTAGAAGTCCGCCCGCCACGTTTTGATGGCTTTCTTGATGTCATTCGGCGCGAGGCTCTTTTCGGCCGCCTCGTGGGCCAGGGTCGGAAATTCGGCGTCCGCAGCGAACCGCAAGGCCACGATCTGCAGCGGCCCCAGGCGCGAATCCAGCAATTTCCCCGTGAGCACAAAGTGGCGCAGATTCTCCTCTGCGCGAATGGCCCGGTCCTGCGCCTTCAACGCAAAAATGCGGCACAGGAAAGACAGAATCAGCACCCCCACCGTAAGCACCAGGATCAACGAAGCGCTGTAGAGCCGCTGGTGGTCGCCCCAGGATTCGTAGAGGTTCACTCCGCCGCCGATCAGCGTGAGCACGAGCAGGGAAAAGAGCACCACGTGGTAAATGGGCACAAATTGCCGGTGATTGGCGTAGTTTTGGGCTTCCATCAGAAAGGCTCCTTTGGATAACTTCCAGAATATCGCGGCAGCCATGAGGCTGAGCATCCGGCCGGGCCCCGGCCAGGAGCGCGCCCCACCTGTGCCGGCAGCCCCGGCGCCCGCAACCCTTTCGTCAAATTGCTCGAATCCGCCGCAGGTCCGGGTATGGCTCCCACGGCCAGGCTGGGCGTTTGACCCGCAGCGGCGTGGCCGATCCTCAAGGGTTCCTCAAGGGTCCGCCCCAAGATGTGTAAGCCATACCCGCCTCTGGCTCCCCGTCCTATCCGAGTACAATGGGAAAGCCATGAATCTGGAAGAGGTTGCCCGGCGCGCCAACGTTTCCACCGCTACTGTGTCCCGCGTGCTGAATAATGCCAGCGTGGTCAAGAGCAGCACGCGCGCCCGCGTGGTCAAGGCCATCGAGGAGCTCAAATACCACCCCAATCTCCACGCCCGCAGTCTCGCCGGAGGAAAAAACCGCACCCTCGGTGTGGTCCTTTCCAACATGGAGAACCCGTTTTTCTTCGATATCTACAAGACTATTGAGTCCTGCGCCCATACCGCGGGCTTCGAAGTGGTGGTCTCCAACACCGACTACCGCTCCGAGCAACTGGCCAGCAGCCTGCGCCTGATGATCGGGCGGCGCGTTGCCGGGCTGGCGGCCATCGTCTCCGAAATGGACCCGTTATTAATCGACGAGCTGGGCGGCACGGATATCCCGGTGGTGTTCTACGACGTCGGCAGTCCCCGCCACAACATCGCCAACATCCGCGTCAATTACCGCCGCGCCATGGAAAAGGTAATCGACCATGTCTACAGCTTGGGCCATCGCCGGCTCGGATTCATCGGCCACCACGCGGTGCTCGGCCCGATCAACGAGCGCATGAAGTCGGTCATGGATGCCATGTCGCGGATTCCCGCGCTCCAGGTGCGCACCAGCGCCGATTCCGATAGCCTGGATGGAGGCCGCCAGGCCGCCCGTGCCCTGCTGGATAGCGGCCCGCTCCCTACCGCCATCCTCTGCGTGAACGACATCATGGCCGTAGGAGCCTTGCGCGAGCTGCGCGAACGCGGCCTGCGCGTTCCGCAGGATATTTCGGTAACGGGTTTCGATAACGTCAAGCTTTCCGAGTTCTGCTACCCGCCGCTGACCACCGTCGATATTCCCCGCGACCGCATCGGCCGCATCATCTGCGATTACCTCCTGGCCAAGACCGGCAAGCCGGAGCTGCCCAGCCCGGAGGTCTCATTCGACCCCGAACTGGTCCTGCGCGCTTCCACGGGCCTGGCCCCCGCGTAGCCAATCATTCTCCCAACGAAGCTTCAGGCTGGCCGCAGCGTTCCCCGCCACAGCCCGATCGCCATCCGAAATCCGGCCCCCAGTAGGTCTCGCCTGCCGCCCGCCGTGCTTCAGCGTTACACGAGTCCTTCCCGAAGCGCCTCGAAGCCACTTCCACCTCACCCGGCTTGCCCTCCCGGGCGCCAATGGACCGGTTCGCGGCGCTCACCGGCCGCCCGTTTCCACCTGGCGGAATGCGGCACTTTCATTTTTCCTTTGCCGCCATTCGAGGCCCTTCACGGTTTGCTTGACATCCTACCTGCGCATACATAAGATAAGCAGGTGCAAGCGATTACAGCGCTTCCCCCTCCCCTGGCCCTGTGGTTCCAGGCAGTCCCCAGCCGCCTGGTTTCCCTGTCCGGCGTGGATCTCGCGATCATCATTTTGTACTTCTGCACGGTGATCGGCATCGGCCTCTACCTCCGCGGTTACACCAAAACCGGCGAGGACTTCTTTCTGGCCGGCCGCGAGATGACCGCCTGGGTGGCCGGCCTCAGTTTTCTGGCCGCCAATCTCGGCTCGCTTGAGCTGATGGGCTGGGCAGGCGCTTCGTATCAATACGGCATTCTGGCCGCCCACTGGTATTGGATCGGCGCGATTCCGGCCATGCTCTTCCTGGCCATCGTGATGATCCCGTTCTATTACATCTCCAAAACCCACTCCGTCCCGGGCTACCTGAAACTGCGCTACGGCGAACCGGCGCGCGCCCTTTCCGCCGTCTCCTTCGGCTTCATGACCGTGCTCATGAGCGGCATCAACATGTACTCCATGGCGCTGGTGATGAAGGTGGTGCTGGGCTGGGACATCCACGTCAGCATCTGGATCTCTTCGGTCACCGTGGCTGCCTACGTGTTCCTGGGCGGCCTGCTTTCCGCCATCTTCAACGAGGTGCTGCAATTCGTGCTCATCTGGTTGGGCGCGCTGCTGATCTCCATCATCGGCCTGGTGGAAACCGGCGGCTGGAGCGGCATGGTCGCCCGCATCCACACCCGTTTCCCCAACCAGGACTACACCCACCTCTGGCGCACCCTGGGATCCTTCTCCGACAACCCCATGGGCATCAACTGGGTGGGCATCGTCTTCGGCTTGGGCGCCATCATCTCCATGGGCTACTGGACCACCGACTTCCTGGTGGTGCAACGGGTGATTGCCGCCAAGGATCTGCGCTCGGCCAAGCTCGCCCCCGTAATCGGCGCGGCCTTCAAAATGTGCGTGCCGTTTATCGTCATCCTGCCCGGACTGCTGGGCCTCGCTGTGCTGCCCTACCACCTGGTTGGCGAGACGCAAGCCGTCGCCACCGGCGGCCACAGCTACAATGAGGTGCTGCCGCTGATGCTGGCGCGCTACTGCGGGCCGGGCCTTCTGGGCCTCGGCATCACCGCGCTGATCGCCGGTTTCATGTCCGGCATGGCCGGCAACGTGAGCGCGTTTTCCACCGTCTGGACCTACGACATCTACCGCGCCATGTTCAAGAAGGAGGCCAGCGACGCGCATTACGTGAGCGTGGGCCGCTGGTGCACCATTCTGGGCGTGCTGGTCAGCATCGGTACCGCCTACCTGGTGATGCAATTCAAAAGCATCATGGACTACGTGCAGGCGCTCTTCAGCTTCTTCATCGCGCCGCTCTTCGCCACCGTCCTGTTCGGCATGCTGTGGAAGCGCACCACTCCGGCGGCCGGTTTCTGGGGGCTGCTGGCGGGCACTTGCTCATCCATCGGCATGTACGTCTGGGTGCAGGTCGATCCCAGCGCTCTTCGCTACGTGGCCCTTTCGCCGCTGGCCAAGGACATGGCTGAAAACATGTTCCGCGCCCTCTGGTCCGGCCTCATTTGCGCTGCCGTAACCCTGATCGTCAGCCTGGTAACCAAGCCCAAGCCCGAGTCCGAGCTGGTCAACCTGGTCTACGGCTGCACCGACATTCCCTCCGAAGGCCACCTGCCGCTCTATCAGCGGCCGGTCTTCTGGGCTGGCGTAGTGGCGCTCGCGTTCGTGATCGTGCAAATCATTTTCTGGTAAAAGCCCATGCATCGACCTGGTATGATCTCCATCTGGTTCTTCATCGGCGCGCTGCTGCTGGCCTATGGCCTGCTGATCTGCGGCGCGGGAATCTACGAGCTGATCTCGCCGCCCGAGCACCCCGTGGTGCTGGCCGGATTGCACGCGGGAGTCTGGTGGGGCGCCCTGCTGATCGCGCTGGGCGCCATCTACACCATCAAATTCGCGCCCGGAAAAGGAAACTGACCCTCATGACCAACGGAAACAGCCGGCCGGTCACCTTCGGTGTGGTCGTCGGCAACCGGGGCTTCTTCCCCGATCACCTGGCGCAGAGCGGCCGAACGGAAATGCTGGCGGCCCTCGAAAAGGCGGGCTACGGCGCGGTGGCCCCCACCCCGCAGGAGACCAAGTACGGCGCGGTGGAAACGCGAGCCGAAGCGGCCTGCTGCGCGGACCTTTTCAAGAAGCACCGCGACTCCATCGACGGCATCATCGTCACCCTGCCGAATTTCGGCGACGAGCGCGCCATCGCCGACACCCTCCGCCTGGCCGGCCTGCCCGTCCCCGTGCTGGTGCAGGCCACGCCCGATACACCCGGCCTGATGACCATCCGCGACCGCCGCGACAGCTTCTGCGGCAAGATGTCGGCCTGCAATAACCTGACGCAGTACGGCATCCCTTACTCCCTGACCAGCCGCCACACCGAAGC
>DATJRE010000179.1:0-7601 GCA_035505095.1 Bryobacteraceae bacterium | reverse complement strand
GGGAGTGTTCGGATCGGTTCCACCAATCAGTTCGCTCGAGGTCATCCCGTCGAACGTCGCGGACATGGTGCCCGTGAAGTTCGTCCGCGAGCCGGTGGTGGTGTTGTAGATAAAGCCATCCACGTTGAACGCAATGATGGCCCCGTTAGCCGTATCGGTCATGGTGTAGGGACCGGAAGTTGTGCCGGGTACCAGTTCGGTCAGATATAGCTGAAGGTTCGAACCGCCCGCATCGAAGGTCATGAAGGGCAGCGATGAGCCGGGTGTCGGATGGAGGTTTACCCCAACCGGCGTTGTGGCGCTGCTGAGACTCTGGATGGTTCCAAACTCTCCGGTGCTGACTCCGCCGTTTTGGAAAACACCGGAATTCGTCAAAGAGACTTCGAAGGTTCCGTAAGCTGGGGCCGGCGCATAGGGGGCGCCGGTGGGATACTGCCCGAAAGAGATTGCCGAGGAGGAAACCTGGACTTCGCCGTTGATTCCTAGATCAATGGTTGCCGCGGATGCACCTAGGGCGAAACAGGTTGCCAATGCTGTGCCGAAAACACATAGTCGAAGTTTCAGGGTATACCTCCGCGGTTGATAAGACTAATACTATCAAGACAAGGCTTCAAAATAATGTGAGGGCGCTCAAAACAGGGCGCCGGCGACCTGTTCGGCCACTGACCGGGCCTTTTCGCGGAGGGCGGCCCGGGGAATGCCGCGGGAGGCGAGCCTCACAAGAAAGGCGCGGTCGCGGACGCGTCCCACGACTTGCTCGGCGGCTGTTCCGTCTTTCCCGTCACCGCTGCAGGCATAGGCCTCATTGCCGATGGCTTTGACAGATGCGGGATTCAGACCACAGCTAGGTTTGTAGGGAAGAGTTATTGTTTGGACTTCGATGCGCAGCTCTGAGGAGCCGTGGGTGAATAGACAGGTGTCGCCGCTGACCTGTGCGGCGGCCGGGCCGCCGAGGACTCCAGCTGCGGTGGCGGCGTTCAGGTACCGGCAAGAGGTTTCGGCGCGACCGGCGGCAGCGATCAAGACAAGTGAAATTACGGGTCGCATTCAGGCCTTCTTCGCGGCCTTGAGCTCTTCGCACTTAAGGATTTTGCCGCCTTCCTGGATGGTATACAGGCGGTTCACGTCCAGGTTTTCGAGCTTGTCGACCTGACCGCTGAGCCAGCGGATCTCGACCGATTCGACTTTCGTTGCGTGCCCGAGCCCGAAGTGCATGCGCAGATCGTTTTGCGAGAAATAGCTGCCGCCGCTGCGCAACTCGTCCATCTGCGCCAACGGTTTCGCGGCATCGGGCTTGGTTTTGGCGGTGACGATGAGGCGGGTTCCGATGCCGGTGCGGTTGGATTTAACGCCGACGAGCTTGATCTTAATCCAATTGCGGTTGAGCGTGGAATCGCAGCGCAGAAGCTGCGGAATCGTGTTGACGCAGTTCACCGCGACATCGATATCGCCGTCGTTATCGTAATCGCCGAAGGCGCAGCCGCGTGCCGGGGCGGCTTCCATTATGCCTGGGCCGCCTTTGTCGGTAACCTCTTCGAAATGGCCGTTTTGCAGATTGCGGTAGAGGTATTTGTGCTCGGCGTATTTTAGATCGGTCTTGGATTTATCGACTTCGGGATAGACGTGGCCGTTGGACATGAGAATGTCGAGCCAGCCATCGTTATCCATGTCGAAGAAGCCGACGCCCCAGCCGAGCAGGCGTGTGTTGACTCCGAGGCCGCTGGGATAGGTGCGGTCTTCAAAAGAGCCGTCTCCGAGATTGGTGTAAAGCGAGTCGGTGTCGCCGGCGAAATTGGTTTTGACGACGTCGAGATTGCCGTCTCGGTTGTAATCGCCGATGGACACGCCCATGCCGGCCTGCGGCTTGCCTTCGGGCGAAAGCGCCGCGCCGGATTCGATGGCGATGTCTTTGAAAGTGCCGTCCTTCTGGTTTTGATAGAGCGTGGCGGTTGAGGAATCGTTGGCGACGTAGATGTCGGGCCAGCCGTCGTTATCGAGATCGGAGGCGGCGACGCTCAGGCCGTAGGTGCCGGCTGTGTTCCAGATGCCGGCTTTCTGGCTGACGTCGGTGAACGTGCCGTCACCGTTGTTGTGGTAGAGGATGTTCTTGCCGCCGCGTAGCCCGGGCGGCCCGCAAGCAACAAGCAATCCTTTATACGTGCAGGGACCGGCTTCGGGCGGAGGCGCGGTCTTGAGATCCAGATCCACGTAATTGGCGACAAACAGATCCAGGTGGCCGTCTTTGTCGTAATCGACCCAGGTGCAGCCCGTGTTCCAGCGCGTCTTGGGGCCGGGCTGAGTCAGGCCGGCTTTTTCCGTGACATCGGTGAAGGTGCCATCGCCGTGGTTGTGATAGAGCGCGTTTTGGCCATAGTAAGTGACGAATAAATCGTCGTGACCGTCGTTATCGTAGTCGCCGACGCAGCAGGCTTGTCCCCAACCGGTACGATGCTCTAGGCCAGAACCTTTGGTCACGTCGGTGAAGGTGCCGTCGCGATTGTTCTTGAAGAGGTGGCAGACGGGCTCGTGTCCTTTGGGAAAGCCTTCCAGACGCCAGCCGTTGACGAGGAAGATGTCGAGCCAGTCGTCGTGATCGTAGTCAAAGAAAGCAGCGCCGCAGCCGGTGGTTTCAAGCAGGTACTTGTTCTTGTGTTCGCCGCCAAAGATGGTTTCGACGTTGAGGCCGGCTTGTTTGGCGACGTCAACGAATTGCACGCCCAGCGGTGTGCCTGCGACAGGAGAGAAGACGCCTTTGGGAGCGGGGCGCGATTCGGCCGAGTAGGATTGGCGCGCGCTGCCTTTGGGCTTTTGATCCTGTGCCCGCAGCAGCGGAGGCCGCGCCAGGCTGAGAACGTCTTCCAACGACAACACAACCGCGGTCCGGGAGAGCGACTTCAGAAATCCACGACGGGAAAAAGACAAGGAATGACTCCGGGGCGCGCCGCTTTTGTATGAGGTTGCCGCAACTCCGCCCGAAATCCGAGTATATCGGGTGTCCTCGTCTGCGGCCGTCATCACAAAGGCGGGCCGGGCCGGAGGTGTAGTATGAAGGCGGTAGAGATTGCCCGATTTCTCCCGGGCCTTCCAGCCGGAAAGCCGCGGCACGTGCGGCTGATGGATTTATGGACGCCTCCTTAACTGGCCCACGCCTCCAATCCTGTCTCGTTGCGCATCTCATTTTGTTACAGTGTTTCCTCAGAGCGCCAGCAGCGTTGCGCACTGCTCCACCGCCCGCAGGAGTGCGCTAAGTGGCTGATATGGCTACACTAACGCGACCAATGCAGGGGATCGCGGTCGCCGTTGAGTCACCGTCCCTCCCCCAGGGGTCGCGATTAGGCTGGGGCATTTCTGTCGCAGCGCTGGTGGTCGGCCTCGCGTACATCGGCTTTCATCTTCTGCGAGACGTCCACACCGTTCCCCGCGCAGCTTCCGGTACTTATTTCCTGCTCGCCGGCGCCCTGGTCATCGCTCTTGGATTCGAGGTCGTGAACGGATTCCACGACACGGCAAATGCTGTCGCCACAGTAATTTACACCAATTCGCTGGAACCGCATCTCGCCGTGGTCTGGTCGGGTATCTGCAATCTGTGCGGCGTCCTGGTGTCCACCGGAACCGTGGCATACGCCATCATCGCGCTTCTGCCGGTCGACCTGATCCTGCAGGTAAGTTCCCATTCCGGCTTCGCCATGGTCTTTGCGCTGCTGATCGCGGCGATCCTGTGGAACCTGGGCACATGGTGGCTGGGTTTGCCGGCGTCCAGCTCACATACGATGGTCGGTTCGATCATTGGCGTAGGCGTGGCCAATCAGCTTTTGAACCCGCATTCGGGAGCCTCCGGCATCGATTGGGGCCAGGCCGTGCGGGTGCTGGAAGCACTTCTGATCTCGCCCGTCATCGGCTTCTTCGTCGCGGGCGTACTGTTGCTGATCTCAAAACGGCTGTTCCGCTATCCCTCTCTCTATCGGGCGCCCAAAGGCAAGACGCCGCCGCCGTTTCCGGTACGCGCGCTGATGGTGCTCAATTGCACGGGAGTGAGTTTCTTCCACGGCTCCAACGATGGTCAGAAGGGCATGGGGCTGATCATGCTGATCCTCATCGGAACCGTGCCGGCGGCCTATGCGCTCAACCACAACGCGAGCCCGCGGGACCTTGGCAATTTCCTCAACGCCTCTGAGCGTGTGGTGCAAATCCTGGATGGGCACGGCGTGCCCCCCGCTCCAAACGAGGTGACCGCGCGGGCAGAAGCTACACGCTATATCCGCACAGGACAGCTTGCGCCGCAGACGCTGCCGGCCTTGCGAACGCTGGTGATCCGTTTGGACGGCGAGCTGAGCCGCTATTCCGACTACAGCAGCGTGCCCGCCGAAGAGCAGGCCAGCATGCGCAACAGCATGTTTGTCACCGGCGAAGCACTGCGGCTCATCCAGAAGGACCATGACGGCGCATTCACCCCGGCCGAGTGGAAGTCGATCCAGTCCTACCGGCAATCGATGGACCACGCCACGCGCTACATTCCCGCGTGGGTCAAAGTTGCGGTGGCACTGGCTCTCGGCCTGGGAACCATGGTGGGCTGGCGGCGTGTTGTGGTGACGGTCGGGGAAAAGATCGGCAAGGACCATCTGACCTACGCGCAGGGAGCGGCCGCAGGGCTCGTCGCCATGGGCACCATCTTTGCAGCCAACGGCTTCGGGCTGCCGGTCAGCACCACGCATATCCTCAGCTCCGGCGTGGCGGGAACCATGGCCGCCAACGGCAGCGGCCTGCGCATGCGCACCGTTCGCAATATAGCGGCGGGATGGGTGCTTACGATGCCTGCCGCGGCGCTGCTCTCTGCACTGCTATACGTGATGTTCCGGCAGATTCCGTAACCGCCCAGGGATCAGTGAAGCACCAGTTCGGGTCCCGGCGAAGCCGAGGGTGTGCTCTTACCTGCACCGAATGCTGCTACAACCTGCCCGGCATGGTAAGAGAGCAACTCCTCAATGCGCTGGGGGCCGAACCGCCAGGCAGATGGCAGCGTCTCTATCCCGGTGGACCCGTCGGGTCTGGTCCACTCATAACTTTCGCGAAGCGCGCAGCGGCCGATGCGACTGGCAGTCTCACGCATGATTTGCGCCACTTCGGCGGGCAGGGCAAGGTAAATGCGGGGCATCTCATCGATGGAGACGGTGTGGAACTGCACCAGGCAACAGATGGTGCGGGAGCCGTGGCTGGCCAGCCAGCGATCGATCGCGTTGCGGATGTCGAACGACATGCCGATAGCCTGATCGTTGCGCGAATAACCGCTGGTCAGGCGCCACTCGCCGTCGTCGCTCGCTTTTACGGAGACCTTCAGCAGGCTGCCGGTGCGGGTCACCACCAGGTCATACCAGGATTTGTCGCGGCCGGCCTGCACCAGCACGTCGAATCCGCAGCGCGCAAATTGCGCTGCGGCGATGCCCTCGGCGCCGACGGTGATCGGCCAGGAGGTGCTCCGAATCTGGGTAGCGGCCAGAAATGCCATAGGGATCTCCTGCTTCGACCTCGAAACCAAAATGCGATTCGCTCTACCGGCGAGCGCTGTTCATAACGGATAAACCCCTTATCGGCCGTTTTCCACAATCCCGTCAGTGAGATCGGTCACATCGTTTCCAACTTGGACCGAGTTGCACCAAAACGGGAGCAATGGACGGCTCCGTTCTCGCCTTGTTCACAGAGTCTTCAACTTCACTTCATGTCCCGGGTGTATCGGTGGCATCAGTCCGATTTCTCCCACTCCTCCTGCCGGACAGGCTTTTCAATCCACCTCACGGAGCTTTCCATGGCCGACGTGGCTGCAACTCTAGAAGTCCCTAAGGGAGCAACGCTCCTCGACCGCAAGAAGAGAATGCCAAGCTGGATCAGCGGTGCGATCGTCCTGATCGCCCTGATTGGCGGGCTTGGCTATGTGGGCGCCCACGTCGCCGGCGATCTGGGCGGCACAAGGCTTGGTAGCGCGTGGCCATATCTTCTTCTTTTCACAGCACTTCTGATCGCACTCGGATTTGAGTTCGTGAACGGATTCCACGACACGGCCAACGCGGTGGCCACGGTGATCTACACCCACTCGCTGGACCCGAACATCGCCGTGGTGTGGTCGGGCCTGTGCAACCTGGCCGGGGTGCTGACCTCGGCGGGAACGGTGGCATTCACCATCATCACCCTGCTCCCGGTGGAACTGATCCTCAAAGTGAGTTCCGGGGCCGGGTTCGCCATGGTGTTCGCGCTGCTGATCGCCGCCATTCTGTGGAACCTCGGCACCTGGTGGTTGGGGCTGCCCGCTTCCAGCACCCACACCATGACCGGCTCCATCATCGGCGTAGGCGTGGCGAACCAGCTCATGGCCAGTTCCGTCAGCGGAACTTCCGGAGTCGACTGGGCGCAGGCGACGAAGGTCTTCCAGGTCCTTCTGATTTCGCCGATCTTCGGCTTTGGCCTGTCGTTCCTGTTCTTCCTGCTCTCGAAGCTCACCATCAAGTATCCCGAGCTCTATGAAGCTCCCAAGGACGACAACCCTCCGCCGTTCCCGATTCGCGCGCTTCTGTTTATCACCTGCACGCTGGTGAGTTTCTTCCACGGCTCCAACGACGGGCAGAAAGGGATGGGGCTCATCATGCTGATCCTGATCGGCACAGTGCCCACGGCGTACGCCCTGAACCATACCGTCAGCGCGCACGACATCCAGGATTTCCTTGCCGTCTCGCACCAGGTACAGTCCATCGTCAACACCCACGTGGATCGCGATGCCATCATGGGCGCGGATGCGCGCCAGGAGCTGACCACGTATCTCCAAACCAAAAAGCTCCAGCCCGCCACCATGACGGCGCTGCGCGAGCTGGTCCAGGACGTGGCCGGCTCGGTGGACGCGTATGGCGATTATCGCCATGTCCCGGCGTCGCAGCAGACCAACGTCCGCAACGACATGTATGTCACCAGCGAGACCATCCGTCTGATGGTGAAGAATCACCAGGGTGGATTCAACAGCCAGGAGATCGCCGCGCTGGACAACTACAAGAAGCACGTCGACAAGGCCACCAGGTTCATCCCGTCGTGGGTGAAAGTCGCCGTGGCGCTGGCGTTGGGCCTGGGCACCATGGTGGGCTGGAAGCGCATCGTGGTCACGGTCGGCGAGAGGATCGGCAAGGAGCACCTGACTTATGCCAGGGCGCGGTGGCCGAAGTTGTCGCGGCGGCCACCATCTTTGCCGCCGACAATCTGGGGCTGCCGGTGAGTACGACTCACGTGCTCAGTTCCGGCGTAGCCGGCACGATGGCCGCCAACAAGAGCGGCCTGCAGTGGTCGACGGTCAAGAGTATCGCGGCTGCCTGGGTGTTCACGCTCCCGGCCGCGGCGTTACTGTCCGGACTGCTCTACGCTGCGTTCCGCTCCATGGCCGGAAACTGATCGGCTCGGAAAGAGGGCGCCCGCTGCGGCGGGCGCCCTTTGCTTGTGCGCCCAGCATGGGCGCACTCTTACGGGTGCAAGTCCCGTCGCGAGTTGGTCACAATGAGCGAAGTGAAGCGCAACTGCATGAGGGCGACCGATTGTGGGGAGGAAGCGTGGAGCGAAGCTGCGGGCCGATG
>DATJRE010000178.1:0-18377 GCA_035505095.1 Bryobacteraceae bacterium | reverse complement strand
CGGTTCTAACAATGGCAACGTCAACGTGATCTTCTGGTACGGAACCTTCGGGATGATCGATCCCCATGCCCCGTGGGTGAGTTGAACGAAGCCGTACCTCTTCATGGTCTTCAGCGTCCGGGAGAGATTGGACTTCGTTCGCCCGGTTAATTCGGCCAGGCGCGTAAGTGATGCGGGACCAGATGCGGCGATGATCCCGAGCAAGGCACGATTGCGATCGGACGGAACCCTCGCGAAGCTCTCAGCGGATGCGAACCAAACCTTCGGCTCGCTGGCCGCCGGCGTGTATTGGCCGCGGGCAATCGCAATCGGGCGGGCTTTCATCTGTTCGTAACCGGCAATTCCAACGCGCAGGGTCCTCATTAGGTAACTCGCTTCTCTCTCAAGAAGGAAGCTCCGGCTGCGCTGTCGGTAACAGGGTTGGCACTTGCTCGTTGACTGATCCCGGCCAACGACCTGCGATTGGCCGTGCAGTACGATATGGATCAGGCCGCCACGGGCAGTTTCTCCCAGCAGGTCGGCACGGCGATTGCCCAATTCCGGCAGTTCGACGTTCAGCCTTCGGGCGATGGCGGTGCCCGTCAGTTGGCGGAGGGAGCGTTCGGCGGAGCGTTGCAGCAACAGCTTCCGCGTGGCATCGTATTCATGCGCCGACAAAGCTACGGCCCGGGTGATTCACACTCCCACCACCTGGCTGCGGCGCTCCATGAGCACCACGTCGCGCCAGAGGCCGTTGAGAGCGCCCAGCCGCTCGCGGATGCCGACTACGCGGAAACCGGCTTTCTGGTGCAGGACGAGGCTGGCGCGATTTTCGGGGAAGATACCGGCCTGAAGAGTCCAAAGACCGTGGCGCTCGGCCTCGGTGACGAGGGCGGTTAAGAGCGCGCGGCCGGCGCCGGCGCCGCGGGCGGCTTCCGCCACGTAGATGCTGACCTCTGCCACGCCGGCGTAGACCGGGCGCGCCGAGACACGGCTGAGGGCGGCCCATCCCAGCGGACGGCCCTCTGCGTGGGAGACCAGGCGGCAGACCGGCAGGTGGCCGGCATCCCAGCGGTCCCAGTCGGGCGCCTCGCGCTCGAAGGTGGCGTTGCCGGTGGCGATGCCTTCGAGGTAGATGGAGCGCACGGCGGGCCAATCCGCAGCGCTCATGGGGGAGATTTCGAAGCGCATATGGGCCAGTGTAAACCGGCCGGGCGGAGGAGAGAGGGAGGGGCGCGCTATCCTGGTGGCATAAGCATGCGATTTCCGATCGCCGCGTTGCTGCTGGCCGTGGCGGCCCATGCCCAATCGGTCGACATCTTCTCGGAATTCCAGCGGCCCGATCCGTTTGGCGCGATTGTGGCGCCGGACCGCGCGCTGGGGCCCCGCGAGATCCTGTCGCCTGCGCTGGCGCGCGGAGCGCACACCATTTTCCACGTGGCGGTGAGCGTTCCGCTCAACGAAAGCTACCTGCTGTATGTGATTCCCATTCCGGTGAACGCCTGTCTGGTGGCCATGTACAAGGAGCATTTCGAGAAGACTGCGGCGGGCTGGATACCCGACCGGCTGGAGGAACTGCACCGGCTTCCGGATTTCGGCGCGATGCCCGATCCGGACGACCACGTGGAGGCGCAGACGACGCGGGTCTACCTGCTGGATTTATGGATACCGCCGGACGCGCCGGTGGGACGGTTCCGGCTGGAGGTGCAGCTCAAGATGGGCGATTGGGTGATTCGTCCGATGGAGTTGCGGGTGGTGGCGGCGCGCGTTCCACCCATTCCGCCGGGCGAAGGGCGGCCATTGCCGGCAGTGGAGCAGGGCGCGGACGTGGTGGCGCTGCACTCGCTGGCGGATTATGAAGCGGGCGTGCCGGCGGTGGCGGGCGGCAGGCCGGAGAATGTGCGGGCCATGATCCGGCGTAGCACCATGCAGGACATGGCGCTGGCGGCGGCGCTGCCTAAGGAGGTCGCCGGACCGGAGGCGCTGGAGAGCCGGGAACTGGAGCTGCTGGGCCAGAATGTGGCCTTCACTCCGCGGGTGTTCGGGGCGGAATGGTATCTGCGGGTGCGGGATTTCCTCTACCGGGAGTGGAAGTGACGAGGGGTTGGGTCAGGCTGGTGCGCGGCGGTGTCAGCTTCGGCCAACGGCGGCGCGCGTGGTTCGGGCCGGCTGCGGAAGAAGCGAGTGGCCCATGCGGCGCGCCTCCAGCCCGAAGACGCCGATGACCACGCCGGCCAGCTCGCGCGGGACGTGGAGGTCGCCTTCGCGCCCGCGGAAATAACCGTGCTTGGGGTGCTCGTACTCGTTGAGCTGGATTTGGAAGGCTCTCTGGACCGTTTCGATAGCGCCCTCCGCCATGATTCTATGCAGACGAACGCTGTTGTCGATCACCTTGAGCTGGTGGGATTCGACCCACCGGGCGACAGCCTCCAGGTCGGCTGGGTCCGCGCCGTATAACACGCATTTGACAGCGGTTAGGCTGGGAGGTTGGCCGGGAAGTTGGGGGTCGATGGCTTTTGTGGAAACGATTGCCGCGGTGGTCAGGTGGCGGCGCCGGCGCACGAAGATGCTAATCCTGATTTGCTCCTGCGGATTAGACCTGGCGATGAAACGCGAATTGGGCAAGGCCTTTCGCGTGCTGCCGGGGACGGCAACCATAGAAGGCTGGTCGGGCATAAGCTGTTTCCTTTTCCTTACTAGTGCTCACTTCCAATGTTCCGTTACACAACATCTGCCACGGATGGCGAATTTTCTGACCATGCAAGGCGCCGGGTGGGGCGGTTGATGCCAGGATGCGATGGGGCGGGGAAGGGGCAGGCGCGAATCAGCGGAGGGCGCGTCCGGGCCACCGGGCGGCTGAGCCAGGCAGGAGTGGGGCGCCTGCGCGCGTTTCGCGATTCGACCACTGGCGGCTGCCGCTGGCGGCTATACTATACCGCTGAGGTGCTCATGGAAGCTCTTATTGGGATATTTCTCGGATTTGCCCTTTGGTTTGTGTTGCGATGCTTGCTGATGGGGGTTTACACGGTGGCCCAGAACGAACGCGCCGTGAAGACCAGTTTCGGACGAGCCGTGCGCGTTCCCGGCAACAAAACCACACTGGACGACCCGATCGCGGAGTTTCTCCGTCCGGAGGAACGCCAGCGGTTTAGCTACCCGCAGGTGCGCGTGATTCCGCCCGGCGGGCCTTACTTCAAGATGCCCTGGGAGAAGATTCACAAGGTTTCGATCGCCACCATGACCATTAATATGGCGGTGGACCTGGAGGATTCCCACGCCAACAACGGCGGCACGCGTCTGGACGCGGTGACCAAGGATCAGCTCAACACGGGCCTGACCGGGCAGATCCGCTACCGCGTGAGCGAGGCCAACCTGTACGCGTTTCTGTTTGGGATTAAGCGGCCCTTCATCCACGTTCTGGCGTACTTCGTGTCGGTGCTGCGGCAGCACATCGCCAATTTCGAAGCCAAGCCCTCCCCGCCGGCCGATGCCACTGCCGCGGTTACTCCCGATCCAGCGGCGGCGTTAGCCTCGGGCGAAATGACCGGCATTTCGATTAACGATCTGCGCAAGAACTTGCGCGACCTGAACGAGTACATGGACAAGGAGTGCCGGGCCACGCCAGCGCGCTACGGGGTGATCTTCGATGCCTCGCTGATCACCGGCATCGATCCGCCGCCGGACGTGGAATCGGCGCTGGCGGCCATCAACACCGCGCATAACCAGGTATCGAGCGATATCAGCCTGGCGCAAGCCTCCGCGGATCAGCGGGTGGTGCAATCGCGGCGCGCGGTGGAGATTGAAACGCTGCGCTCGCAGGCCGAGGTGGAGCCGGTCAAGTCGCTGGCAGCGGAGTTGGCGGTGCTGCACAAGAGCGGCCCCAACGTGCTGGACGCGTACCTGAGGAACGTGCGGCTGGCGCTGTTCGACAAAGCGCAGCAGATCTATATGGAGGCGGGGAAATAACATGGTAGCCCTCACGACGGCCGTAATTATGCTGGTGGTGCTGTTCATCGCGGAACCCCTGCTGCGGGGATTGGGACGCCTGTTCGGCCTCTACGCCATTGTCCAGGAGCGGACCTGCCGGGTGTACATGCTGTTCGGAAAAGTAGCCGGCGTGCTGGATGAGCCTGGCCTCTACTTCCTGCCCCAGAAGCTCGGCATCAAGGCGTTCTTTATTCACTTTGTCGGTTCCTGCTATGTGCTCGATTTGCGGTTGGACCAGGAGTATCTGCGCAGCCAGCCGGTCAATTCCGAGGAGGGGGCGCCGATGGGAATCGGTATCTGGTACGAGATGTGGATCAGCGACCCGCTGAGTTTCCTGTTCAAGAATACCGATCCGCGGGGGTCGCTGCGGGCCAACGTCAGCAATGCCACGGTGCGGTGCCTGAGCAACATGCCGCTGGCCGAAATGCTGCAGACGCGCCACAACATGAGCCAGACGGTACGGACGGAGGTGACCAGCAAGTCTACCGAGTGGGGCTACCAGTTGGGGTCGGTGTACATCCGTAAGGTGCACTTCCGGGATGCCGGCATGATCAAGCAGATTGAAGAGAAGGTGGTCAACCGGCTGCGGCAGGTGACCTCGGCGATTAAGCAGGCGGGGGCCAACCAGGTGAGCGTGATTACCAGCTCGGCGGAGCGGGAGGCGGCCGTTGAGTTTGCCAAGGCGGCGGCAATTCGTCCGGCGACGCTGGGGCAGGCCTTTCAGGAGATTGCGCGGGAGCCGGCGGTGGCCGAAGCGCTGTTCGAGGTGCTGGAGACGCAGAAGATGCTGGGATCGAACGCGCGGATCTTCTTGCTGCCGGGCGGCCCGCACGCCCGGATGCTGGCGAACCTGATGGCGGCGGAGAGCGGGGTGGCGCCGTCCGCGGCGAAACCAGCGGCAGCCGCGGCGGCAGCCGGAACTCATAAATAAGGTACCGGCGGCCGGGAGAGCGGGACTGGCCGTGGACGGAGCCGGGCAGACCCTACAGTTTTTTCTGATTTCCGCCGATGAGTAGTCATGGAAAAACGACGCGAAACGCGTTTTACTGCCGGCCAGCCGGTGACGGTCACGATCCTGTCGGGAGAGCGCTCGACCCACGGCGCCACCGTGAAGAACGGCTCCGGCAACGGAATGGCGTTGGAAATGGCGGCGCCGGTTGCGCCCGGGGCGGCCCTGGAGATCCTGTTGGAGGATAACCTGCTGTTGGGCGAAGCGGTGCACTGCCACCGCCAGGGAGACGGATACCTGGTGGGGGTGCTGCTGGATTCCAAACTCAGCCAACTGTCGCGTCTGGCGCAGATGTTGCAAGGGTTTGCAGACGGCCAGGAGCAACCCTGGAACGCCCGCGAGCCGCGTGCCTGACGGCGTCCCTATTGTGACGGCGTCAGTATACGGTGCGGTTCTGGGTCTGCTGCTTGGCGGCCAGGGAAAACCGGGGCTCGGGTTCGCCTCCGTGCAGGATGCGGGCGGCGAGGTATTCGCCTACGGCGGGCCGTGTTTGAAGCCATGTCCGGAACCGCCGCCGGCCAGCCAGACATGCTCGAAGCCGGGATGGCGGTCGAGCAGGAAATCGCCGCTGGAGGTGTTGCCGTACTGGCAAACCCGCGATTCGGTGAGCGGCGCATGGCGCAAGGCCGGAAAGCGCTCTTCGAGGAACCGGTAGGCTGCGGCCAGGTTTTCGGGGCTGATCCGGCGGTCGCCGGTGTCCGGATCGAAGGTATCGCCATGCTGGTCGAAGGCCAATTTAAAGCCGCGGGATTCCAGGTTGGGAACGCCATAGGGGCCCCGCGGATCGGTGAAGTCGATCCAGGCGGGCATGGATTGCGGAGCGAATTCACGGCTGCCCGCCGGAGGCGCGAAGAAGAAAACCTCCTGGCGGGTGGGAAAAATCCGCCTGGCAAGGAGATCCGGAAATATCTTCGGCAGCCAGACGCCGCAAGCAAACACCACCGCTCCGGCGGCGAGGTCGGCGGGAGAGGCGATGGCGCGTGTCTCGTAGACCACACCGCTGCGGATGGCGTCTTCCACCACCGCGGCTACCGCCCGGCGCGCCATCAATACGCCGCTCTCAGGTTCGAGAATGGCCCACACGCGCGGATCGGCGAAGCGCATCTGGGGATAGCGGCGGGCCAGTTCGTTTCGCGACAGCCACTCTGTGGGAACGCCGTAGTGGGCCAGGGTTTCGCGCGTGGCGATGCTGTAAGGATGGTCTTCGCGCTGCACCGCCAGGACGCCGGTACCATGAAACAGGGGCTGGCCGGTGCGTTCGAACAACTCCCGCCATAAAACCAGGGATCGCATGGACATTCGCGTATAGAGGCGGTCGGCGCCGTAGCTCATGCGGATGAGCCGGGTTTCACCGCCCGAACTGGCGCGCGAATGGCCCGCACCCCAGGCATCCACGAGCAGCACGGAAGCCCCGGCGCGGCGCAGGTGCCAGGCGGTCCACGCGCCAAAGACACCGGCGCCTACAACGGCGGCATCCCAGGTCATCGTTTGCGCCGAAGGGTCCGATCAAGGCTGAGAGGACCGCCGCCGGCGACGGCCAGATATCCAAAAATGAAACAGTAGAGCACGGCCACCTCGCCGGCGTTTTGAATCGGCCAGAAGGCGCGCGGAAGGTGCTTTTGAAAGTAGGCTATGGCCATTTCCCCGCACAGGAGGAAGGCGACGGGACGGGTGTATAGGCCGAGCGTGAGGAGCGCGCCGCCAAGGGCCTCAAGCAGGCCGGCCAGCCAGAGCTCAGACCACATATGGCTGGCTCCGTGGCCTCCCATTCCTCCGAACAGGCCGAACAGTTTCTGATAGCCGTGCAGGGAAAACAGCACCCCGGCCACCATGCGTAGCAATGATCGCGCGTACCCTGCCCAGTCCTGTCGCATCCTTTGCTCCTCCTGATTTCCCCCGCGGAGTCCACAGAAGACTACGCGGAGCAACTGTTGAATCTTTCCACTCTGCCGGGGATCGGCAGCACCTGATCCGTGCCGCGACGAGAAGTGGCCTCTATCGTAGATGATAGCCAAGGGAGCGGCGGCGGAGAGGGCGTGGAGGTGACTTCGACGGTATTTTTGGGACCATGGGACGGCAAAGGGGGAGGTCCCGTAAGCGCATTGTGCGACGGTGCCGGGCGGTAGGGAACGCATCGGTACGACACGCTGTCCTGCAGCAAGCGGCCCCTTAGTTGCAGCGGGTTACGGGAATGCACAGGGGGCGGCCCCGCGTGGCCGGCGGGCCTCGGTAACATTCCGCGCGTCCGTTGCGCCTAGATTGTGTATCCAAATGGCTGCAAATCGTATTCCAAACTGTCTCGGGCGCCTATTGGCAGCCTGTCTCGCCGTGACGGCCCTGCTGGCCGCAGAGCATCATGGCGTGGTGATGTCCTCCGGCCTGCCGGTGCCCGGCGCCACGGTCACGGCTACCAGCGGGGACAAGAAATTCGTTACCACCACGGATGAAAATGGAACTTATTCGTTTCCGGAATTAGCGGACGGCGTCTGGACCATCACCGTGGATATGCTGGGCTTCGTCAAGTCGACCAAAGAGATCGGCGTTGCGCCGGATGCTCCGCCGGCGCAGTGGGACTTGAAGCCGATGACCCCGGCGGAATTACAGGCGGCTCTGGCTCCCAAGCCAGCGTCTGCGCCGGCCACGGCGGCCAGTTCGACTGCGTCTTCGGCGAGCGCGGCGGCGAGTAACGGCGCCAAACCGGCCACGACAGCCGCGGCGACGGCTCCGAGCACGAGTGCAAGCGGGCAAGGCAACAACAATCGGCCGTCGATCCGCGCAGCGCAGGCCGCACGGGGCGGTGGTAATTTCACGCGCCTGGATGTGAACGCCGCAGGCGATACCGGGGCTGGCGGGGTGGGCGAAAGCGGCGATGCCAATATGTCCGGCGACCTGGCGCAGAGTTCCAACGATGCCTTTGTGGTAAATGGCAGCATCAGCAGCGCGGCGGGTATGTCGCAGTCAAACGATTGGGGCTTTGGACCGGGCGGTCCGGGCGGTTTTGGCGGTCCCGGCGGAATGGGTATGGGCGGTCCTGGCGGTCCGGGCGGTGTGGGTGGCCCCGGCGGCCCCGGCGGGGATAACGGCATGGCGGCTGGCGGCGGCGGGCGCGGCGGTCGTGGGGGCGGCGGTGGCGGCGGCGCTGGTTTTGGCGGTCCTGGCGGCGGTTTCGGCGGGCGCGGTGGCGGCGGCGGTTTTGGCGGCCCGGGCGGACGCGGTGGGCGCGGCGGGCGCGGCGGACGCAATCCCAACTCCTTCGGCAACGGGCGCAGAAACGCCCGCATGCGCTATACCGGCAACTTCGCCATTATCTACGATAATTCCGTATGGGATGCCAGGCCGTTCTCCTTAACCGGGCAGGATACCGCCAAGCCGTCGACTTACAATTTCCGCACCACGGGAATTTTCGGCGGTCCGCTGAAGATACCCCACCTGTTGAGCGGGGAGAAGACCACGTTCACTATTAATTATCAGTTCACCCGAGCGCGGAACGGTAGTACGAGTTCAGCCCTGGTGCCGACGGCGGCCGAGCGTAACGGCGACTTCTCGCAGGCCCTGACTTCCTCCGGCGTCGTCCCGGTAATCGGTTTCAACGGTTCGCCGTTTCCGAATAATCAGATTCCGCAGAGCATGATCAGCTCCCAGGCGCTGGGCTTATTGGCTTATACTCCGCTGCCGAACTTCTCGGCTCCGGGATCGCGATATAATTATCAGGTAGGGCTGGTCGGAATCACGGATCAGAACAACATCAACACCCGCATCAACCACACCATTAACGCCAAGAACCAGATTTACGGGAGTTTCTCGTGGCAGTATGCGACGGGTCAAACCCCCTTGCTTTACATCGATCCGGCAACCGGGGGGAACCTGTTCACGCAAAGCCGTCAGACCGCTTATAACACCGGACTCAACTGGAATTATCATTTCACCAGCCGGCTGATCAACACCTTGGGATATAACTACAGCCGCAATATCCAGAACACCATACCGTATTTCGCCAACCGGGTGGATCTGTCGGGTAACCTGGGCATTACGGGCAACGATCAAAGCGCGGCCTATTGGGGGCCACCGGGCCTGTCGTTCTCGAACGGTTTTTCGGTGCTCTCGGACAGCAATACGACAATCAATCGCGCTCAGACGTCGGCCCTGAGCGAGGCGTTGCGGTGGTTCCGGGGAACCCATAACTTCACCTTTGGCGGAGATGTGCGCCGCGTGGACAGCAGTCCCATTTCGGAAGCCAATCCGCGCGGGACCTTCACTTTCACCGGCGGCGCCACGGCGCTTACCGGAGTGGCCAATAGCGGGTATGACTTCGCGGACTTCCTGATAGGGAAACCGGATACCGACAACATCGCCTACGGCAATGCCGACAAGTACTTCCGCAATGGCTGGTTCGACGCATATGTGGACGACGATTGGCGGCTAACCACCAAGCTCAGCGTGCGGCTGGGACTTCGCTGGGATTACCAGTTGCCGACTACCGAACTGTATGGGCGCATCGTGAACATGGTGGTGGGTCCCGGCTTCACTTCGGCCACCGAGGTTTGCGGGGCCGCCATCGATGGATGCACTCCGGGCAGTGCGTATGGCCTGCCAAGCAGCCTGATGCGCGCCGATTCGCACGAATTCCAACCGCGCCTCGGTCTCGCCTACAAGCCCTGGACGAAGAAGACCACCGTGATCCGCATGGGATACGGGATCTATTACAACACTTCGGTATTCCAGTCGTTGGTGAGCAGCGGCGGGCTGGGTGGTGGAATGTCGCAACAGGCGCCGCTATCGACCAGTTACGTCAATCCGTCGCCTGGGGGACTGTATTTCTGCGCGCCTGGAGCTGTGGGTTGCAATCTGACGGGTACCGGCGTTTCGACGTTTGCGGTGAATCCTAATTTCCAAATCGGTTACGCGCAGAGCTACCAAGCCGCGATCCAGCAGAATCTGGTTTGGGGGATGGTCGCCACGGTGACTTATGCGGGCACCAAGGGCACTCACCAACCGCAGGAGTTCATTCCGAACTCGGCTGCGCCGGGGAGTACCTATGTCTGTTCCGCGGGTTATAGCTGTCCCACCGATTATTACTACGTGGGCACGGGCGGTAACACGGTTTCGAATAATATCTGGCTGCAGTTGCAGCGCCGGTTCCGCAGCGGCTTCTCCTGGCAGGCATTGTATGCGCACAACCATGCCGTCGACGACGCCGGCACGGCGGGAGGCCGCGGCCAAGGGCAGGCCGTGCTGGCCCAGAACTGGCTGGATCTTGACGCGGAACGTGCTCCCACAGCCGGTATTCGCGTCAATACTCTCAGCACGCAGTTCCAGTACAGCACCGGCATGGGAACGCAGGGCGGGGCTTTAATGAAGGGTTTCAAAGGCTCCTTATTCAGAGAATGGACTTTCACCGGCACCTCTGTGGTGGCTAGCGGCGCTCCGTTGACGCCCACGGTGGCATCCGAGGCGTTGGGCGGAACGGGCATCACCGGCCCGGTGCGAGGGTTTTATTGGGGCGGCCCCGTCTTCATCAATGGCGCCCTGAATCCAGATGCCTTTACCGCGCCGCCTCCGGGCGAGTTCGGCAACGCAGGCCGCGACAGCATCTGGGGTCCCAGCATGTTCAGCCTTAACGGTTCGGCCGAGCGCACCTTCCGGATCGGAGAGCGGCGTAGCCTGGTTCTGCGCTTCTCCGCTACCAACATGTTGAATCATGTCAGTTTTGGAAGTTGGAATACCACGGTGGGATCGAGCCAGTTCGGCGCCCTGCAATCGCCCAACGCGATGCGCGATCTTCAAGCGACATTGAGATTCAGGTTTTAACTAACTATGCGACCGATTACCGCTACGTTTCTAGCTTGGGTTATGATCGTTTCCGCGCAGCAGGCCGCTCCCCCGCGGCAGGCGGCGCCCAATCCGGAGCCAACCGCCAAGGGCAATAGTAACGTGCAGCAGGCCGGCTCCTCCAAGGGTTTCAAGTTTGAAGCCAGCACGCAATTGGTCGTCGAAGACCTGATTATTAAGGACAAAAGCGGCAACCCGGTTACCGGCTTAAAGAAGAGCGACTTCGCGGTATATGAAGACGGGAAGCCGCAGGAAGTATCTTTCGCCGAATTCCAGAAACTGGAAGACACCACTATCCCGCCGCCCCCCGAGGAGAAGCCAACTATAGGCCTCGAAAAGCGCGACCAGAAGCCGGCGGCCCCAGCTAAGCCGGACCAGCCCAAGGCGGTGACGGTGAACCAGATCGCGCCGGAGAAGCCCGGCGACATCAAGTACAAGGATCGGCGCCTGATGGTCATGTTCTTCGATATGACCTCCATGCCGCTGCCCGATCAGGTCCGCGCCCAGACGGCCGCGGAAAAGTTCTTGAAAACCCAGATGACCAAGTCGGACCTGATGGCTATCATGACCTTCTCCAGCGATATCAATGTGGTGGAGGATTTTACCGACGACCGCGACTTACTGTTGAAGGACATTAAGAAACTGACCATAGGCGAAGGCCAGGGCTTCGACGAGCAGGTCTCAGACGACAGCGCTTCAGACACCGGCGCAGCTTTCACGCAGGACGACACCGAGTTTAACATCTTCAACACCGACCGTCAGTTATCGGCGCTCGAATCGGCGGTGAAGATGCTCGGTTCGTTGAACGAGAAAAAGGCGCTGGTTTACTTCGCCAGCGGCATGACCCGCAACGGTACGGACAACCAGGCCCAGTTGCAGGCCACGGTGAACGCTGCGTTGCGAGCCAACGTTTCTTTCTACCCGATCGACGCCCGCGGCCTGGTGGCTACGGCGCCCCTGGGCGATGCGACCAAGGCCTCGCCAGGCGGTTCGGGCATGTATACGGGCAGTTCGGCGCGATCCGCGCAGAGCGACTTCCAGGGACAACAGGAGACCTTATACAGCCTGGCTGCCGATACAGGCGGGAAAGCGCTGCTGGATAACAACGACCTGTCCGTGGGAATTCAGCAGGCACAGAAAGACATGTCCAGTTACTACATCCTGGGCTACTACAGCCACAACGACAAGCTGGACGGCCATTTCCGCACCGTGAAGATCGCCATGCGGGATCCCAAGCTACAGGCCAGGTTCTCCAAGTTCGATTACCGCCGCGGCTACTATGCGGGCAAGGAGTGGAAGAATTTCAACTCCACCGACAAGGAGCGTGCGCTGACTGAGGCGCTGATGCTGGGCGATCCGATCACCGACATCACCATCGACATGGAAGTGGATTACTTCCGGTTGGCCAAAGACCGCTATTTTATCCCCATTGTGGCCAAGATTCCGGGCAGCGAACTGGAACTGGCGCGGCACGGCGGGGCCGATAGCACCGACATGGACCTGATCGGGGTGATCAAAGACGCGGCCGGCAAGCAGGTGCAGAACTTCCGCGAAAGCATTCCCTTTAAATTGAAAGACGCCACTGCCCAGGAACTGGCCAAGCACCCCATCGAATACGATGCCGGCTGTGTGCTGCCGCCAGGCTCCTACTCGTTGCGCTTTGTAGCCCGCGAGAACACCACAGGCAAAATCGGCACCTACGACCGCAAATTCGTCGTGCCGGATCTGACTACCGAGCAGAAGCGCCTGCCCATTAGTTCGGTGATCCTTAGCAGCCAGCGCATGGATCTGAGCCAGGCTGTGTACAGCGCGGAGCGAGACCAGCGGCTGCTGGCCACCAATCCGTTGATCGAAGGCAGCAAGAAGCTGGTACCCAGCGTGACCAACGTGTTCCGGAAGGGCCAGGAAATGTTCGTGTATCTTCAGGCTTACGAGCCGCTCGCCCAGAGCACCGAGCCGCTGGTGGCCACCGTGAGTTTCATGCGCGGCAAGGTGAAAGCGTTCGAATCCGCGCCGCTGCAGATTACCAACGGGTTGGATCCGAAGTCCAAGGCGTTACCGCTGCGATTCAGCCTGCCCTTGGCCAAATTGGCCAGCGGCCGGTATACCTGCCAGGTATCGGTATTCAATCCGACGGCACAGAAGTTTGCCTTCTGGCGCACGCCCATTGTGCTGATGCCTTAAAGCTCGATGCCCTAAAAGAGGGCGTGCCCAAAAAAATCCGGTGGCGCCGCGGCTTCTCTTCCGAGTGAACCACGGCCCACCGGTTCGCGCCACTTCAACTGCTTTTCTATAGTGCACTCGGCGTGCCATCCACGCGATTGCATAGGGTTCCAGGAAGTGGTATCGGCCTTCCGGAACTCTCCTGGGCACAAATTACACGGAAGCGCCCGATTAGCACCTTGTTATACTGGCACTTTCATGCTCCGAGTCCGCTTCGCGCCGTCTCCCACGGGATTTTTGCACATTGGGAGCGCCCGCACTTTCATCTTTAACTGGCTGTACGCCCGCCACAACGGCGGCGTGATGATTCTACGGATTGACGACACCGACGTGGGGCGCAATACCGAGGCGTCGCTGAACTCCATCTTTGAAGGTCTGCGCTGGCTGGATCTGAACTGGGACGAAGAGTACAAGCAATCCGAACGTCTGGCTTTGCACCGGCAGACCGCGGATACGATCTTTCAGAAGGGGCTGGCGTACCGCGATTTCACTCCCGCGCAGGGCGGCGATACGGAGAAATCGGGTGCGCAGGGGACTTGGCTCTTCAATGCCGGGATGCGCGATCTGCCCGCCGCCGAGAGCGACCGCCGGGCCGCGGCCGGCGAACCCTTCGCGCTGCGGTTTCGCGTGCCGCGCGACCGCGTGGAGCACGTCCGCTTCACTGACGGCGTCTACGGCGAACAGGTAAAAGCCACCGCCGACATTGAGGATTTCGCGCTTCTGCGGAGCGACGGCATGCCGACCTACCACCTGGCCTCGTGCGCCGATGACGCCGATTTGCGCATCAGCGACATCATCCGCGGCCAGGACCATCTGACCAACACCTTCAAGCACGTGCTGATCTTCGAGGCCGCCGGCTGCGCGCCGCCGCGTTTTGCGCACGTGCCGCTGCTCACCGCGCCCGACGGCACCAAGCTATCCAAGCGCCGGCACGGTCCGGTGGTCAGCGTGACCACTTATCGCGACAGCGGTTTTCTGCCGCAGGCATTCATCAACTTCCTGTGCCTGGTGGGCTGGTCGCCCAAGAACGACCGCGAGCAGTTGACCCGCCAGGAACTGATCGACGCTTTTACGCTGGAAGGCATCCATCGCAGCAACGCGGTGGTCAACTTCACCGAGGCCGACCCGTTCGATCCGAAGGCCGTGTGGCTCAACGCGGAGCACATCCGCACGATGCCGGTGGCGGAGCTTTCGGCGCAGCTTCTGCCGGTGGTCCGGGCGGCCGGTTTCGCCATCGAGCCGGAAAAGATGCGGCGCATCACCCCGCTGGTTCAGGAGCGTATCCGCCTGCTGCGCGATGTGCTGACGGTGGCCGATTTCTTCTTCGCCGCCGAACTGGCGCCCTACGAGGCTTCGGAGCTGATCCCCAAGAAGGGCGATGCGGCGCTGGCGCTGCGGGTGCTGGAGTGCGCCGTGGGCGTGCTGGCGGCCGCCGAATTCACCCACGATGGTCTGGAAGCCGCGCTGCGGGGAGCCGCCGCCAGCCTGGGCATCAAGGCCGGCCAGATGTTCGAGCCGATCCGCGTAGCGGTGTGCGGCCGCAAGACGGCTCCTCCGCTATTTGGCACACTGGAAGTGCTGGGGCGCGAGACGTGCCTGGAGCGCATCCATCGCGCCATCGAACTCATCGCGCCATCGAAAAGTTGAAAGCTATATGAATCCCTCGAAGCCTCCCACCGCCGAGCCGCCGAGCGTTACCCCGGCGGCCGGCCCATCGAATTTTATCCGCGACATCATCCTCGAGGATCTGAAGACCGGCAAGTTCCACGGACGCGTGCACACGCGCTTCCCGCCGGAGCCGAACGGCTACCTGCACATCGGGCACGCCAAGTCGATCTGCCTGAATTTCGGACTGGCGGCCGAGTTCGGCGGCAAAACCAATCTGCGGTTTGACGACACCAATCCGGAAAAAGAGGACACCGAGTACGTCGATTCCATCATGGACACGGTCCACTGGCTGGGTTTCGATTGGGAAGACCGCCTCTTCTACGCCTCGGACTATTTTCCGCAATTGTACGAGTGGGCGCTGCAGTTGATCCGCGCCGGCAAGGCCTACGTTTGCGATCTGAGCGCCGAGGAGGTGCGCAAGTACCGCGGCACGCTCACCGAGCCAGGCACGCCGAGCCCTTACCGCGGTCGCTCCGTCGAAGAAAACCTGGATCTGTTCCAGCGCATGAAGGCGGGAGAATTTCCGGACGGCGCCCGCACGCTGCGCGCCAAGATCGACATGGCGTCGCCCAACCTCAATCTGCGCGACCCGGTGATGTACCGCATCCTGCACGCCGAGCATCACCGCACCGGCAATCAATGGTGCATTTATCCGATGTACGACTTTGCGCACGGCCAATCCGACTCCGTGGAGCACATCACCCATTCCATCTGCACGCTGGAGTTTGAGGATCACCGGCCGCTGTACGACTGGTACGTGGAGCAACTCGGCATCTACCATCCGCAGCAGATCGAATTCGACCGGCTGAACCTGACGTACACCATGATGAGTAAGCGTAAGCTGCTCACGCTGGTGCAGGAGGGCCACGTGCGCGGATGGGACGATCCGCGCATGCCCACGCTGGCGGGCATCCGGCGGCGCGGCTACACACCGGAAGCCATTCGCAATTTTTGCAATTCGATCGGCGTTTCCAAGACCACCGGCATCGTCGAGTTCGGCCTGCTGGAGCATCATGTGCGCGAGGACCTCAACCGCAGCGCCGCCCGCGTGATGGCCGTGCTTCGCCCGCTGCGCGTGGTGATCGACAATTACCCCGAAGGCGAAATGGAAGAGATGGAAGCCATTAACAACCCGGAGGACGCCTCCGCCGGCACGCGCAAGGTGCCGTTTTCGCGGGTGATCTACATTGAGCAGGACGATTTCCGCGAGGACCCACCCAAGCAGTATTTCCGTCTTTCGCCGGGCCGCGAAGTGCGGCTGCGGTATGGCTATTTCGTCACCTGCACCGGGGTGGTGAAGAACGCGCACGGCCAGGTGGAGGAGATCCACTGCACCTACGATCCGGCCACGCAAGGCGGCAACGCGCCGGATGGGCGCCGGGTGAAATCGACCATTCACTGGGTCTCGGCGGCGCATGCCATCGATGCCGAGGTGCGGCTCTACGAGAACCTGTTCACCACCGAGGACCCTAACCAGGGTGACGATTTCCGGGCCAACCTGAATCCGGCGTCGCTCGAAGTGCTGACCAGTTGCAAGCTGGAGCCCAGCATGGCGAACCCTCCCGTGCTGGGGCATTACCAGTTTGAGCGGCTGGGCTACTTTTGCGTGGACCCGGACAGCGCGCCGGGCAAGCCGGTATTCAACCGCACGGTGGCTCTGCGCGACACGTGGGCCAAGATTGAAAAGCGGGAAAAGGGCAAATAAGCGGCCATGGTGATCCTGGGAATCGGCGGCCTTTTGGGCGATGCCGCGGCCGCCGTTCTGAAGGACGGCGAACTGGCCGCCGCCGTCGAGGAGTCCAAGCTGGTGAGGCGGCGCCGGCCGTGGAGCGATCGGGCGGAGATGCCCGAGCGCGCCATTGCCACCTGTCTCGAACTGGCCCACGCCAAACCCGGTGAGGTGGACGCGGTGGCGGTGGCGCGTCCGCTTTCGGGCGCTGACTTTCACTTGGAATTGCGGGCGCGCTTTCCGGACAGCCGTTTGCTGGTGGTGGATCATCACCGGGCGCACGCGGCTTCGGCCTATTACCTCTCGCCGTTCGAAGAGGCCACCGTGCTGACACTGGACCGCGGCGGCGACTTCCGATCGGGCGCCCGCTGGCAGGCGCGCGGCGCCGAAATCACCCTGGACCGCGAGCACTACGTGCCCGATTCGATTGGCGATCTGTTCGGCCGCGTCACCGAGTTGCTGGGATTCGAAGCGCGCGAAGAGGAGCACAAGGTGCAGTGGCTTTCGGTGTGCGGCGACGACCGCTACCGCGGCCTGTTTCTCGACATTCTGCGGCTCTCCGAACGCGGGCCGCGCATCGATGGTTCGTATTTCTCGAACGAGCGCCTGGGCCGCGGCGGCTTCAGCGCGAGGTTCTACGAGCGGCTGGGTCTGCGCGAAGGCGAACCCATTCCCGAGCCCTTGCGGGCGCACGTGGCCGCGGGCATCCAACAGGCGGCCGAAACCGCCGCTATCCAGATGGCGGGCAGCGGCCGGAATCTTTGCCTGGCCGGCGGCATGGGGCTGAATGCCCTGCTGGTCTCGGCGTTGGAGACGCACTCCCAATTCCAAAACGTTTTTGTGCAGCCCGTGGCAGGCAATGCCGGGACCGCCCTGGGTGCGGTTTTGGATGCCTGGCACGGCGCTTTCCGGGAGACGCGGCGGGTGGCCCTGCCCACGCTCTGCCTGGGACCCGAATACACGGCGGCCGAGACCAAGCAGGTGGTGGAAAACTGCAAGTTGCGGTTCCAATACCTGCTCACCACCGACGAAGTGATCCGCTGCGCGGTGGGGCAGCTCAACGATAACCGCATCGTGGCCTGGATGCACGGCCGCATGGAATTCGGCGCCCGTGCGCTGGGCAACCGCAGCATCCTGGCTTCGCCGCTCGACCCGTATTCCACCGAAAACCTGAATATGTTCATCAAGCACCGCGAGCCGTTCCGCAAATTCGCCGCCTCGGTTCCTGCCGAGCTGGCGGGCGAATATTTCGAGGTTGGCTCGAACGCCTGCTTCCTTTCCACGGTGGGGCGGGTTAAACCGGCGCACCGCGAGCGCTTTGCCGCCGCCATCCTGGCGGGTGACCTGGTGCGCGTCCACACGGTCGATCGCGAAGCCAATCCGCTGTACTGGAAGCTGCTGCACGCCGCCGGTGAGGCCACCGGCCTGCCGGTGCTCTACAACACTTCGTTCAACCTGTTTGGCGAGCCGCTGGTCTGCACGCCTCGCGACGCCGTCCGCAGTTTCTACTCGTCGGGCATTGACGCCATGTTCGCGGGACATTTCTTTTTGCAGAAGTGAGGGGAGCGAGGCGGCGCCACTGCCGCCAGCGCGGATTTGAGTTGTGGCCGTGAGGATTGGTCGGCCGGCGGGCTCACCGAATTTCAGCGGGAGAGGCGAGGCGGCACTCACTGCGTGCTGACGCGCGCGGCTCCGCAGTGGGGATCTGAGTTGCGGTCCGCGGCAGGCGGTCTGGCTTGGGCCAAGCCCTGTTATCGGCCGATGGCGCGCAGCAGGCGGCGCGCGGAGTAGGTCACGATGGCGAAAAACACGGCCAGGCTGAGGGTCACCACCACGGCGCGGCGCAGAGGACTGATCTGCGTCACGGTGAGGGATTGCCGGCCGCCAAAATCGAGCAGCACGCGCATGTGTACCACGGCCTCGGTGGGGCCGCGGTTTTCCACCACCAACACG
>DATJRE010000177.1:0-51388 GCA_035505095.1 Bryobacteraceae bacterium | reverse complement strand
GCTCCGCGACCACCTCCAGCCGGGTCTCGAACGGCACCGTCAACAGCGGCGCGTGCCGCGTTACGCTGGCCTCGCGGTACAGGTGCGCGAACAGACTCTGCACCTCGGCCACCCGCCCCTTGGCGGCATAGGCCGGCCCGGGGCGCAGCGTAGCCAGCGGAGTCCAGCCCGTGTAATCGTCCGCCGTCCGGATATGCGCCCACCCCGCCTGCTGTTCCAGCAGCGCGACATTGGCGCCGTAAATCGCCTGCGACACCACGTCGGCGTCCTCGCTCGGTTTGGAATACATATTCGCCACCGGCTGCAGTACGACGGCATTCGGCAATGCCGCCGCGAAAAGCGCGACCGCTACAATTCCCGCCATAGGCCTTACTCCTCCAGGTTAACCCAATCGCCGCCAAACCGGACACCGCTACCCGGAAATCCGCCTCCTCCTGTGCCCAAGTGAAGCGCCGCTGTTGGGTAGGTCAGTGAGTCAGTTTGACTGATTGGCCGGACCCAGGCCCGGCTTCTGCAAGGAACGCCCGAGCCGGGCTTCCCCCGAGTCGCGCGTGGTCCGCCAACGCAAAACGATTCAGCGGCCACCAGGCGACTTGCCGTTACTTGCCGTTACTAATGTGCGATCTCAACCGGGAATGGATCCCGGCCGGGCCGGCGGCAGCGGCAACGTGGACCGCCGCCGCCCTTTCTTGAGGCCGAACTTATGGAGAGTAATCTGCCGATTTTCCCCGGCTGGCAGTTGGTCCGTCAGGTCAACTCGGAGCGTTTTCGAATCTCGGCGCGAAGTTCCAACCGGCGGGTATCGTTCATCTTCAATACCTCGACCGTGGTGCGCCCGGCGGCGCTGATGCCGATGACGCGCGTGCCCTCGAAGATGAAATGGTCGGACCATCGATCACGCCGCGGATGAAACAGAGAGGCGATTTGCCCGGTCTGAGGATCGATTCCTGTCAGGTTCGGAACGTGATGCCTCAGGTTGCTATGTTCCTGGCGCAAATGGCAATACTCGCAGCGGTCGCCAGCCCGCCGGCGGACTAGTTCCCGCACCGCCGCGTCCATGTGCTATTGAATCTGCGAGGCCAAGTAGAATTGAGCTTTCAGCTTGAGTATTGATATGAAATCCGCCGCGTTAATCAGCGCTTCATATTCCGAGCGATCGTTATCGCTCAGCGTACCCTCATTGGCGCCCTTAGCGAGGATGTCCATTCGCTCCTGGACTGGTGGGTCAACCTGCAAATCGACGATTCGTCGCGCGGACTCCGCGTCGAGGCAACGGCTCAAAGGCTCCAAAAGCCCATCAAGCCCACTGGCAGCGCTCATGCCATTACGGTAGCACGAAACGTCATACGGACCCGAATCCCGAAGACTGGGCTGCAGCACTGAAATCATTGCCCTCCAGGGCAGCGCTCAAGGCGCACTATTGTGGCACGCGCTGTGCCGACTGGTGGGGAGTAATCAGTCCGCGGATCCCAGATGAGAGCCTCATCGCCAGCCGGTGATATCCTCGAAGCATGACACCCCGCATCGTGATCGAGCCCGGCAAACGCTCCGGCCAGCCGTGTATCCGCGGGCTCCGAATCACGGTATGGGACGTGTTAAATTGGTTCGCCGCCGGCATGGCAGAACAGCAAATCCTCGATGACTACCCGGAGTTGGAGCCGGACGACTTCCGGGCCGTCTATGAATTTGCCGCGAGACTCGGTAGGCGTGTTGCTCTGTGAAGCTGCTGTTCGACGAGAACCTCTCACGCAAGCTCGTCTTCCGCCTCGCAGAGTTGTACCCGTAGTCGGCTCACGTTGTCGAGTTTGGCCTGCTCGAAAGTGCGGATCGAGAAATCTGGGAGTTTGCCAAGGCCAGGGATTTCGTCATCGTGAGCACCGACTCCGACTTCTACCAACTCGCCACAACAATAGGGCCGCCACCCAGAGTAGTGTGGCTCCGGCGCTGGACGCACCCGACACGGGATGCCGAACGGGTGTTGCGCGGCGCCGCGATTCGCATCACGGAATTCTTGGCCGATCCGGAACTCGGCGTGCTCATCCTTGATCGTGATTGACGGCTGTTGGGACGCCTCGTGCAGGTCGCCAGCCGACTTCCGGGAGTAATCCGGCGAGCCGGCCCCCTCTTACCGCCCAGCCCGCACCCGATCCCATGCTGATGTGTATACTTGATAGTAGGAATACACATCGTGCGGACCAACATTTTGATCGATGATCGGTTGATGCGCGAGACCTTGCGGGCGACGGGTCTGAAGACGAAACGCGAGGCTGTTGAGGAAGGTCTTCGAGCGCTGCTGCGGCTGAGCCGGCAGTCGGAAGTCCGTCGCTTTCGCGGGAAACTCAAGTGGAAGGGCGATTTGAATGCAATGAGGATTGACAGTTGATTCTGGTCGACTCGAGCGTGTGGATCGACTACTTCAATGGCGCGGCTACCCCACAAGCGGACCAACTCGACGGCCTGCTCGGGCGCGAGCCTCTGGCGATCGGCGATTTGATTCTGACCGAAGTTCTCCAGGGCTTTACGGGCTACCGCGACTTCGTCAAGGCCCGGCGGCTCCTGACGTCGCTCACGATCGTTCAGATTGGCGGCCCTGAAATAGCCATCGTCGCGGCGCAGAATTTCCGCTATTTGCGTAAACACGGCGTGACCGTGCGCAAGACAATCGACACAATGATCGCCACGCGATGTATCGAGAGTGGATATGACCTGCTGCACAGCGATCGAGATTTCGAGCCGTTTGTTCAACACCTGGGATTACGCGTCGTCTAGTCATGAGTGGAACTATCTGACCGACGCCGACTTATGGGGACCTATCGCAGCCAAGCGAGTTCCAAGTCAGGCCGTACTTCAACCACGCTCGGGCTGACTCGACGCTCATGCGCGTGGCAGTCGCTTCCGCTTGTAATCGGCCGATCTTTCGCTCTCGGTACGGGACTCGATATCAGATTCTATGCTCCGACGGATGCGCTGCGGCACCTCCTCGACGGTTCCTTCGGTAATCGCCTCTTCGTTCCCAGAGGTGAAATCCATCGGGAGACTCTTTGCTTCAAGCGAGTGCCGGAGCAAATAGTACTCCTCCTTGGTCACGAGTCCACTCTTTTCGAGTTTATCGATCTCGGCCAAATACGCCCGCCACATCCTCTCATTTGGCGAGTGAATGGCGCCTACGAACTGTCAACGAGAGACTTCCAGTCAACAGATCTCCGGCGATCTGTTGAGCGGCGAATTTCTCGATAAGCAGCATGGGGCCGCCGCAGTGCGGGCAAAGCCAGCCTGCGGTTGGGTTGGTCGGACCGTTGCCTGGCGTCTCCGAGTGGGGCGACGGAGCGCCGTGCAGCAACTGGTTACAAAGAGGTAGAAGCTGTTTCCAGCGCCGATTCGCAAGAAAGCCGGAAAAGCGCGGCAGGACATGGAGCTGGCTGGCTCATCGTTTTTCCGCCCACATCCTACACATCCCAAGCCACTTGCTCTCCGTCCGTCGAACCCATGTTGCGCTCCGTCCGCTCAACCGCCAGCTTCGACGCCCCCGGCGCCAATCTCCTTCCCTCGCGTCACCTCAAAGCACTTCCCGCCCCCAAGACGAACCCGTCCGCCCGGCCCCGCAACTTGACACCTTGCACTTCTACCCATCTGGGTATATATGTAGAAGTTTGAGGTAATCACCATGAACCCTCCCAAATCCGACCTCCCGCAGGGCACCCTCGACATGCTCATTCTCCGCGTGGCGTCCCTCGGACCCATCCACGGCTATGCCATCGCGCAGCGCATCCAGCAGATCTCGCGCGACGTCCTGCGCGTCCAGCAGGGGTCGCTCTACCCCGCCCTGCACCGGCTCGAAAACCGCGGCTTCCTGGCCGCCGAATGGAAGGAATCGGAGACCGGCCGCGAGGCCAGGTTCTACCGTCTCACCCGCGCCGGCCGCCAGCAACTGGAGGCCGAAACCGCCAACTGGGCGCGTCTCGCTGAAGCCATCGGCCTCATCCTCGGCGAAGGCGCTATCGAAGGAGGCGCCCAGTGAACTGGCTCCAGCGCCTCCTCCAACCCGCCCGCCTCGAAGACCGCCTCTCCGCCGAACTGCGCTACCACTTCGACCGCCTGGTAGCCGATGGCCTCCGCGCCGGCCTCCCGGAAGCCGCCGCCCGCCGCGCCGCGCGCCTCGAATTCGGAGGTCTCGCGCAGGTCGAAGAGGACTGCCGCGACGCCCGCGGCACCCAGTGGGTCGAAAGCGCCGTCGCCGACCTCCGCTACGCCTTCCGCACCCTCCGCCGCAGCCCCGGCTTCGCCTTTGCCGCCATCGCCACGCTGGCCCTCGGCATCGGCGCGAACACTGCCATCTTCAGCGTGGTCTATGCCGTCCTGCTCAAACCCCTGCCCTACGCGCGGCCCGCCGAGTTGGTATCCATATCTACCTACATTCACGAGATGCGCAACCGCTTCCCCAGCCTGCCCGTGACGGCCAAAGACTTCGTCGAGTTCCGCCGCGACAGCCACAAACTGATCCAACTCGCCGCCATCGGCCCCGCCGGCTTCAATATGACCGGCGCCGCCGGCATCTCCGCCGAGCCCGAGCGCATCTTCGGCGCGCGCGTCTCCGCTAACCTCTTCTCTCTGCTCGGCGTGATGCCCGAGCGCGGCCGCGCCTTCCTCCCCGAAGAGGACCACCCCGGCAGCGACCACGTGGTCATCCTTAGCCACAATTTCTGGATGCGGCGCTTCGCCGGCGACCCCGCCGTGGTCGGCCGCACCCTTATATTAGATGGCGCCGGCTACCAGATCGTGGGTGTCATGCCCGCCGGATTCCTCTTCCCTACCGGCAAGCAACTCCAGCCGGTGGCGCCCCTGCCCATGCGCGACGATATCTGGAAGCCGATTGCTTTCTCCGACGACGAAACCCGCGAGGAGGACTCCTGGAATTACGGCGTAATTGCGCGCCTCGCCCCCGGTGCCAGCATGGCCCAGGCGCAGCAGGAGTTGGATGCCATTTGCGCCGCCATCTCGAAGGGATTTCCCCCAAATATGCATCTATCCCTGGGTGCGCAGCTCACGCCGCTCAAAACCATCTACTCGGGCGACGTGCGCCAGGGTCTGCTGGCATTGCTCGGCGCCGTTGGCCTGCTGCTGCTCGTCGCCTGCGTCAACCTGGCCAATCTGCTGCTGGCCCGCCTCGGCAGCCGCGGCCGGGAATTCGCCACTCGCGCCGCCCTCGGCGCTCCCCGCTGGCGGCTGGTGCGGCAACTGCTCACGGAGTGCCTCGCGATTTCCGTCGCCGGCGCCGCCGTGGGCTTGGCCCTCGCCAGGGTGGGCACGCGCCTCCTGATTTCGCTTGCCCCCGTGGATCTCGCCACCATCCGTTCGGCCAGCCTGAATACCCCCGTGCTGTGGTTCACCGCGCTGGCCGCGCTCGCCACCGGTACGGCGTTTGGGTTTCTCCCGGCCTTGCAAACGGCCCGCCGAGACCTCCACAAAAACCTCCAGGAAGGCTCGCGCGGCGCCACTGCCGGACGCCGCTCCAGCCGCCTCCGCCGCACTTTGGTCGCCCTGGAAGTCGCCCTTTCCACGGGCCTTCTGGCAGTGGCCGGCCTGCTGCTGCACAGCTTCGTTCAGGTGATGAATGTGGACAAAGGCTTCAATGCCGAACGCATCCTCGCCACCGACCTGGCTCTGCCGGAGAAGCAGTACGACCAGCCCCGCACCACGGCGTTTGTCCGCCAGTTGGTGGAGAACGTCCGCGCGCTACCTGCGGTCACCGCCGCCGGAGCAGTCAACGCGCTGCCGCTGACTGGCGACTACAACACCCGCATGGTGTACCTCGAATCGGACACCCGCAAGTTGCCGGACCGTCCCGTGGCTTCTTACCGTGTGGTGACGCCAGGGTATTTCACCACTATGCAAATCCCCTTGTTGGCGGGGCGCTTCTTCAGCGGAAATGAACCGGCGCCGGCAGCCATCGTGAGCCTCTCGCTGGCCCGCAGGTTGTGGCCCGGCATTGCGCCCGAGGCCGTGCCGGGTCGCCGCGTGCGTCCGGGCGGCGAGGATGTCAAAGCCATCCCCATCATAGGTGTCGTCAAGGATGTTCGCGGCGATGGCCTGGAAAAGGAGCCGCTGCCCACCATCTACCGGCCCCATGCGCAGGAGCCTTTCGTGAACATGACCCTGGTGGTGCGCACTGCCCGCGATCCCGAAAGCTTGGCCCCCGCTGTTCGCACCGCTATCCGCAACCTCGACCGGAATCTGCCCGTGCCCGCCATGCGAACCATGCGGCAGATGATCTCCTTTTACGTAGCGCGCCGCCGGTTCCAGATGGTCCTGGTGGTGCTGTTCGCCGCTTTGGCCCTGGCGCTGGCGGTGGTGGGAATCTACGGCGTGACCAGTTACGCGGTCACGCGCCAGACGCAGGAAATCGGACTGCGCATGGCGCTCGGCGCCGGACAGGGCGAGGTGGTCCGCGGCGTCCTCGGCCAGGGCATGCGGCCGGTGTTGCTGGGCCTGGTTGCCGGTCTGGCCGCCGCGCGTGCCGGAGCCGCGCTGGTCCGCGGCCTGCTTTTCGGAGTCACTGCGCTCGATCCAATAGCGCTCGGCGGAGTGGTCCTCCTGCTGCTCGCGGCCGCCGCCGCGGCCTGTTACATCCCCGCCCGCCGCGCCGCGCGATTGGATCCCGTGAGTGCCCTACGCGCCGAATAAGGAATGGCCGCCCGGACCGATTGGCATGCGTTGCGCCGGACAAACCAACCGGAGTGCTCAGGACTTCCGCCGCCGGCGGCGCGCCCCAAATGGGGCGAGGGAGTGGGAATCGAGGCGCCATTAAATCGGATCGCTTCACCCTCGCTCACGCCGGCACGCTCGGCCTGGCGTCTCCCAAAAGAAAACGGCCCGCCGAAGCAGGCCGTTTCTTGTACTACGCTTGGATGTTACCGCGGCTTAGAACATCAGCCGCAGCGAGAATTGCACGTGCCGCTCAGTTCCGGCCACGCTGCTGGTGATCACGCCGAAGTTGCCGTTTCCGCCGTACACCTTAGAATCGCCGATGCTGACGTCAGGCTGGCTGAGCACCGCGAAGTTGGTCAGGTTCAGGGCCTCTGCACGGAATTGGAAATGGAACCGTTCCGTTACCCGGAAGTCCTTGAACATCGAGAAGTCCAGGGTTTCGGTGGGTGCGCCGGTCATCGACTGCAGGCCCACGTCGCCACCAGTCGCGATGCCGGCTGCCTGGTTGCTGAAGGCCTCCACGTAGTCGGCAGTGTTAAACCACTCGTTGGCGCTGCGTCCGCCGGGAGGGGGGGTATTGCCGTTGCCGGTATAGCCGGAGGCGTAGTCAGGCATGCAACGGTTCCAGACACCATGGCAATTGGCGCCGTTCATGGTGATCGGCACGCCAGTGCGTAACGTCAGGATGCCGTTCATCTGCCAGCCGCCTACCACCAGGTCGGCCACGCGATTCATGCCGCTGCCAAACTGCTTGCCCCTGCCGAAGGGCAGTTCGTAATTGAAAGCGGTGGTGAAGCTATGGCGGATATCCCATGAGGCGCTGGAATAGGCGGTGTTGTAGTTGGTATTCGAAATGGGCGCCAGGTTGCTCGAGCCGCTCAGCGGAGTGCCGCTGTCGGCCAGAGCATGGCTCCAGACGTAGGATGCGAGGAAATACAATCCGCGGGAGAACCGCTTCTCCAACTTGGCGGAACCCGCGGCGTAGTTGCCGTCCCCGAACGAGGAGGTCATCGAAAGACCGTTGCCGACCGATTGGCAAGTCGGGCAGGCCGGCTGGATTTCCTGTAAGCTCGCCCCGCTGATGGCGGTGTTGAAGGTGCCGAGATTCGGGTTGGTGTCGGAATTCCACAGAACCACCTGGTGCGCCTGGTGGTTGCCTTCATAACCTAATTCGAGGGCCATATTCCCGGGTAACTCGCGCTGAAGGACGACATTCCACTTATGCACCAGCGGATTGTCGAAGTCCGGTTGCACGCCGCGCATCGAAACGCCGGCGTTGAGGGTGAACGGACTGAGAGGATACCCACCCGAGAGGCCGCCCGGCATGTAATCGCAGGTGTAGCACTGCGACTGGCTGATACCTACGTAGGGGCTGTTGCCCTGAAAACGAGTCAGGTTGACAGTTTCATTGAAGGGCACGCCTTCCCCGCGGTTGGGGCTGCCGCCCTGGTTTTCTTCGCCGCCGTAGAAGATGCCGTAGCCGATGCGCAGCACCATCTTATTCATGAAGTTGTAGGCGATGCCTAAGCGAGGTCCGAAATCGAACTTATCCCACGGCACCATGTAATTCGAAACGTTGCAGCGGTTCACCGTCACAGTCGGGAACAGAGTCCCGAAGTTGGGGGGCAAGGCCTCATTGCAGTTGCCGCCCTGGGGGATGTAGAGGGTGTTGTTCTGCAGGTCGAAGTTCGCCTGCCGGCCCCATTGCTCGCCGATGGGCGACCAGAGCTCGTAACGGACGCCCAGGTTCAGGGTCAGTTTGGAGTTCAATTTCCAGTCGTCCTGGGCGTAGGCCGCATAGGCCACCTTCTGCGAGGATACAAAGTTGGTGGTCGAAATCGCGCCGCTGTCCACCACGCCCAACAGTGCCGACGCCATGGCGTCGCCGGTCAGACTGCTGACGCTCGATCCATTGGAGGCGTTATTGGCCGAAGGGAACGCGGTCTCATTGCTGCTGAATCCGAGATTGCCGTGAGGGTCGGGAACCTGGAAGAAGGGGAACTTCACGGAGCGGAACTCGAATCCCACCTTGTAGGCGTGCGAACCCTTGCTGATAGCCACATTCTGCACCAAGTCCCAAACGTTGTTGTATTCCTTGGTGGGCACCCAGTCGGTGGCGCCAACCGTCGGATAGCCGTTGGAAAAACCGATCTCCGGAAGGCCGCCGTTATTGGCTGCCGCGCCGGTGGGGTCGTAGCCGCCGATGCCGTATTTCGTGAAGTCGTCGACGCCTGGGTTGGCGCCGATGCGCGAGGTCACCAGACGGGTGAATCCAACACGGCTTTCCGTTACGATCCGGGGACTCCACACGCGGGTATAACTGACCTGGCCGTTGCGGCTGAGGTCGATTTCGCCAGCGCCGTTGAAGCCCGTATCGTCGAGAGCGCCCGGGAGCGGAGCGCCGTCGGTCTTGGAAGTGTTCGACCAGCTCAAGGATCCAAACAGGCTGTCTTTCTCGCTCAGGTGATAGTCCACGCGGGCGTCACCCTGATCCGTAGTCAGAGCTCCGGTGGTGTCGTAGTAGTAATCGTTGGTCGGCGCGTTGCCCGTAATCACCGGCTCATTGGGATTGGGATAGAGCTGGATGATCTGCGCCCACGCCGGATCGAACCGGCTCTGCGGAATGATGTTGCCCGGGAAGGGCGTCCGCGAAACGGGAATCTGGAACCCGGACGAGTTGGTCTGGTAGGTCGTCGAGGCCGGATCGTAAATCATGCCCTTGGCGATCGAGATCGGATTGCCGTTGACGTCCGTGCCGGTGTAGGACGGACCCAGAAGGCTCGCGAAATTACCGGTCTTCATCGCGGCCGTCGGAACGGTCGTGTATCCGGAATAGCCCAGGTTGGGAACCGAACCGCCGGAATCGGCAATGCGGGTTCCCTGGTAGTCGCCAAAGATAAACAGCACGTTCTTCTTGATCGGGCCGCCGGCCGTGGCCCCGAACTGGTTTTGCACGAAGGGACCGATCGGTTGGCCCGCGCGATCGTTAGTCCACGTGTTCGCGTCCAGATCTTTGTTGGCCAGGTATTCGAACAGGCTGCCGTGCAGTGCGTTGGTGCCGGATTTCAGAACCACGTTGATCACACCACCGGCCGCGCGGCCATATTCCGCGTTGTAGCCGTTGGTCTGAATGTTGACCTCGCTGACCGCGTCGATGGCCGGTCCGATGGCGTAAGCGGTTTGATTCAGGAAGTCGATGGTGTTGATGTTGTTATCGACTCCGTTCAGCAGGAAGTTATTCTGGCCGTTGGAACGGACGCCGTTGGCGGAGAAGCCGCCGTTAGCCGCATCGCGGGCGCCTGGTTCGGCGGGCACCACGCCGGGCGAAAGACGAGCGAGGTAAGTCAGGTTGCGAGTCCCACCCAATGGGACGTCGGTAACCGTTTTCGTATCCAGCGCCGCGCCGACCTGCGTGCTTTCGGTCTGGAGCAAAGGCGCCGCCGCTTCCACTTCGACGGTTTGCTGGTTCTCGCCGATGGTGAGAACGATTTTGATTCCGGTACGTTCACCGGCTGTCAGGATCACGTTGGCCTGTTCGGACCTCTTAAACCCGGGCGCCGTGACGGCGACGGTGTAGGTGGAGGCCTTCAACGCCGGGCGGACAAATTCTCCGACGGTGTTGGTGATGGTGGAATAAACTTCTCCGGTGTCGACTTCGGTGATGGTTACCTTGGCGTTCGGGACTACACCGCCCGATGGATCCGTAACCGTGCCGGCAAGAGTTGCAAGATCGCGTTGCGCAAACAGTGCGCCCGCGCAAACCAATACTGACAGGGCAAATCGGAGCCCTGTGAGGTAGCGAAACATTAACCTTCCCCCTCCTCTTCCTGCGCCTAGGCAGGAGACCTCCTGCCCCTCGGCAGGACATACTGGGAGGGAATATTATCACTAACGAAAGCCGTAAGCAATAGCTTTGGCGTAAAAAGTAAACGCTTTCGTATGCCGTAACAGTTGCAACGCCGACTACCGGTTATCGAGACCCCCCAGGGAGGTCCTGGAGTAGGGGCGACCAGGCAAATACCGCCAAGCGGTGACACGCGCCGCACCGCCCAGGCGAATATCCGCCCGGGTGTGGACGGTGGCGCCTTTGCGCGGCTGGGCCGTGGCTCCGGTTCCGGCGGGCAACGGGACCATGACCGGCAGCAGCGCCGGAGACCGCGGCCGACAGCAGCGACCGCACCGCGACCGGCGAGTCGCCGCCGACGGCATCGCCGCGGACCGCAGCCGACGCTGCCAGCGGGATTGCGACCTACGGCAGCGGCCGCACCGCGGCCGGCTGCAGCGGGTCGCGGGAAGCGGGCGGGAGGGGTGGTGGACGGAACCGGGCGCTCCCGGTTCCCGGGGCATTTAGAACCACAGGCGCATGGAGAGCTGGAGGTGGCGCTCGGTGCTGGCTACCGAGCTGGTGATCACGCCGAAGAGGCCGTTTCCGCCGTAGGCTTTGGAATCGCCCAAACTGAGATCGGGCTGGCTGAGAACGGGGGTATTGAACAGATTGAGCGCTTCGGCGCGGATCTGGAAATGAAAGCGTTCGGTCGGGCGGAACTCTTTGAACATCGAGAAGTCCAGCGTTTCAGTGGGCGGTCCGGTCATCGACTGCAAGCCCACGTCGCCGCCGGTGGCAATGCCCGCCGCCTGATTGTTAAACGCCTCGACGTAGTCGGAGGTGTTGAACCACTCGTTGGGAGTGCGTCCGCCGGGCGGCGGGGTGTTGCCGTTGCCGGTGTATCCGGAGGCGTAATCGGGCAGGCACTTGCTCCACACGCCGTAGCAGATGCCGTTCATGGTGGCCGGCTGACCGGTCCGCAGGGTGAGGATGCCGTTGGCCTGCCATCCGCCGAGCACCGCGTCGGTCACATGGTTCACGTTGGTGCCAAAATGTCTGCCCTTGCCGAACGGCAATGCGTAGTTGAAGGCCGTGGTGAAGCTATGGCGGATATCCCAGGAGGCGCTCGAATAGGAGGTATTCCAATCCGTCTGGTTGAGCGGATTCCAATTGGTCGAACCGCTCAAGGGAGTGGTGCTATCGGCCAGCGCGTGACTCCAGACATAAGACGCCAGGAAATAGAGGCCGCTCGAGAGACGCTTCTCCAACTTCACGGAACCGGCGGCATAATTGCCGAAACCGAACGAGGAAGTCATCGAAAGGCCGTTACCGACGGACTGACAGGTGGAGCATGCCGGTTGAATTTCCTGTAAGTTGGCCGAGCTGATGGCGGTATTGAAGGTGCCGAGATTGGGATACGGGTCGGAATTCCAGAGCACCACCTGGTGGGCCTGGTGATTGCCCTCGTAACCGATTTCCAGAGCCATGTTGCCCGGCAATTCGCGTTGCAGGACCACGTTCCACTTATGCACCAGGGGATTCTCGAAATCCGGCTGCACGCCGCGCATCGAAACGCCGGCGTTGAGCGTGAACGGACTGAGAGGATATCCACCCGCGAAGCCGCCGGGCATGAAGTCGCAGTTGAAACACTGCGGCTGGGTGATGCCGACAAAGGCGCTGTTGCCCTGGTAGCGGCTGAGGTTGACGGTTTCATTGAACGGCACGCCTTCGCCGCGGTTGGGGCTGCCGCCCTGGTTCTCCTCGCCGCCGTAGAAGATACCGTATCCGATGCGCAGGACCATCTTGCTGGCGAAGTTATAGGCGATTCCTACGCGCGGTCCGAAATCGAGTTTATCCCAGGGGATCAAGTAATTCGACACGTTGCAACGGTTGACCGTCACAGTGGGAAACAACTGCCCGAAGTTGGGCGGCAGAGCCTCATTGCAGTTACCACCCTGCGGGATATAGAGGGTGTTGTTCTGCAGGTCGTAATTCGCCTGGCGGCCCCATTGCTCGCCGATGGGCGACCATAACTCGTAACGGACGCCCAGGTTCAGGGTCAATTTGGAATTGACTTTCCAATCGTCCTGGGCATACGCGGCGTAAGCCACCTTCTGGGAGGACACGAAGTTCGTGGTAGAGATATTGCCGCTATCGACATAGCCTAACAACGCCGAAGCCATGGCATCGCCGGTGAGACCGCTGACGCTTTGTCCGTTGGAGGCGTTATTTCCGGAGGGGAAGGCGGTTTCGTTGTTGCTGAACCCGATGTTGCCGTGAGGGTCGGGAACCTGGAAGAAGGGGAATTTCACGGAGCGAAACTCGAAGCCGAATTTGAGCGCGTGGGACCCTTTGTTGAGCGCCACATTCTGAACCAGGTCCCAAACGTTGTTGTACTCCTTGGTGGGAACCCAGTCGGTAGCGCCGACGGTGGGATAGCCGTTAGAGAAACTGATCTCCGGAAGGCCGCCGTTATTGGCGGCAGCGGTGGTGGGGTCGTAGCCGCCGATGCCGTACAGGGCGAAATCGTCAACGTCCGGGTTGGCGCCGATGCGGGAAGTGACCAAGCGGGTGAAACTGACGCGGCTTTCGCTGACCAGGCGGGGGCTCCACACACGGGTGTAACTGACCTGCCCGTTGCGGCTGAGGTCGATTTCCCCGGCGCCGTTAAATCCGGTATCGTCGAGCGCGCCCGGCAGCGGCGCTCCGTCGGCCTTGGAAGTATCGGACCAGCTCAACGATCCGAAGAGGCTGTCTTTTTCGCTGAGGTGATAGTCAACACGGGAGTCTCCCTGATCGGTGGTCAAAGCGCCCTTGGTGTTGTAGTAGTAGTCGTTGGTCGGCTGGTTACCGGTAATCACCGGCTGATTGGGATTGGGATAGAGCTGGATGATCTTCGACCAGGCAGGATCAAAGCGGCTTTGGGGAATGATGTTGCCCGGGAAGGGTGTTCGCGAGACAGGAATCTGGAATCCGGCGGAGTTGGTCTCATAAGTAGTGGACGCCGGATCGTAAAGCATGCCCTTGGCGAATGAGATGGAATTCCCGTTGACATCGGTGCCGGTGTAACTGGGGCCCAGAAGACTTGAGAAATTGCCTGCTTTCATGGCGGCTGTGGGAACCGTAGTGTATCCCGAGTAGCCCAGATTGGGGTAGGAGCCGCCGGAATCGGCAATGCGGGTTCCCTGGTAATCGCCGAAGATAAACAGCTTGTTCTTCATGATGGGGCCGCCGGCGGTGGCGCCGAACTGATTCTGGACAAAGGGTCCGATGGGCAGGCCGGCGCGGTCGTTGGTCCAGCTATTGGCGTCCAGATCCCGGTTCTGAATGTACTCGAACAGGCTGCCGTGGAGCGCATTAGTGCCGGACTTGAGAACCACGTTGATGACGCCGCCCGCCGCGCGGCCGTATTCGGCGTTGTAGCCGTTGGTTTCCACGGTAACTTCGCTGACCGCGTCGATGGCGGGGCCGATGGCGTAGGCAGTCTGATTCAGGAAGTCGATGGTATTGATATTGTTATCGACACCATTCAGCAGAAAGTTATTCTGGCCGTTAGAGCGGACGCCGTTGGCGGAGAACCCGCCGTTGGCGGCATCACGGGCGCCGGCTTCGGCGGGAACCACGCCGGGAGAGAGACGCGCCAGATAAGTTAAGTTACGGGTCCCGCCAAGCGGAACGTCGGTCACGGTTTTGGTATCCAAGGCCGCGCCGACCTGAGTGCCTTCGGTCTGGAGCAGAGGCGCCGCCGCTTCCACCTCCACGGTCTGGCCTACCTGGCCCACGGTAAGGGTGAAGTTGACCGCGGTACGCGCGCCGGGGGTAAGGATTACATTGGCCTGTTCGGCGGTTTTGAAGCCCGGCGCGGTCACGCTGACGTTGTAAGTGGATGCCTTTAACGCGGGGCGAACGAATTCGCCAACGCTGTTAGTCAAGGTTGAGTAGACTTCACCGGTGGCGACTTCGGTGATGGTTACCTTGGCGTTAGGGACGACTCCGCCGGAGGGATCGGTAACGGTTCCGGCCAGAGTAGCAAGATCGCGTTGCGCAAATAATGCGCCCGCACAAACGGGTAGTAACAGGGCTATCCGAAGCCCCGCGACGCAGCGAAGCATTTACTCCCTCCTGTTCCTGCACTACGGCAGGACCGTGCGACGACTAACTTGAACTTGGAGGAATGCTACCACCTTCGATGAAGAAGGGGCAATAGCTCGAAGGAATCAAGTAAAGCGTTTTCGTATGCTAGTAAACAGATGCAAACAATGGAACCGGGAGTTATGAATTATGGAAGAACGGGCAGCCGGACCGAAGCGTTTTCTATGGGACCCGGAGGAGGCGTAAAATCAAGAGCTAATGGCGCGATTTCCACGGATGGCGGGAGTGGTGTGGCTGTGCGCGTGGAGTATGCCGGCGGCGGCCCAGAAGAGCGGCGCGGCGCTTCCAGGAAATGGATACGTGGATTCGAGCACCTGCGCGAAATGCCACCAGGAGATCGCCGCAAATTACGCCCACACGGGAATGGGCCGTTCCTTTTTTATTCCATCGAAGGCCAATACCATCGAGGATTACGGCAATGCCGAGTACTATCACGCGCTTTCGGACAGCCATTACGCCATGACCATCCGGGACGGCCAGTATTTCCAGAAGCGGTGGCAATTGGACGCCGCCGGCCAAGAGATCAACGTGGAAGAACTGCGCATCGATTACGTGATGGGTTCGGGAAACCATGCCCGCTCGTATCTGCACCGGACGGAGCGGGGGATGCTGATCGAGTTACCGCTCGGCTGGTATCCTGACAAGGGTGGGGAGTGGGCCATGGTGCCGGGGTCGGATACCGAACATCCGCAGACGCGCCGATTCGTTTCCTACAAATGTATGTTCTGCCATAACGGCTACCCGGCCATTCCGGCGGGCAACGCGCTGCCGGGCAGCGACCCGATATTTGCCGGGGAACTGCCGCAAGGGATCGATTGCCAGCGGTGCCACGGCCCGGGCGCGGAGCACGTACAGACCTCCGGCCGGGCGAAGATGGTGAACCCGGCCGAACTGAGCGGGGAGCGGCGGATGGAGGTGTGCATGCAATGCCACCTGGAGACCACCAGCGGGCGGATTCCGGCGGTGCTGCAGCGCTTCGACCGCGGCACGTTCTCCTATATTCCGGGCCAGCCGTTGGCGGACTTTGCGCTGCATTTCGACCATGCGCCGGGGACCGGGCACGACGATAAGTTCGAAGCGGTCAGCTCGGCGTACCGGCTGCGGCAATCGCGGTGTTTTCTGGAAAGCGGCGGGAAACTGGAGTGCGCCACCTGCCACGATCCGCACCACATCCCGCGCGGGGAAGATGCCCTGCGGCAATATTCCGCCGTGTGCCTGCAGTGCCACACGTCGCCGCATCCGGCGGGCGTAACGGCCACGGCGGCGGATTGCATCACCTGCCACATGCCGAAGCGGCGGGTGGATGACGCGCCGCACGTGATTATGACCGACCACCGGATTCAACGGCGCGCGCCGGCCGACGCGCTGGTGGAATTCGCCGAGCGGCCGGCGGAGGAATACCACGGCGAAGTGGTGCCGTATTATCCTTCGCCGCTGCCGGAAACGCCGCGCAACCAGTTGTACCGGGCGGTGGCGCAGGTGGGGCTGGGAAACAATGTAGCGGCGGGGTTGCCGGAGCTGGTGCGGCTGATGGACGAGGCGCGGCCGCGCGAGCCGGAGTTCTACATGGTGCTGGGCGACGGCTGGAAGAGCCTGGGAAAGCCCGCGGAAGCAGCAGCGGCATACCGGCGGGCGCTGGAACTGCAACCCGATTCGGCACGGGCGATGCGCGCGCTGGCGGAAGTGGACGCGGCGCACGCCGAACAGATTCTGGCGCGCGCGGTGGAGGTGGCGCCGGACGATCCGGAGTCGTGGTTGCGCTACGGGGTGCTCACGGGGTCGGCGGAACGGATTGAGAAGGCCATTGCGCTGGACCCGTGGCTGCCGGATCAACAGCGCCGGCTGGCGGAAGTGACGCACTCGGAGGCGGCGCTGAAAGATGCGCTGCGGACCGATCCTTTCGACGATGAGGCGTGGGATCTGGGCGGGCGGATCCTGGCGGAGAAGGGCGAGTTTGCGGAGTCGTTTTTCGACTTCCAGCGCGCCCTCAAGCTGCGGCCGGCGGCGCGGTACCTGTACGATTATGCGCTGGCGCTGGTGCGCGCGAACCGCTTCGACGACGCGCAAACCCAGGCCGAAATGGCGGCACGCGCGGACGGGAGCCTGGTGGAGGCGCACGAATTGCTGGGCGGCCTGTATACGAGGAAGAAGCAGTGGCCGGAAGCAGCGCGCGAGTATGCGGCGGAAGTGGCGCTGGCGCCCGGACTGGCGCGGGCGCAGTTGCGGCTGGGAACGGCGCTGGCGGCGGAGGGCGATGCAGAGGGAGCGGCGGCGCATTTCCGCGAGGCGGCCAAGGGCAACGATGCCGCGGTGGCCCGCGAGGCAGCCGAAGCGCTGCGGGGGATGGGAATCCGATAGGGATGCGGTTGCTGTTACTCGCGGGAATGCTGGCGGCGGCGGTGCTGGCGGAACTGTTCGCGGCGGGCGCGGATGCCCCGGCGATCCGCTTCCTCGATATCGCGGCGCAGGCCGGCCTGAACGTCCCGAACACTTTCGGCGGCAAGGAGAAGAAAGAATCCATTCTGGAGAGCACCGGCAACGGCGCGGCGATTTTCGATTTCGACGGCGACGGCGCCAACGACATCTTCGTGGGAAACGGGCCGCCCTCGCTTTCGGAGCTGTATAAGAACGATGGGAGCGGACATTTTACCGAGGTGGGGCGGCAGGCCGGATTGACGCGCAGCGGCTGGGCGCAGGCGGCGTGCGTGGGCGATATCGACAACGACGGGCATCCCGATTTGTTCGTGACCTACTTCGGGCACAACACCCTGTACCGCAACCTGGGGAACGGCAAATTCGAGGACATCACCGCGCGTGCCGGGCTGCCGGTGACCGGCAACCGCTGGGGATCGGGTTGCGCTTTGATCGACTACGACCGCGACGGCCGGTTGGACATTTTCGTGGCCAATTACGTGGACCTGGACCTGGCGCACGTTCCCAAGCCCGGCAGCAGCAAGACCTGCGAGTGGAAAGGCATGGCGGTGTGGTGCGGGCCGCACGGCCTGCCGCCGGGGCACAATGCGCTGTACCACAACAACGGAGACGGAACCTTCACCGACGTTTCGGCGAAGGCCGGCATTCTGAAAGCCGGCGGGTGTTACGGCCTGGGTGCGGTGACGGCGGATTTCGACAACGACGGATGGCCCGATATTTACGTGGCGTGCGACCAGACGCCCAGCCTGCTCTACCGCAACCGGCACGACGGCACTTTCGAAGAGCGCGGCGACGCGGCGGGCGTTTCGTACAACGCCGATGGGGCGCTGCAGGCGGGCATGGGGATCGCGGTGGGGGATTACGACGGCAACGGATTTCTGGACATTGCCAAGACCAATTTTTCGGGCGACCGGCCGTCGCTCTACCGCAACGAGGACGGCCAGTTTTTCGAGGATGTTTCGGAAATGGCCGGCCTGGGGCGCCATGAACTGCTGGGCTGGGGCGTGGCGTTTCTGGATGTGGACGAAGACGGATGGCCCGACCTGGTGATGGCGAACGGGCACGTGTATCCGGAAATCGACCGGTCGCCCATTGGGGAGACGTACCGGCAGAAAACGCTGCTGTACCGCAACCTGGGCAACGGGCGGTTCGCGGATGTTACCGATTCGGCGGGACCGGGATTCGCGCCGCTGCGGCCTGCGCGGGGACTGGCGACGGGCGACCTGGATGGCGACGGAAGGCCGGAGATTGTGATTGTGAATATGAACGAGAAGCCGGCGCTGCTGAAGAATGTGGGGGCGCGGCAGAATGCGATTGCCATCCGGCTGACGGGAACGCGGTCGAACCGGAGCGCGATCGGCGCGCGGTGCACGGTGGAAGCGGGCGGGCGCAAGCAGATGGCGGAGGTGGTGAGCGGCGGCAGTTACTTTTCGCAGAATTCGCTGACGCTGTATTTCGGACTGGGAAAAGCGGAGAAGGTGGACCGCATCGAAGTGCGCTGGCCGATGGGCGAGACGCAGGCGTGGACAGGCGTAGCGGGCAACCGGACGGTCGGATTGACGGAGGGGAGCGCGGCGGTGGCGAGCACGGGGTGGAAGCGGTAAGCGGGACCGGAGCTACTATTTCGTGGCAGCCGATTTGGCCCTCGCCAGCGTGACACTCACCTTCACCGCCGCGCCGGCCGGTACATTCACGCTTTGCGAATCGTGCGCCGGCGCGCCGGAGAGCGATGCCGTGACGGCGAGTTCGTGAAGGCCCGGGGCAACACTCATAATGGCGCACGTTTTACTGGTAATGCCGGATTTGCTTAGCTCGCCATCGATGCTGACATTGAACCCCTCATCGGTATCGAGCACATTCTCGACGGTGAGGTCGATGGCTCCGGCGCGTGTCGAATCGGCCGATGCCTTGGATTCCTTCTGTGCCGTCTCGACCGCGGTTCGGGCGCTGTCCATGGCCGCTCTGGCCTCTTTTTCGAGCTGACTGAGATTGGACTGGAACTCCATCACCCACGCCTGGGTCTCCTTTTCGACGAGCGCGCGGGCGGCCATGGAGAAATCCTGGATTTTCTGGAGCAAGGTTTCGAGGACCGCACCGGAGGGTGTGACACCGGCCAGACCGGCCGTCGCTTTGGCCCAATCCAGGCGAAAGTTACGGAGCGCGGTTTCGAGGGACATGGCCGTTGTGATATATCGCATCCAACCGGTGGAGTATCCAAAAAACTTGTCGAAGGCGAGGAAGGCGGCGGCCAGACCAAAACACAGATAGCCGATCTGGTTGATCTGCAGGTTACGGAACTGCCGTTGGGCTTCCGGCACGCCGGACGAGAAAAAGCCGGTAGCGGAAATGATGGGCAGCAGGCCGCCGAGGCCGGTAGTGAGGAGGGTGAGCGACTTAAGCAGTTGGGATGCCCAGGCCTTCCAGGGCTTTTTGGCGTAATACCAGTGAATGGCGGCCTCCACGTCCTCTTCGACGTATTGCCGCAATGCGTCCAGGCACGCCGCCACCTGGTCCGGCTTCCAGGACGGAGCCTGCCACTTGGGCGCGTCAATGTTGTACGAGCGGGAGAGTCGCTTGCGGATGTCTACCCAAGTCCACATATTCGCCTGGCAGCAGATAGAGTACCTCATTGGCCGGCCGGATTGGGGGTGCGGGATTTCGGCGGTGTTTCGGGGGCGGCGGACGGGTTATATACAAGATCGCGATCGCGGTGATGGCGGGCGATGAGGCGGTACAGGCGAGCCTCGATCCCGCCTGCGAAGTTACGGATGCCAGGGGGCTGCCAACGCGGCCATGCTCCGCGGACCGGGGCCTTCGCGGCGCCTCCGCCCGGCATGCCCAAAAGGGTAGACAATTGTGGTCATGATGCCGAAGCTGCAGCGTTCCTTGGGGATTGCCGTGGTTCTGTCGGTGAGTGTCCACGCTCCGGCGCAATCCAGGCGCGTGGACGACCTCGCCATCGGCAAATTGCTGGTTGCGCCGCGGAATGCGCCCGACCCGAATTTCGCCCGAACGGTGATCCTGCTGGTGCAACACGACGACCAGAGCGCGGTGGGCCTGATCGTCAACCGGCGGACGAAGATTGCGATTTCCCAGGCGCTCGCGGAGTGGAAGCCGGCCCAGGGCAAATCCGATCCGGTTTACATGGGCGGGCCGGTGGAGTTGGATGGGGTGCTGGCGCTGCTGCGGTTGGCCAGCAAGCCGGCGGAAGCGGCGCACGTCATCGACGATGTGTACCTGGCCTCCACCCGGGATCCGGTGGAGAAGGCTCTGGCGGCAGGTTCAGGACCTGGCGGGCTGCGCGTCTACCTGGGCTACTGCGGTTGGGGCGCGGGCCAACTGGAGAACGAGGTGGAACTGGGCGGCTGGTACATCTTCAGCGGCAATGCCGCCCTGGTGTTTGACTCCGACCCCGACACGCTGTGGTCGCGGCTGATCACGCTGACGGAACGGCGGATCGCGCGCAACATGGCGCCGACGGGGCGGAGTGCCTCTCATCTGCCAAGCACTTCTCGCACCTTCCCGACCAGCACTTCGGCGGTGACCGGCTTCTCCAGGGTGGCGGCTGCGCCAAAAAGCCTGGCCGCCTCCAACAGCGTTCCCTTGAGATATCCGGACATCACCAGGATTTTGAGATGGGGAAATTTGGATCGCTCCCTTTTCAGGACATCGAATCCATCGGGCGCGGGCATGCTCAAGTCCAATATCAGCAGATCCGGCATGCGCTCCTCTATATGAGCCAGCGCCTGCTTGCCTGAGGTCGTGGCAGTGACGGAATAGCCGCTCTCTTCCAATACTCTTGTAAGATACCGAATCAATTGGCGGTCATCGTCCACCAGTAAGATCTGCGGGGGTGTATGCATAGGCCTCTAGGTCTCTTGAATCGATCCGACTATCACGCGCGCGACTGCGCTCAGCAATTCATCCGGCTGAATGGGCTTGGCGAGCAATGCCTGAGCGCCGAAATGCTCCCCGGCCAGCAGGGACCCTGAAAATTGCCCCGACATGGCGATGATTTTCAGACCTGGCCGGGCTTGCCGTAGCGCGCCGACGGTGTCGCTGCCCTGCTGTTCCGGCAGCACCAGGTCGATGATCACCAGGTCGACCTCGGTACTTTCAACCTCTCTGGCCGCCTGCAGGCCATCCGGCGCCTCCAATACCTGGTAGCTGACGCCAGTCAGGAGTTTCCGGAGGAGACCGCGGACTTCCGGCTCCGCGTCCACCACGAGGATCGTCCCGGCCGGGCGGTGTGGACCAAGTACCGCCCTCACTTTTCCCGCCAGGGCCTCCGGAGAAAACGGCTTTTGAAGATAAGTGCCCGACAAAACCAGGCGATCCGTAACTACACGTTCGCTGTAGCCGGACATGAAGATGACTTCCATGGACCGCCGCAGGGGCTTCAGGCGCAGGGCCAGTTCGGACCCCGTCATTCCCGGCATAACTACGTCGGTGAGCAGCAGATGAATCGGTCCGGCGTAGCGCTCGGAGTGCAGCAGTGCTTCTCCCGGATTGGCCGCTTCCAATACCCGGTACCCGTAACTCCGAAGAACCTGTCCAGCCATCTTGCGGAGTTGTTCCTGGTCTTCCACGACGAGAATCGTTTCGGCCCCGCGCAATGAGTCAAGGGCCGCATCGGATTCCGGCCGCGGGTTCATTCCGGCATCGATCCGCGGCAGGTAGATCGTGAAAGTGGTGCCTTCGCCTGGCTCGCTATAGACCCAAATCGATCCGCCGCTCTGTTGAACGATGCCGTAGACCGTTGCCAGGCCCAGCCCGGTTCCCTCCCCCGACCTCTTAGTAGTGAAGAACGGCTCGAAAATGTGGGATAGCACGTCCTTAGTCATACCAATGCCGGTATCGCTGACTTTCAGTTGTATGTAAGGGCCGGGATCTACATTGGCGTGATGCTGGGCGTAACTCTCCTCCAGGTCGACATTCCTGGTTTCGATGAACAGGGTTCCACCGCCCGGCATGGCATCACGCGCGTTGACCGCCAGGTTCATGAGAATCTGGTGCAATTGCCCCGGATCGGCCAGAATCCAGCCCAACGAGGGACTCAGTGAGAATTCCAGCCGGATATCTTCTCCAATCACTCGCGCCAGCATCCTTCCGACCTCGGTGATGATGTCGTTGAGGTTCACCTCACTGGCCTGGGTAACCTGCCTCCGGCTAAGAAGCAGTAACTGCCGGACTAACTCAGTGGCACGTTGCCCGGCCTGGCGGATCTCGGCGACGCTCTCATGCATCGGGTCGCCCGCCATCAGCTTCTTGAGCAACAGGTCGCTATATCCGTTGATTACCGTGAGCAGGTTATTGAAATCGTGCGCCACGCCTCCGGCCAGCCGGCCTACAGTCTCCAGTTTCTGGGCCTGTTGGAGCTGTTCCCGAAGTTTGAACTGTTCCTCTTCGGCCCGCTTTCGCTCGGTGATGTCCGACCACGCGCCGACCACCTCGGCCGCCCGGCCCGCCTCATCGCGGATGAGCCGCATACCGTAGCGGATCCAGATGTAGTGGCCGTCCGCATGCCGAAAGCGGGCCTCCGCAACGCTATGTCCTCGGGTGAACAGGTCGGCGTTGGATTGCGCCCAAAGATTCTCCAGGTCGTCAGGGTGCACATTCGCGCGCCACCACTCCGCGCCGAGGGCTGCCTCGGGCGCGTATCCCAGAATCTCCCGCAGGTTGTCGCTGATCCAGGTGACACCGTGGATCTGGTTGTCCACAATCTCCAGCGTGAAGAGCACGGCCGGACTGGACGCGACCACATCTCGCAACCTCTGCTGGGCCTGGCGGAACTGCCCCTTCAGTTGCCGGCGCTCGGTGATGTCCAGAAAGGTGACTACGGCGCCGACCACTTTCCCGGCGCGGTAAACCGGGTACGACCAATACTCGGCTGGGAAGCTGGACCCGTCCGCGCGCCAGAGAACCTCGTCATCGACATGACAGCCCAGGTTCTGCCGAAACGCCCGGCGGATTCTGCAGTCTTCCGCCGGATAGGGGCTTCCATCGCGCCGGGTGTGGTGCATCAGAGCGTGCATCTGCCGGCCCAGAAGTTCCACCGGATCCGGGTAGCCCAGCAGCCGCGTGCACGCAGAGTTGGCGTAAGTGCAGCGGCCCTGAAGGTCGAGCCCGTATACTGCCCCTGCCGTAGAATCGAGCAGGAGCCGGATGTGCTCTTCACGCTGGCGCAGAGCCTCATCGGCCAGGCAGTGTTCGACGCCCAGAGCGATTTCGTGAGCCACGGAGGGTATCGCATCCACGGTCGCGGAGGTGAGTGGCCGGCGGGCGAACATCCCCACTACTCCAAGCAGCCTGTCTTCCACAATCAGCGGATATCCGGCGAAGGCGGTCAGGCCCTCCCGCTGCGCCCATTCCTTGCCGCCGATTCGCGGATCGGCCAGAACGTCGTTGATGAAATGAGCCACGCGCCCCTGAGCGATACTCCCGATCACGGATTCGCCCATGGCTACGCGGCTATCGTCTTCATCGAGGCGGACGTCGATACCGGCGCTGGCTCTCAGTTCCAGGACGTTCTCCGCCTCGTTCAGGGTCCAGATGCGGGCCAGGGCGACATCCGAATGCCGGACCAAGGCCTCCGCGCACAGTTGCAGCATTTCCTGCAGGGTGTCGCTGCGGGTGAGCGCAGCGCCCACTTCGCCTGCTAGCAAACCCTGCCGTACCCGGTCGGTGAGAGCATTTTCGGTCCGCTCGCGCGCGGCAAGCCGCTTTTCCAGATCCGAAGCGTGACGCAGCACATCGTCGTAGAGCGCGCCGTTCTGATAGACGCGGCCCACCTGGGCAGCCAGGATGCCCGCCAGGCGCTCATCCTCTTTGTTGAATTCATCGAGCCCCACTTTGTCGATCAAGCTGACGTACCCATAGACCCGGGACGGCGAGGCGATGGGCGCCCCCAGCCAGGCATGAATCGGCGGTCGCGCGGAGGAGAAACCCAGCGCTGCCGGATCGCCGTCCGGATTCCGTATGCGGACGCATTTCCCGTCCTCGAGGACCGTCCGCAGTACGCCCGAGCGCGGGTCCGGCGAGCCGAGTTGGGCGGCAGTTTCGGTATCCATCCCATCGGTATACAGACCCTGGAGCCGCGACCCCGACGAATCCAGAATTCCGATGACCGCATACCGCGCGCCGAGGATTTCCCGCGCCGCACCACCAAAACTCCGCAGCAGCCGCTGCAAGTCCATCTCCGACCCAAGTTGCAAAGTCCGGTCGATCAGTGCCCAGAGCCGCTCGTTGGTGGCAGCCAACCCGGCGGCCTTCTGCGAGAGATTTTCCGCCAATGCGATTTCATGGGTGACGTCTTGGGAGATGAGCAGGTAGCCGGTGTGTTCGCCGGCGGCGTCAAAACGCGGTGTAAGGGCCGCCCGGCACTGGAAACGCCGGCCGTCCTTGCGCACGCTGGTGACCAGACCTTCCCACTTGCCCTGGCGCAAGGCCTCTTTCATCATGCGGCCCGGCAGACCGGCGGCAATGTCTTCGGAGGGGTGGAGAATCTCCGTGGCCGAGCCGAGGACCTCCTCGGCTTCATAACCGTAGAGCCGCCGCGCCCCCTCGTTCCAAAGGAGGATCTTCCCGCCCCGGTCGCTCGCGATGAGCGAATACCCGGTAGACGACTGCAGGATTTCGGCCATGAATGCCAGCGCGTCTTGGGGGCGGCTCCCGACGAAAGCTGCATCGAATAACATGACGGGGGAATCGGTGCCGAGTTGTACCGGAGCGGTCGGAGCGATCGGCTACGGTTGCCTTGACTCCCGATCCCTATACAAATGCTAACCAGACTCAGTGGGGATTACTATCCGTGCCACTACTCAAATCGATGACAAAAACGTCACGGCTGCCGGCGCCTTAGCTTCTACTCGTCGGGCGGAATCAGGCCATGGCGTATCGCGTGGCGAATCAGTTCCGCCTGGTTCTGCAGGCCGAGCCTCTGCATCAAGGTGGCGCGATGATTCTCAACGGTCCGTCTACTGATATTGAGCCGTGCGGCAATGTCTGCGTTGGTCTTGCCCTCGGCCACCAGTTGCAGCACCTCGCGCTGCCGCGGTGTCAGGGTGTCGTGGGGATCGAATGGGCCGGTCTTGGATTGCTCAATGTAGGCGTTGATGGCGATCTCGGTCACCGGCGGACTAAGGAAACGTCTGCCCGCGGCCGCCTCCTTCACGGCGCGGACCAGACTCTCCTCAGAACAGCCTTTGAGGACGTATCCAGTGGCGCCGTTCTGCAGCGCCTGGGCGACGAAAGCGCTGGTGCTATACATGGACAGAATCACGATCCGCGTCTTGGGGGAGCGCTCGTGAACGATCCGGAGCGCTTCCAGGCCGCTGAGCCCCGGCATCATCAGGTCGAGGACCAGGACATCGGGTTTCAGTCGCTCTACCAGACGCACCGTCTCCAGCCCGTCCGCCGCCACGCCCACAATCGAAAAATCCGCCTCGGACTCCAAAAGAGTCTGCATTCCCCGGCGAACCACCGGGTGGTCGTCAGCCAGGATAATTGAGGTGGGCACAAAATGTCCTCCACAGAGGTTCACGCGACGGTCGTCTCAGCGGCCGGCAGTTCGGCGGTGATAGTCGTCCCGGCCCCCGGGGAAGATTCGATGCTCAGGCTGCCGCCGAGCAGCCAGATGCGTTCCCGCATGCCCATCAGGCCGCTGCACCGCGGCGCTTTCAGGGTGACTTCCGGATCGAACCCGCAGCCCCGGTCTTCCACCTGAAGATGCAGCTTGCCGGCATCGGTCCAGAGGCGCACCGTCACTGCCGCCACACCCGCGTGGCGCGCGGTATTCGTAAGGGCTTCTTGTATCACCCGGTACACTGCCGTCTCCAATGGCGGTGCAAACCGTCCCGCTACTCCCTGATGCTTGAAGTCTACCAGAACCCCGGTCTGGGCAGTATATCGTTCAAAGAGTGCCAGCAGCGCCGGCAGCAGTCCAAGTTCGTCCAGGTCGGCGGGCCGCAAGTCGAACGAAAGCCTCCGTATCCTGCCGAGAAGATCGTCTACGATGGGCCGCGCCCGTTCCAGTCGCGACGTGAGTACCTCCGCCGTCGCGTCTTCACTGGGTCCCAGCAGCAGGCGCAAACCTGTGAGCACCTGCCCGATCTCGTCGTGAAGCTCGCGGGCCAGGTGCTTCCTCTCGGTCTCCTGAACCTCCATCAGCCGAACGGAAAGTGCCTCCAGCGCTGCCTCCGCCGCTTTGCGTTGGGTGATGTCACGATACATGGCATATACCGCGGTCGCTCCACCGGGCATGGTAACCGGCGCGCCGACCATTAGAACGTGCAGCCGGCTGCCATCTTTGCGTTGCCGAACCACTTCCTCCTCCAGTCGCTGCCCCTGCGCCAAACGTTCGGTGTAGCTCTGAATGCGATGTCGCATTTCGCCGGGTACGATCAGATCGATCAGACGGCGTCCCAGAGCCTCTTGCGGAGTGTAGCCAAAAATCCGGGTGAACTCCCGGTTCACACGGAACAGGCGAGTATCCAGATCCATCAGCGCGTTGGCTTGAGGCGCCTGTTCGAACAACCCGTCCAGTAAAGCATTCCGCTCCCGAAGGCGGGCGACGATCCCCGTAATCACCCAAGCGGTAGTTAAGAAAGCAAGGGTTGCCACAAGGTCCAGCGGGTTCCTAACCCGTAACGACGGGACTAAGGGTTGAACGAAATAATTCAAGGAGAAAGCCGCGATCAGGGAAACCGCGGCTGACGCAACAAAGCCACCCCTGTGTGACACCAACACAATCACGATCAGATAGAGAAGAGAGATGGTCCCGGGTCCGATGCCCGGCGTTGGGAATCTCTCGCTGGGGAACAGGACGACAGCGAAGGTGATCAGCGCCACGCCGGCGACACCGAGCAGAAACTGTTTGGCGGCATGCCGGAATCCGCGGGGCGCGGCTGCCGGCAGACGGGGCCCGTTAGACAAAGAACGTCGATCGTCAATCCCTCTCATCGGTCCGCTCCATTCTGGTTATGGGCTGGGATGCCATTGGTCCACGACCTGTCCATGGGATCTCCGCATGGGCTGCGGCCGCTAGCAGTCAGCCGCGCCGTCGGGACAGAGCGATGCACGGGAGCCACCCGTTCTGTCAGATCCAACGCAGGGCGGGAAGCCATCCCTGCGATTACTGCCGGCAGAACCACCAACGGGTGATCATAAGACCCGACCATTACGCCGTGCGGAGGGGCCATGGTGTCGGTCCGTGGTCAAGAAACTATTGGGAACCGGTGACCTGCCTGAGTATACATCGGACCTGGCTGGTGAGTCCCGGCAGCAAGGTCAGCGGGGGCCTGGCAGCGGCATTTCCCGGCAGCGGAGAACGCGCGAGGACAAGTCCCGCCCCATTGGCGAAACGGAGGCCTCGACTTACGCGTGGGCCTCAATTTGAGGTTAGCTTTTGTTCGACGCTGCGAATCTTGTCGTCCATAGTCTGCGACCGATCGATGCGAGTGCCGAAGCGCAGGCTGGATGAAATCCGCGGCGCGCCCATGGCGTGCACCACCTCGTGACAGCGCTTGATGGCTGCGAACACCTGGTCCCATTCGCCTTCGATGTTGGTACCGTAGGCGTGGAGTTTGGTCTTCAGACCGGCTTCGGCGAGTATCCGCTCGCAGGCCGCAACTTCCTTTGAAACCGAGACGCCGATGCCGATTGGAATCAGGCACAGATCCGCAATGACTTGCATGTTTCCCTTTCGACCTATTGTCCTCCCAGGCGGGCGTGGAAAGGCGCACCGAGTGCGGCGGGCGACGGGGACGGCTCGCCGACCTTCCGGGCAGCTTCGGTCGCGGCGGCGCCCCGCACCCGCTCCGGCGCCGGGCCTCGGCGCGGCGCCAGGTTCCTCGACTGGCAGTGGGGGGAATCCCGATGGCGCGTGGAAGAATGTTTGCGGTTGGCCTGATGAAGCGGCCCGCCGCTGTCGATATGAATAGCCAGGAGTATTGTTTTCCAAATGACATCTGAAACTGCTTCTCCGTTAGGGAGAGTTCGTGTTACGGTGCCGTTCAAGGCTCGCTCCGTGGACACCGGTGATCCTGCGTGGTTCCCGCAAGGCGCCGTGCTTTGGCATATCGAGATTGGTGAAGAGTTGGCGCAGTTTATGGAGATCGGCGGGAAGGGGCTGTACGAAATCCCGAAGTACGAGTTCACTGCGTGTATTAAGAAGCTATCCCGATAGGTTATACTCAACGATTCCGGCTGCCTGCCATGGAACCGGATGCCCTCTACTCCGCTAAAACCGCTCCCCAGTGCAGCCCGGCGCCGAAGGCCGCGAAGACCATCGGCGCCGCGGGCGCGCCGGTCTGCCACCATTCGGCGGCGGCGATCAGCAGGGATGCCGACGACGTGTTGCCGTAGCGGTCCACGTTGATGAAGAATTTCTCTTCGGCGACTCCCAGAGATTTGGCCGTCCGCGCGATCAGGTTGCGGTTGGCCTGGTGCATCAGGTACACGGCGACTTCGGCGGGTTGCTTGCGGTTGCGCTCCAGCAGTTCCAGGATAATCCGCGGCACTTTGCGGGTGGCCTGCATGATCACGCTTTGGCCGTTCATGTGAATCGGCCCGGCCAAGTCCAGGCGGAGGGTGTCGGCGAAGGCGCCGTCGCTCGCCAGCAAGGCATCCGTAATCCGTGCGAATCCGGCTTCGGCGCTCACCAGGCAGGCGCCGGCGCCATCGCCAAAGAGGATGGCGGTATCGCGGCAGGCCGGCTCCAGAGAGATCGCGCGCGACATGATCTCGGACGCCACTACCAGGATGTTGCCGTAGCGGCCGGTCAGTTCGGCGGCCAGTGCCAGCCCGAACAGCGACCCGGCGCTGGCCAGCGGCAGATCGATGGCCGGCACGCCGGGCAGTTCCAGGCCGGCCCCGATGGCGGCGGCAGGACCTGGAAAGCGGCGCTCGGACGATCCGCTGGCCACCAGCAGCAGTCCGACTTCGCGGGGCGCCACGCCGGCGCGGGCCAGGCAATCCTGAGCGGCGCGGATTCCCAAGCTTTCCACGGTATCCGCGGGCGCGGCCCAACGGCGCTCCTGGATGCCGGACATCTGCACGATCCAGGCCGGGTCGCAGCCAACTTGCGCGGCCACTTCGGCGTTGGTGACCACCCGCTCGGGCAGGTGGCAGCCGAATCCGCGCAGGTGGGCTCCGGTCACTGGCGGCCTTGCAGGTAGGTTTCGATCCGCACCACGGAATCGAAGCGCCGGGGGGTCAGGTCGGAATCCGGAATGCGGATGGAGAATTGCCGCTCCAGTTCGGCCACCAGATCGGTAAGGGTGAAGGAATCGAGCAGGCCGGACTCAAACAGCGACTCCTCGGGCGAGGGGTCGACCGACTGCCCGCCAACCTGGCGGATAATCGCAAGGATCTTACTTCGCTGGTCCATAGGGAATCGGCATCTGGTTGGAAATTTCGAGGCGGGTCTTGCGGTAGGCGTCGTACTGGCGCATCAGGTCGGAGAAAAGCACGTCGCCCAGCCGGTGGTAGCCCGCGCCGGTGAAATGCACGTAATCGACCTGGCCGAGTCCGGAGTAGACCCAGTCGCGCATGGAACCTTTGCCGCCCATGCGCTGGCGGGAATCCCAGAAGGTGGCGCCGTTTTCGCGGCAGGCGGCCTGCTCCGCGGCGACAATGCGGTCGACGCCATCCAGCGGACGCCAGGCGCCGCGCACGCGGTACCAGCGGTCGGTGGGCCCCAGCACCAGGATGGAGGCAGCGGGCGCATCCTGGCGCATGCGCTGGAGCAGGCTGGAAAACATGGCCTCGTAGTTCTCGTAGTTCCAGTTGGGATCGCTGGCTTCATTGGTGCCGTAAGCCAGCACGATCATGCCGGGATCGCGGCGCTGCAAATAGGCGGCCAGCAGCTTCTCGTCCCACTTCATGATCACCCCGGCCTCCGCGCCGTTGATGCCGAGGGCCTCGTAAGTGACGCCGGTCTGCTTATCGGCCACCCATCCGAAGAGGCGCACGGGGTGGTAATCGAGCGTCTTGAGGGTGAAGCGGTGCGGACCGGCCGGCACGGTGTAGCGCACAAAACCGGGACCCAGCTCGCCCGCGGTGTGGATCTCATCCAGAAACTGCTCGCCATCGTACAGCGACATTGTGCCGCCATCGGGCTGCTGCAGATAGTGGACTTCCAGGAAATCGCATTCGGTTTCCAGGTACACCGATTGGCCGGGCCGATCGGAGGTGATACTCATGCCGCCCAAGCCCAGAAGGCCATCGCCCGAGGCGGAGCGGAATCCATCGGAATGCCAAAGCGCGGTGCCGCCGCCAGGCGCATCCACTCGCCGGTAGCCCGCAAAAGGATGGCCGGCCAGCGAGAAGCCGGAACCGCCATCGCCGAACTTTTCCTTGAAGCTGTCGCGCAGCACGGCGGTCCATTCGTCGGCGGCGGTGTGAGAGTCGCCGTAATGGATGATGTGCACCGGATCGTGACTCAGGCCGCTGCCCAACCGGTAGAGCTGTTCGAAGATGGGCACCAGCGCGCCGGGCTGCTGGAACGCCCCGTGGATGGAGCCGTCGAGGTAGGCGTTGACCTTGCGCAGCGAGGCGGCGCGCATGGCGGCGGTGATTCGGGGTGCCGGCTTGGGACGCGGCTTTTTGGCGGCTGTGGCGACAAACGGCGCAACCGACAATGCGAGTCCGCAGAAAATTAAGATTCCCCTGGCCGTCCGGTGGCGCCCTCGCACAACTACTAGCGTACCGCGGCTCTGGCCGTAGTTTGCAACATCTGGCGCAATTTGTAGCGATTTAGTCCAAAACCGATCTCGCGGGCGAAGATGGTAGCGACCAGTTTGCCACCGCCGGGGGTGGGATGGATGAAATCGCCCGCCACCAGGCGCGGCTGGGCAGCGTACCAGCGGGCGATGGTTCCCTCGCCTCCCATGGCTTCGTAGGTATTGAAGAAGCCGCAGCCGGTCTGGCGCGCGACACGCTGCTGGATGTCCACGATGCGCGGGATGTTCGGCATGGTCTCAATCTGGCCGGAGTCCGCGCGGTAGCCGCGGTCCATGGGGCTCATCACCAGGATGGAGGCGGCCGGCAGGGCGGCGCGGATGCGGCGGATGGCCTCGCGCAGTTCGCCCTCGTACTGCCGGTCGATGAAGGCGGTGAAATCGGCTTCATTGGTGCCGTAGTTGATCACCACCAGTTGCGGATCGCGCTCGCGCAGCTCCGCCGCCCAGTGGCCGGCATTGAACATGCGCGAGAGCACGGTGATGGAAGCGCCGTTGAGGCCCAGACTATCGTAGACCACGCCGGGGCCGGACTTCTCCACCGAGAGGCCAAAGAGGCGCACGCTGCCCTGCTCCACCCGCAAATCGAGCCGGGACGCTCCGTGAGCCACCGAAAAGCCGGCGCGGGCGGCCACTTTGGAGAGGCCCGCGGTGTTGACGCGGCCGAGTTGGACGCCATCGGCCGAGACGCTGAAGACGCCGCCCGCGGGCTGCATCAGAAACCAGACCTCAAAGCTGGTGTGCCGGTGGTCTTTAAATACGATGTGGCTCTCGGCCCCGGTTTCGCCGGTGAAACTGACGCCGCCGAGGCCGAACAAGCCATCGTGGGTTTTGAATTGGGTAGCCGGTGCGATGTCCCATCCGTCGGAGGAAAGCTCCACGCCGTTGTGCCCGTACCAGGCCCACGGTTTGCCGATGAGGACGTAGCCGTGGCCGGCGCTGCCGAAGCGCTGCTGGAGGAGCGCGCGGATATCGCCGGTGATGAGGTCGGCGGTGGTGGGCGAATCGCCATAGTGCACGATGCGGGTGACGGCGCCGGGGCCGCCTTTTTCGGTGCGCCAGAGGGAGGCGTAGAAATGGTCCAGCGAGCCGTCGGAGTCGTCCAGCAAAGGAGACGCCAGGGCCGGCCGGGCGATGGTGGGCGGTTCCGGCTCGGTGTGCCGCACCATGGGGCTGAAGGGCACCAGGGCGGGGTCGAAATCCACCAGAGCGGTGACTTCGGAAAGCTCCGGCGCTTTGACCGCGGGGCGAACCGCGCGCGCGCCCGCCAGCAACAAACCGAGGGCGGCGATGACCAACGCGGTGCTCAGGGGGAAGCTGCGCATGGGCTAGAACCGCGAGTAGACGAACGGCGCGCTGGCGCGTCCGCCCAGAAACTGGAGCGCCATCGCTACCAGGAACAGAGCCCCCACATGCACGTAGGAGGGGCTTTGCGCAAAGCCATCCAGAATGCGGGAGTAGCGCGCCTTGGAGACAAAGAAAGTGGCGGCGGCCAGCAGCATGACGCCCACCAGCGGGGCGGAGAGATTATCGATGCCGGGGCTCAGCGAGGCGATGCGGGACAGCAGCGCCTGCGCGTTGGCCAGGCTGCTGGCGCGGAAGAACAGCCAGGTGAGGCAGATGAACTGGTAGGTGACGAAGACCAGCGCCGCGCGCTTCCAGAGGCGGATGGGCTTGGGACGGCCGCGCCAGCTTCGGAACCCGTGATTGACGGCCAGCGCCAGCCCGTGCAGCAGGCCCCACACACCGAAGGTCCAGGCGATGCCGTGCCACAGGCCGCCCAGCACCATGGTAATCACCAGGTTGATATAGGGCATGACCTTGGTGCGCTTGCCGGGCAGCGAGAAGTAGAGATAGTCACGCAGCCATTGCGAAAAGGTGATGTGCCAGCGGCGCCAGAATTCCGTGACGCTGGTGGATTGGTAGGGATGGTCGAAGTTGATGGGCAGGCGGACGCCCAGCAGCAGGCCCACGCCGCGGGCCATATCGGTGTAGCCGGAGAAATCGAAATAGATTTGCAGCGAGTAGGCGTACACGGCCACCAGAACTTCGGCGCCGCTATAAAGGTTGGGGGTATCGAAGACGCGGTTGACCAGGTTCTGTCCCAGATAATCGGCGATCAGCGCCTTCTTCAGCAGCCCCAGGCCGATGAGGAAGAAGGCGCGCCCGCCATCTTCGCGGCTAAGCTTGGCAGGCGCGGCGAACTGCTGGATGAGGTCGGTGAGCCGGGTGATCGGCCCGGCCTGGAGGGTGGGAAAAAACGAGGCGGCCGACAGATAGCCGACCAGGCTGGTAGTGGCTTCGCCATCGCGGCGGTAAAGATCGATGGTATAGGTGAGCGACTGGAATACGTAGAAGGAGAGGCCCAGGGGAAAGATCCAGTCCCAGCCCTTGAGCAGCAGGCCCATGTGGCGCGAACCGACCAGGATGCCGAGGTTGAGGGCCAGGCTGGCGGTCACCAGCAGGCGGCGCAGGGCGGGGCGGCGAAAGCGCGCGAGGCCCAGGCCGATGAGGAAATCGGCCGTGGAGCAGACCGGGATCAGCAGAACGTAGAACAGGCCGAAATGGGCGCAGAACAGGTAATTCGCCAGCAGCACCACGGCCAGGCGGAGAACCCGCGAACCGGTGGCGGCCCAGGAGAACCAATAGAGAAGGAAAACCGCGGCTACAAAGAAGAAATAGACCCCGCTACCAACTTGCACAAGTAACCATTCTACCGGACGCGGCCCGGCAGCCTGGCGTTACGGCGAAGGGGGCGCGAGGAAAATCAGGTAGATCGTCCGGCTTGCGGCCCGTTGCCGCGCAGGTGTTCGACGGGGACTGTGTGGCCCCATGAGATTTCGTCCACGGGCACGCCGAGGGCCTCGGACAGGCGGCGACGCTGCTCCGGGCTGGGCGTGAATTGCCCCTGCACGATGGCCTGCACCAATTTCCGGTCGAGCCCCGCGGTTTTGACCAGTTGGGCGACGCTGCCCCCGGTTTCCTCCAGCCAGCGCGCGAGAGGCTTCATGACGGGCCATCTTATCACGGCCGGCAGGGGTGAAGGTCATGTGGGTCCGGTTACGGCAACGCAGTGCGCCTCCTGAGGGCGATGTCGGGTCGGTCAGGCTGCGGGGTCGGCATACCGCGCGCCCTCGCCAGCCACCTCCGGCAAGGCCAAAACGCCCGAAGAGGTCCGCGGGCCGGGCGCGGCCTAGGTGCGCACCTGCCGATTTTCGACATCGCTCCGCTTGACATACGAACATGCTCGTAGTAATCTCTTCGTATATGGCGAGCGAACTTCCCCGGCCCACCGACGCGGAGCTGGAAATCCTGACGGTCCTGTGGAGCCGCGGACCATCCACCGTACGCGACGTTCATGAGGCTGTCGCGGTCCGCAAACCTACCCAGTACACCACCGTGCTCAAGATGCTGCAGATCATGGCGGAAAAGGGCCTCGTCCGGCGCAATGAGAAACAGCGGGCCCATATTTATGAAGCCGCGCGGCCGCGCGAGTGGACCCAGCGCCAACTGGCGGGCGACCTGCTCCAGCGCGCCTTCAACGGATCGGCGAAGAGCCTCATGATGGGGGCGCTTTCGGCGCGCAAGGCGTCCAAAGAGGAACTCTCGGAGCTCCGCCGGCTGCTCGAAGAATACGAAAAGGGGACGCGATGAACCTGCTGCAGGCGTGGGTGGCAACCCCGGGCGCGACGGCGCTCGGCTGGACGCTGGTGCATTCCCTGTGGGAGGGCGCCCTCGCGGCGCTGTTCCTGGCGGCGGCGCTGCGGGGCATGCGGTCCGCGCCGGCGCGCTACGCGGCAAGCTGCGCGGCGCTGGTGCTGCTGGCCGCCGGCTTCGCCTTCACCTTTGCGCGCGAAATGCCCGCGCCGGCGCACGTGGCGGTGCAGCCCACGGTCGCGCACCGGATTCCCGGTCCGCCCGCAGGTCTGGGCGATCCCAGCGAGGCGGCGCCGCGCGGTTCGCTGGGCTATCTGCCGTGGCTCGCGCCCCTGTGGATGGCGGGTGTGCTGGCCTTCCAACTGCGCGGCGTGGCGGCCTGGATGGGCGCGCGGCGTCTGCGCGGCACGGGCGTGTGCGTTCCGCCGGGCCTATGGCGCGCGCGCCTGGATCAGCTGGTGCAGCGGGCGCGCATCTCGCGGCGGGTGGTGCTGCTGGAATCCTGCCTGGCGGAGGTGCCTGTAGTCATCGGCTATCTGCGCCCCGTGATCCTGCTTCCGGTGGGATTGCTGGCGGGCCTGCCGGCCGCGCAGGTGGAGGCCCTGCTGCTACACGAGCTGGTGCACATCCGCCGTCACGATTACCTGGTCAACCTGGTGCAGATGTTCGTGGAAGGTTTGCTGTTCTATCATCCCGCGGTCTGGTGGATGTCGGCCGTCATTCGCGCCGAGCGCGAAAACTGCTGCGACGATGTGGTGGTGGCCACGCAGGGCGATGCCTACGGGTACGCTTCCGCGCTGGCTGCCTTGGAAGAGAGGCGCGCGGTGGCAGGAGACGCCGTGCTGGCCTCTACAGGAGGGAGCCTGGTGAAACGTATACGCCGATTGCTCGCACAACCGGAGGGACCGCGCGCCGGTCTGACTCCCGTTTTTTCCGCGGTCCTGCTGACCGTCACCCTGGTAGGCGCCATGGCAGCCTACCAAACCCGGCCCCCCGCCGCTGCCGCTGCGCCGCAACTTGTGCCGGTAGCGGCTCCGGCAGCGGTGCCGCAACCTGCGCCCGCACCGGCGCCGGCTGCGCCTGTCCAAGTGGCGCAAGTCCAGCCGCCCGTGCGCTCGGCATCGCCGGGCGAGGCACCCCGGGCCGACGCGTCCCAGGCCAGTCCGTTGGGAACCCCTTACCGCAAATGGCTCAATGAAGACGTGGCCTACATCATCACGGATGCCGAGCGCGCCGCATTCAAAGCTCTGCCAAGCGATGCGGAGCGCGAGCATTTCATCCAGCAGTTCTGGGAACGCCGCGACCCCACCCCGGGCACCGCAGAGAACGAGTTCAAGGAAGAGCATTACCGGCGCATCGCCTACGCCAACGAGCACTTCTCCCCCGCCAGCGGTGCCTTGAGCGGCTTGCCGGGCTGGAAGACCGATCGCGGCCGCATCTACATCACCTTCGGTCCGCCCGATGAAATCGATTCGCATCCGTCCGGCGGCGCCTACCAGCGGCCCCCCGCAGAAGGCGGCGGCACGACGACCACGGTTCCGTTCGAACAATGGCGCTACCGCTACATCCAGAACATCGGCACCAATGTCATCATCGAATTCGTGGACCCCAGCGGGACCGGCGAATACCGCATGACCTCGGACCCCATGGAGAAGGACGCCCTGGCCGGCGGCGCCAACGCCATGAGAACCGGCGCCACTGTGCAGATGGTGGGCAGCAACGGGGTGCAGCTTTCGGTGCCGCTCGACCGGTATAGCGACCACCAGGTCAGCGTATCCGTGAGAATCGTAGCCGCCGGCGGCCGCGTGGTGAACGAGTTCGAGAACCCTGTTCAAGGCCAAGTGGCCTTCAGCCGGTTTCTGGCGGTGGCCCCCGGATCGTACCGCCTGAGCGTGGCGGTCAAAGACATGACTGCCGGAACCGTAGCGTCCGACGTGATTCCACTGGAAGTGAAGTAGGCGCCCGCCCGCCCGAACCGCGGCCTTTACCGCCTGACGACCTGGCGCGCAACCCCGGATTCACGGCAGTGGCGGTGGTGGCGCTGGCTCTGGAAATCGGCGTCAACGCCGCCATTTTTGGCTTACTCAATCCCAGGAAAGTAGGCCAGCCCTGCCCCGGCATTGCCGCTCTTACGGCGTGGACTCGTTGGGGGTTTGTTCGCCGGCCGGCTGACCTCTTATCCAAACCGTGCTCTTGCCAACCTGACCGGGGCACCGTAGAATGGGACCGTGCGCCGGGCGTCCGCGATCACGATGTTGGCAGCGATCGGCTTTTCGCTGATTGCGCCGGCCGTGCTGCTCGATGCGGAATCCAATCTGCCTGCCTGCTGCCGGCGCAATGGGACGCACCACTGCGTGATGAACGATGGTGCGCAGCCGGCCTCCGGGATATCGCTGGTGGCGGTCCCGGTGCGGTGCTCTTCGTATCCGGGCGCCGTCACGCTGCCGCCCTACCCAAAAGTCTCGTTGCCCGGGCCCGCGGCCGCGATCTTTGCGGCGCTGGTAAGCCACCCTTCGATTTTCTTTCAGACCGAATCGCACTATCGCGTTTCCTTTAGCCGCTGCCGCCAGAAGCGCGGCCCTCCCGATCCGCTCTCCTAGCCCAAATTGAGCCGTTTCAAGATGCCGCACGGTCAGGCGACGCCTGTTCGTGCACTGTGATTGCCGGAACAGGAGAGGGGAAAATGCCAGTAAGCTCAACCCGAAGTGCCGTATTGTCGTGCCCGCCGCGGGCCGCCCGCCGGACGATCCGCGGCTGGGCCGGGATCCTTAGCATAACCAGGTCACCCACCGCGAGGTCCGCTCCCTCACGCTCGTGGCTCCGTGGACCCGGTGCCCGGAGCTGCGACCGCGAGCGACACGACACCAGTTCCACAACAACCTGCCATTCGGAAAGCCGCATGCGAAAGCTCCTGCTTTGCGGGTGTCTGGTCTTTCTGCTTTCCGGCACCGCGCTCCGCGCCACAATATTCGGAAGAATACAAGGAATCGTACACGACCCACAGCACCGCCCTGTGCCCGGAGCTTCAGTCAAGCTGCAGGCTCTTACTTCAGATTGGTCCCAAAATACGCAAGCGAACGATAACGGTGAGTTTTCGTTCAGCACCGTGCCCGTCGGCGATTACAAAATCACCGTCACCGAGCCTAAGTTCGAGACTGCCGAGCAGGCCGTCACAGTCGATTCCAGATCGTCGCCGATTCTTCATATTCAACTGGCGATCGCTGCCTTGAACCAGACTACTGTTGTCGTCGGCCAGCCAGAAGTGGTGAATATGGATTCGGTGACCCCCACCACGCTGGTCGATCGGGAGGACATAGCCGAAACCCCCGGCGCCGACCGCACGAACAGCATGGCGATGATCACCGACTACGTGCCCGCGGCATACGTTACCCACGACATGCTGCACATGCGCGGAGGCCACCAGGTCGATTGGCTGATTGACGGCGTACCCATACCAAACACCAATATCGCCACCAATCTGGGCCCGCAGATTGACCCCAAAGACATCGATTATCTCGAAGTTCAGCGCGGCAGCTACGATGCGGAATACGGAGACCGCACTTACGGAATCTTCAATATCGTGCCCCGAAGCGGCTTCGAACGTGACAATGAGGCGGAACTCGTCACCTCTTTCGGCAATTGGTACGAAACCAACGATCAATTCAATCTCGGAGGGCACACCAATCGCTTCGCCTATTACGTGAGTCTGAACGGAAATCGCAGCGACTACGGTCTCCAGGCCCCCATCGGACAAGTTGTTCACGACGCGGACAACGGTTACGGAGGGTTCGCGTCCCTCATATTCAACCCCAGTTCCTCCAACCAATTTCGGGTGGTCGCCTCCTTGCGCCAGGATTATTACCAGATCCCCATCGACCCGAATCCCAACTCAGCCGGAAATCAGATTTATCCCAGTTACGGCCTGAGCGATAGCGAACGGGAACCTGACGGCTATGTTACTTTCTCATGGGTGCATACCTTCAGTTCGAACCTGATGACCACGGTTTCTCCCTTCTATCATTACAACCAGGCCAGCTATAACGGCGGGCCGAACGATGTGCCCGTGATCTCGACGGTGGACCAGACCGCCAATTATGCGGGTTTGCAATCCACCGTCAACGCCACCATCGGAAAGAACAACCTGGAAGCGGGAGTATACGGATTCGCCCAGCACCAAAGCAACTTTTTTAATAATGTCTTTACGGATTGCGCGCCGGACTGCCAGAACTACGGCGCGTCTTCGGCCGCGGTCACCGGCGGACTGGCCGAATTGTTCCTCAGCGACCGGTTCAAGGCCACCTCGTGGCTCACTTTGATCGCCGGCGTCCGCTATTCGCACTTCAACTCCGGATCGGTCAGCGGGGGAAGCCAGCCGGCAGTCGTCGAGAGCGCAACGGATCCGCGCTTTGGCGTGGCCATCCGGATCCCGCGCCTGAACTGGGTGTTTGATGGCTTTTACGGCCACTTTTATCAAGCGCCTCCACTCCTCACGGCAACCGGTCCATTACTCAATCTAGCCACCAGCCAGACTCTGAGTTTCGCCCCCCTGCACGGAGAGCGCGATGAAGAATACCAATTCGGAGTCTCGATTCCTTTTCGCGGCTGGGTGCTGGCGGAAGACACCTTTCAAACCCGCGCGCAGAATTGGCTGGACCACAACAATATCGGCGAATCGAACATCTTCTGGCCGATCACCTGGACCGCCGCCCTAATTCAGGGTTGGGAAACCACCCTGCGCTCCCCGCGCATCTGGCGCCGTGCTCAGGTCCACGTGGCGTACTCGAACCAGATTGCGCAGGCGGAAGGGCCCATCACCGGAGGCGTGGTCTGCCCGCTTCCCGTGACGCCGGCATGCCCCGTGGCCGTCCCGACGGGATATGCACCGGTAGACCACGACCAGAGAAACACGTTGAACATAGGGGCCAATGCAACGCTTCCCTGGCAGGCGTTCGCTTCGACCAATGTGTACTACGGCTCGGGATTCACCAACGGGAACCCGGACGCGCAATACCCGGGGGACTATCTGCCGCAGCACACTACCTTCGACATTTCGCTGGGAAAAAGCTTTGGCGAGGGCGAGCGATACAGGCTCTCGGTGACCGCGGTGAATGTGGCGAACCGCCGGGTGTTGCTGGACAACAGCCTGACCTTTGGAGGATTCCACTATAACGATCCGCGCCAGATCTACGCCGAATTCCGGTGGAAGTTTCACTACTGAAGACGAACTCGGGAGCACGTGCCGGCCTTGTCGCGCCCGCGGCGGGATCAGCCGGCTCCCTGAAGCGCCAATGAGCAGCCAGGCGGGCGCTGGCGTTTTGCCCTGCAATCGGCGTACACTGGAGCGTCGATGGCGATGGACATGGTGTTCGAAGAGATCGCTCCCGGTACGGTGGTGCTACCGCTCTCGGGCAAGCTGATGCTGGGCCAGGGCGGCGGGCAGATTGTCAGCCACGTGGAAGAACTGCTGCGCCAGGGCAAGCGCACTTTCATCTTCGACCTGAGCGCGGTATCGGCCATCGACAGCACCGGCATCGGCCACTTCATCGCGAGCTTCAACAAAATCATGGCGGCCGGTGGGGAAATGCGCATGGCAGGCGCCACCGGCCACGTGCTGGAGTCCTTCCGGGTCAGCCTGCTGGATACCGTTTTCCGGTTCTTCCCGAACGTGGAAACGGCGCGCAGCGCGTGACACAGAGGCCCGAACGCGTGTCGACATTCTGAAAGTTGTTCCAGAGCCATGGATTCCTGGCTGCATTTCGATTGTTTACATGTTGCAAGGGTGACGGGAAAAGCGCGATGGGTGACCCGGACAGGATTATTCGCGACCAGGTTCGCCAACTCGCGTCGGCCGAGACGGAATGCCCAGGCGCCTGCCATAACCGGTTCGAGCGCTCGCTTGGCGTGATGCAACTGGGACCCCGATTGTAACGAAAAGTGCCGCGCGCGCCCTCGCCGCAGCCAACTTCCTGCACCGTCTCCAGACGCGCTTATTGCAAGGTGGTTTTGGAATCCATCAGGCCGGGAAGCTCCATCATCAGGCGCTTCTCGATTTCCGACAGGCGGCGCTCCAGGATCGACAATCGCTCGTTCACGGCCGCATCGTTGGTGGCGAATTTGGCTTCGATTGCCCGGATCCGCACGTGGCTGCCTTCCTGAAATTGCAGGAAGGTGCGCATGATTTCGAGCTGAGCGCTGCGCACCAGCTCCTGAACGCCGCTCAGCAATTCCTGCTTCATGGCTTCGAACAACCCCAGGGCTTCGGCGCGCGTGACTGGCGTCTCATCCATGCCATTTATTCTACACCGGCCGGCCGTGACGCCGGTTTACCATAGGAACAGCATGGGCAGCCGGGCACAGCGAGGGGCGGCCGCGTTTCTATGCGCCTGCGGATGGGCCGCCGTGTCCCAAACCCTCGCCGCCCAGTCCCTCACCGTCGATCCCGCCCGCGCCCTCGACGACCAGGTGGTTACCATTCGCGCCGCGGGACTGGATGCCGGCGAGCGCGTCTCCATCCGCTCCGAATTGACCGACGGCATGGACCATCGCTGGGCCGCCCAGGCCGATTTCACCGCCGATCCTTCCGGCGTGGTGGACCTTTCCAAACAGGCGCCCGTCGCGGGATCGTACAAGGACATTTCCGCCATGGGCCTGGTCTGGTCCATGATGCCCGCCGAACGCAAGGTGGAACTCTACCAGCCGCCCCGAAACCTGGCTCCGCAGCTTATCGATTTCCAGTTGCTGCGCAACGGCAAGCCGGCCGCCGCCGCGCGCCTGGAACAGTTGGCGCTCGCCCCCGGTGTGCGCACCCTTCGCGTGGAGGATGATGGCTTGCGCGGCGTGCTGTTCCTGCCCGCCGGCACGGACTCCGCGGTGCCGCGGCCCGGTGTGCTGGTGGTGGGCGGCTCCAACGGCGGGGTCCCCTCGCGTCCCGCGGCCTGGCTGGCATCCCACGGATTTGTGGCGCTGGCGCTGGCCTATTTCCATTACCAGGATTTGCCGCCCCGGCTGGAGGCCATTCCGCTCGAATACTTCGGCCGCGCCCTCGAATGGCTGGCACGGCGGCCGGAGATCGGCGCCGGCAAACTGGGCGTGAGCGGCACTTCGCGCGGCGGCGAACTGGCGCTGGAGCTGGGCGCGGTCTACCTGCGGATTCGCGCGGTGGTGGCCTATGTGCCCGCCAACGTGCTTTACCCGGCCTGCTGCGGCTTCACCTCCGTACCCTACGCCTGGACCTGGGAAGGCCGCCCTCTGGCTTTCCTGCCCATTCGCGCCGCCAGCCGCGCCGACCTGGCCATGCGCGCCCAAATCGCTGTGGAAAACACCCACGGCCCCATCCTTACCCTCTCGGGCGAAGACGACCATGTCTGGCACTCCGCCTCCATGGCCGATTCCGTCATCGCGCGGCTCAAGCGCCATCACTTCGCCTATGCTTACGAAAACCTGAAGTACCCGCGCGCCGGCCATTCCGCCGGAAGGCCCGATATCCAGCCCGCCTGGCACGGGCGCCCCACTCAGATTCTTTCCGGCCGCGGCATGGATTTGGGCGGCTCCCCGCGCGGCGATGCCGAATCCTCTCTGGATGCCATCCCCAGGGTGCTGGAATTTCTCAAACAGAGCCTGCAATAGGCCGGCTACTTCCCGATACAGAACGTCGAGAAAATCCGGTTCAGGATATCGTCGGCGGTAGTCGCTCCGGTGATGGCGTCGATGGGCTGCAGCGCGCCGTACAAATCCACCAGCAGCATCTCGTGCGGAGTGGCCGCGCGGGCTGCCGCCAGCGCCTTTTCCAGACACGCCGCGGATTCCTTCAGCAGCGTTTCGTGCCGCAGGCTGGTGATGAAGCCGGTCTCCTGTTCGAAGGCTCCCGGCGGAGCCACGGTTTCCAGAATGGCCTTCCGCAAGGCTTCCACACCCTCCCCGGTGAGCGCCGAAACCGGCAGTGCGCCGGCGGGGAAACACGCGCCCAGGTCGCACTTGTTGGCCGCCACCAGGCAGTGCCCCTGCCGCCGCGCCCGCTCAATCAGAGCCTGCTCCTCAGCCTCGGGCGGCCGCGAAGCGTCGGTCACCACCACCGTGGCATCGGCGTCCGCCATGGCCTGGTAGCTGCGTTGGATGCCCAGCGACTCCACCACGTCGCCGCTCTGGCGGATGCCCGCGGTGTCGTAGAGCGTCACCGGAATGCCGCCGATGGAGGCGGTCTCCGAAACCAGGTCGCGGGTGGTGCCGGGGATATCGGTGACAATCGCGCGGTCGCGCTCCAGCAGCCGGTTGAAGAGGCTGCTCTTGCCTACGTTGGGCCGCCCCACGATGGCCAGGGTCAACCCGCCGCGCACCAGCGCGCCATATTGGAAACTGGCGGCCAGGCGGCCAACCCCCGCAATCAACGGATCGAGCCGCCGCTCGATTTCCACCAGGGGCGCCACGCTGATATCGTCTTCGGCGAAATCGATGCCCGCTTCGAGCAACGCGATCAGTTCCAGAAGCTGCTCTTTGAGAGGCGCGATGCGCCGCGATACGGAACCGCCCGCCTGCTGCGCCGCCACCCGGGCCTGGTACAGTGTGGTGGCGTCGATCAGGTCGCGAACCGCCTCCGCCTGGGGCAGGTCGAGGCGCCCGTGGAGAAAGGCGCGCAGCGTGAATTCGCCCGGTTCGGCCAGCCGCGCCCCCGCTTCCAGGGCGCGTTCCACGGCGTAGCGCAGAACCACCGGCGAGCCGTGGCAGGAAATCTCGACCACATCTTCAGCGGTATAGGACCGCGGCGCGGCGAAGAACGTGGCCACCACCTGGTCGAGCACCACACCGTCGCGCCCGCGCAGTTCGGCTAGGTGCGCACCCCACGGCCGCCAGTCGACGGGCGAGAGCATAGCCGCGGCAACCTCCCGCGCGCCCTTGCCCGAAAGGCGCACCACACCCAGCCCTCCGCGGCCCGCAGGGGTGGAAAGCGCCACGATGGTGTCGTTCAGCAAGAGGCTTGTAAGAGGCTTCGAGGTTGCGCAGCCTCAAGCCCGTTGGACGCCGCTGGCGGGCGTAAACCGGCTGCGGATCTGGTTCATCACATCCGAGGCCAGGAACGGCTTTCGCAGCACCGGGAAATTGTGCTCCTCGCAGAGAGCTTCTTCCTCGGGCGGCAGGATCGTCCCCGTCATCACGATCACCAGCATCTGCGGCGTGGTTTGCAGGAACTCCACTCCCAGCTCCACGCCATTTCCATCGGGAAGCATGTAATCCAGCAAGGCCGCATTGGGTTTGTGCTCCTGCACCAGTTGCTTGGCGGCGGTCGCCGATTCGGCCGTCAGCAGCGTCCAGCCGTCGTTGGCCATCAGGCGTTCCAGGAAGTGCAGCAGGTCGCGATTGTCGTCCACCAGCAGCACCGTCGGGTTCACCACCGCCGCGCCGGTTTGCGACTCCACCGTCCGAATGTTGAGTTTTTCGGCGCCCTCGGCCACTTCCACCCACACCCGCGATCCAGGCGATACCTGGTTGCTGGCCACCAGGGTTGCCAGCGGCTGGGTCAGGAAGCGGTGGATGGTCCGATTCAACTCGCGCGCGCCGTATTCCGAGCTGGTGCCCTTCTGCAACAGGAACTGGCGCGCTTCGAACGGCACATCCAGGGTGAAGGAGCGGGCCCCCAGGCGCGTGTTCACGTGATTCTGCAGATCCACAATGTGCTTGTCCAGGATGGCGGCCAGCGATTCCGCGGTCAGCGGCTGATAGGTAATGATGCAGTCGATGCGGTTGACAAATTCCGGGGAAAACCGCTTGCGCACGGCCACCAGGGCGATATTCTGCAGCTTGCTGGTCAGGTCCGTCCGTTCGGCCATTTTCACCGACTGGAATCCGAAATCGGGATTCAGCTCGCGCATCATCTCGCGGGCGCCCAGGTTACTAGTGAGAAACACCAGGCTCTTCTCGAAATTGACCGTGGAATTGTCGCCCAGCCGCAGGACGCCCTTGTCCAGCACGCCCAGCAGCAGCCGCGTCATGGAAGGTGCGGCTTTCTCGATTTCATCGAAAAGCACCAGCGACAGGCTGCACTTTTCACTGGTGACGGCGTTGAGCTTCTGCTGCGTCAGCATGGGCTGAGTTTCGCGGTGGCCCAGGTATCCGGGCGGCGCGCCGATCAGCTTGGCCACCTCGTGCTCCATCTGAAATTCGCCGCAATCCACTTTGAGCACGTTCTTCTCGCTGCCGTGCAGCACTTCGGCCAGGGCCTCCACGGTCTTGGTCTTGCCAGTGCCCGTGGGACCCAGCAGCAGGAACACGCCTACCGGACGGCCCTCCGGCGAGAGTCCCGCCTGGTACATTTGCACGTAAGGAACGATCACTTTGGTGGCGGCCGGCTGGCCCACTACCTTTTGGGACAGGACATAAGTCAGGTCCTCAGTGAGATCGGGTGATTGCTTTCGGGACCCCTTCTGCGACGATTTCGGCTTTTCCACCCCACCCTCCGATTTGATTATAGCGGCGGCAGGTGCCTTTACCTTGGTGCGACGCCGCTGTTCAGGACGGTTGGGATCTTTCATAAGGGACCTTAGTGGATACAAAACAGCAACTTAACAGCTTAGCGGGGCAAAATGCAACAAAATCGCCAAGACTGTGAACGCCGGAATTCATTCTATATTCTTTTTGGGCCGGTTGGGGTGTGCTTGGTCGTACCTGTTGATCTAAAAACTGGCGAATCGGAAAGGGTCGCAGCGGTAAGCGGCGCCCGGTCAGCGGTGCCGAAAGGTGATTCGGCCCTTGGTGAGATCGTAGGGGGAAAGCTCCAAAGTGACTTTATCGCCCGCCAGGACGCGGATGCGATTGCGGCGGAGGCGGCCGGCCAGGTGCGCCAGGACCACCCGTTCGTGCTCGAGCTGGACACTGAACAGCCCGCTTGGAAATTTCTCCAACACGGTGCCGGTGACTTCGATGCTGTCCTCTTTGCTCATAAACCTCCGGTTCTTTTGGCGGGCCGGCCAAGCCCGACAGGGCGCCCAGCCGGCCCGCGATTTCTTTAGGCCGCCGTGACGTTGGTCGCCTGCAGACCCTTCGGGCCCTTGGTTACCTCGAACTCCACTCTGGCGCCTTCATCCAGGGTGCGGTACCCTTGTGTCTGGATCGCCGAGAAATGCACGAAGACATCTTCTCCGTTTTCCCGCTGGATAAAGCCGTAGCCCTTGGCTGCGTTAAACCACTTCACTGTACCTTTTTCTTTCATCTGCCTATTCCTTCTTTACTGACTTTGCTGTGAACATTGGACTTGCGCGTTCCGGACCGAAAGCAAAAAAGGGGGATGCGGACGACTCACGCACCCCCCTTTTCTGTCGCGAAGCGGAAAACTAGAGTCAAATGCCCCTCCATTATACAACACCAAAGCCCGGTGTCACGCCAAACGGAAGTGAGCTAAAAGTTTAGGGGGGTACCTCAACCGGCGGCCCGGGGACCCTGGCCAGATCGGTCGCAGTGCGCCGCAACGCGAGGACCGGGCGCGGTGAGTGGGTACGTGCTGGACGCCAGCGCAGCCGCCAAGTGGGTCCTTCCCCCAGAAAAGGAATAGCTCGTGGACCAGGCGTTGTCAATCCGCGCTGGTTTCGAGCAAGGCGCCGTAGATCTGGCGGTTCCCGATCTATCCTGGCCGGAATTGGGCAACCGCTGTGGAAAGCGGTCCGCTTCGGCCGGCTATCCAGGAAACAGGCTGACCGGGCGCTCCAGCCGGGAAGAAAAATGCGCCGGCCCGCTACACCTTCACAATCACTTCCCGCAGCCGCTCGCGGGTGAGGAAGAACTTCACCGAATCGAATTGCCCGAAGAGCTTTTCCAGGCTCCGATTGTTGTACAGTTGCGCTGGCCGCCGCATGCCCTGCCGGGTCACCTGCAGCGTGTTCACTTCCTGAATGCGAAAAGTGTAGAAGGGCGCCGCCTGCAGCTTATCGTCGGAGTGAAACACCGCCAGCATGTAACTCCGCCGCCGCACCACCTTGCGCAGCCGGTCGATCACCGCATTCAGCAGGGAAGGCTCCAGGTATTCCAGCACATCCCAGAGCAGCACGCCGTCGAACTCATCGGCGGGATAGTCCAGGGCCTGGCGCAGAAAGAAATCGATGCGCCCGGGATTGGATTGATCCACCGTGTCTTCGGTGCCGAAGACGTCCGCCAGGATCCGCAGAAAGTCTTCGGTGCATAGCCGGTGGCCCAGATTGGTGATGAAGCTTACATTTTGCTGGGTGGCCCCGCCTAAGTCGAGAATGTGCAGTCCGGATTGGCCGCGGATGTTGCTGAAGAACTCCTCCAGCCCCCGGCTCTGCCGCGTGCTTACCGGCTCATCCTGTTCGCTGCGCCTCGCAGGCGTCACCTTGCGGACAAATCCATTGCCGGCAGGGGGAATCTGCTCGTCTCCGTTCCGCGACCCGCGGAGGATATTCTTCAGGGGCCCCGGTAGAAGCATGAATGGCACCGCTAACGTTTATTTTCCGAGGCGCCCGCCGGCACCGTCGCCACCGGCGCGTGAGCTGCCACCGGAGCAGCCGCCGGCTGCGGCTTGGCTTGCGGTTTGCCGCCCGTCTCCGGCTTGACAATATCGATACTGCCCTTGAAATACGCCCCATCCTCAATGATGATGCGCGCGGTCTTGATATCGCCGGTGAGCCGGGCGTCCTTGCGAATCTCAATCCTTTCGGTGGCTTCCACGTTTCCCTGTATCGTCCCCAGGGCCACCACTTCACGCGCCTTGATGCCCGCGTGCACGGTCCCGTTGGGACCGATCGTGAGCTTATGCTCCAGCGCCTCTACGGTGCCCTCCAGGTCGCCATCTACATAAAGGTCCTCTTTGCTGTGAATCTGGCCGACAATGCGCACGGCCTTTCCGATGGTAGCCTGGCCTGGCGTGGAGCGAGGCTCGGGATCAAATCTTCCGACGGGCATACTAGACACGGGCGAAGTCTCCTTCCTGGTCTCTGTGGGATTGGGGGCTAAAGTGGATGGGTTGCTGGGTGCCGCAGGCGCGGGGCCTGACGGGATATAAGGCTTTGCCGGTTCTTCGTCCCGGCGCTTATTCCACATTGTGCCGCCCTCCTGGATTCAATATCGATGGGTTCATAATACCGCTCCTTTAGTCTAAAGGGAGGGTGCCGAAAAGGCAAACCGCGTTTTACGGCCTTTTATTGGATAGGTTCTGTCTTACCCCTTTGTGGCATTATACCTATTTTCCGCGATGCCCTCCGCGCGGCTTGGCCTTCGTCTTCAATACGATCGGCGTGCCCCGGAACCCGAACCGCCGCCGGATCTGGTTAATCAGGTAGCGCTCGTGCGAGAAATGCATCGGCCCGCCTCCTCCTGTAAATACCACAAACGAGGGGGGACGAATGGACGCCTGCGTAATATACAGAATCTTGCGCTCTTCAAAGTGCAGGCTTTCCACGAAGCGGTTCATTTCGCCGGTAGGGATACGCGTGGACGCCGCCTCGTACACCTCCCGGATCAGCGGAAACAGCCGCTCCACGCCGGCGCCCGTCTTGGCCGACAGAAACACCACCGGCGCATAGTCCAGGAACTTGAACTGGTCGCGCACCTGGCTTTCGAATTCGTTCTTGCGCTGCCCGGTGTGCCCCGCTACCTGGTCCCACTTATTCACGCACACGATCAGCGCGCGGCCGCCCTCGTGCGCGTAGCCGGCAATGGTGGCGTCGGCGGCCACCACTCCCTCGGTGGCATCCAGCACCAGCAGCACCACGTGCGCCATGCGGATGTGCCTCCGCGCCATCACCACGCTCAACTTCTCGGCCATCTCCTTGGTCTTGCCTTTGCGCCGGATGCCCGCCGTGTCCACGAACACGTACTCCCGCCCGCCGCGGCAAACGGTTTCATCCACCGCGTCGCGGGTGGTGCCGGCCTCGGGCGACACAATGGCCCGCTCGCTTCCGGCCAGCGCGTTGAGCAGCGTCGACTTGCCCACGTTCGGCCGCCCGATGATGGCCACCTTGATCGGTTCCACCGCTCCGGCCGCCTCAGCCGGCGGCGCTTCGCCTTCTCCCTCGGCGGCTTCGGGGAAACCCGCGGTGACACGGTCGAGCAGCGCATCCACTCCGGTGCCATGCTCGGCGGACACCGGATAAACATCCGGAATCCCCAGTTCGTAGAATTCGTTCGCCAGGTCGCTGCGGGCGGCCGTATCGGCCTTGTTGACGGCCAGCGTTACCGGCTTGCCCAGGCGCCGCAGCATACTCGCCAGATCGCGATCCGGCGCGGTAATCTCGCTGCGCCCATCCACCAGGAAAATGATGTGCGCCGCGCCCTCCAGCGCCACCTCCGCCTGCCGCAAAATCTGCCCCGGCAGATACTCCGGGTCGCCGGCCACAATCCCGCCCGTGTCGATCACTTCAAAGCGCCGGCCGTCGTGTTCGGCAAACCCGTGGATGCGGTCGCGCGTAATCCCCGGCTCATCGCCGACAATCGACCGCCGCTGCCCCGTAATCCGGTTGAAAAGAGTGGACTTTCCAACGTTGGGCCTGCCCACAATGACCACCGTGGGAGTGGCGTTGGACATGAGCCTCTATCATAGCAATGCCGCGCCCCAACCGCCCGCCGGGCCCCATTTGCTCGCATTCGCCCCGCGCTGCGGTCCCTCGCCAGAATAAAGATGTGCAGCGGGCCAAGCCGACGCCATCAACCGCCGATTTCATGATCCCTGCGTTCGTCAAGCGGTTCCAAAACGCGGCGAAGGTCCTCAGTGCGCCGGCTCACCGCAGGCTTCGTACTCGCCTGCCACGGGTGCGGCTTGGCCGTCGGCGAACAACTCCTGGACGGTGACTGCGCCGTCATCCGCCGGGTCCATACAATCCTGAAACAACCGGGCCAGCCACCAGTAGATACTGTTCCGGGAGTCTTCGTGGAAGGCAAGCCCATCTACCCAGCCGCCGGATTCGACGCTAAAACGCACATCCAGATCGCGGTCATCAACGGCTCATGCATCAAGGACGTCTTCCGCGTCCCGAAGGACCAACTGGAGCCTTTGCCCCCCAGAAGAACGCTAAGCCCATGCCGCGCGTTCCCTGGAAGTACCTTCCCGCGCCATCAGCGAGCGTCGATTTTGCCACGCTTAGCCGCCTGATAGTGCCCCTTTGATCGGTTCCACCGCTTCGGCCGCGACTGCGGGCCGGAGCAGGCATCCCGTTCTATAATCCCAGTAGGAAGCCGGGTGGCAGGAAGGCCAGCGATGGACGAAGTCTTGACAATTGGGGAGATCGAGGCCAAATTCGATTCCGAATGGGTACTGCTGGAAGATCCGCGTACTGACGAGTCCCTTGAGGTTCGCGGCGGAACGGTCCGCTGGCATGCCAAAGACCGTGAGGAGGTTTACCGCCGCGCGACTGAGATTCGTCCCCGGCGGTTTGCCATTCTTTATACGGGCAGGATGCCTAGCGACACTGCGATTGTCTTGTGACATTCGCGTTCGATTCACGGCGAGGCCTGATTGTCGTTCAAGCGGAACTTTTTGGACCGACCGGGAGTGGCGTCCTGCAACTAGCCCTCGACACCGGCGCCACCAATACACTAGTCAACCTCGCGATGCTGGTGGCACTTGGATTCGATCCTTCTCTCTCTGCGGCTCGCGTCGATGGGCTGTTAGGGTTGGATTTTTTCCGCGGCCAGCACCTCAGTATCGACTTTCGCGCTGGCCGTCTTCACGTCGCGTAAGTTGCCAACAGGCGCGCGCAGCCCCACCCCCCTACTACACCGCCATCATCACGCCCGCCTGCGAGGCCACTCCCCAAACCGTCACCGTCACCGGCATGCTCGCCCCGGGGGTCACCTGCTGCGGCACCACCGCGTTCACCTGCAACACTCCCGCCACTTCCCCCGGTGCCGATCCCGCGAACTGCACGGCCGCGGCAATCCCTCCAATCGTCATTGCCACAGGCAACACCGCAACCGTGCCACTAGATTGCGTCACGCTCCCCGTCACCCCGGCGGGCGACGTCTGCCCCTCCCCGGTCGCATCAATCGAAATCACCGGCCCGCGCGCCGCCGGGTTCGCCGCGCCGTTCACCGACCCATCCCCCTGTTCACCGTCGCAGCGCCCACCCACCCGTGCCGCCTTATCGATTCGCCACGGTCGTTTCGGCCAATCTGACGGCGATCGCCGACGGCGGTCAATTCGGCGGCCAGTTCGTACAGCATGACGCCCAGCGAGTAAACGTCGGAACTGGCGTCTACGGTCTGGTTCAGCGGGTCGGCCTGCTCGGGGCTCATGTATTCCGGCGTTCCGACGAACTGGCCGAGCTGGGTGAGCATGGGGTCGTCGGCCCCGCCCTGGTCCACGGCTTTGGCAATTCCGAAGTCGATCACCTTGGCGATTCGGGCGGCCGTCGATCTCCTCCACCAGCACGTTGGTGGGCTTGAGATCGCGGTGGATGATGCCCTTCTGATGGGCGTGCCGCACGGCTTCGCAGATGGGCAGGAAGAGCTTCAGGCGCTCGCCGGTGTTGAGGCGATGATCGTCGCAATATTTCGTGATGGGAATGCCGTCCACGTACTCCATGACGAAGAACGGACGGCCCTTCCCGGTGACGTTGGCGTCGAAGACGCGGGCAATGTGGGGATGGTCCATCATCGCCAGGGCCTGCCGCTCATAGGCAAAGCGTGACAGCACGTGGCTGCTGTCCATGCCCATCTTGACCACCTTGAGGGCCACCACGCGCCGGATGGGCGCGGTCTGTTCGGCGCGGTATACCGTGCCCATACCGCCTTCGCCAAGGACGCGCTGGATCTGATAATTGCCGAAATCATCGGATTCGAGCGGCTGGGACTGGGAGGTAGCGGCCTCGAAGGCAATGGTCGCCATAGTCATGCCGACGGTGGGCAGGTTCTCCGCCGGGCGGCACCGGGCGCAAAGGCC
>DATJRE010000176.1:0-3531 GCA_035505095.1 Bryobacteraceae bacterium | reverse complement strand
GCCCACGGCTGATGCGGCGGTCGGCAAGGATATCGAAATCCGTGCCGATTACACCTTCCGCACGGGCTTGTCGATGGTCGCACCGGGGGGTAGCGGGGTGGTGAAATTCGGCACCAGCGCCGGCTATGGTGTCTTCGATTTCCCCGGGTACACTCACCAGCGGATTCTGTTTTAACGGCAGACGAAGGCCCTCACCACGGACAAGAACCGGGGCGTAAGGTGCCGGCGAGTTTCGGTAGAGCCGGCCGCGCGGCTCGGTTACTGCCCCCCGGCCGGTCAAAAGGAACCGCATTCTGAGCCGCAACCGCGAGGGAGCGGTACGCCGCGCAGGCCGAATACGGTTACGAACCGCGCGGGCGATTGTCCTCCGGAATTCGCGATACTCCATCAACTGCGATGAGTGGCTACCGTTTCTGCGCGCGAGGCGCGAGGCCGCTCTGAATGCGAATGCACAGTGGTCACGACCCCGCCCGCCGGTTTGGGGCCAAAGACCCCACCGGATCTCCGCCCGCGTGATTGCGGTTCGCGCGCTTGCTGACGCGCACGGTTCGACATCGAAGCTTGGCCCGCGAAAGTAAGCGCACACCTCGCAGCCGCGAGCCCGGCTTATGGCGTAAGCACCTAGCGCCCTGGATTGGCGAATGACGGGGCCATGGTGGCGGAGTTACCAGTTTCCTGGAGTTCCCGCTCGCGTTCCAGCACGGTTACTCCATGCACCATCCAGTCGGCGGCCGGCGCACCTTTTAGATAGTGGTCGAACCAGGCGTTGATCCGGCGGTGGTAATCGATCTGGTTGGGCTTCTCAGCGACGGAATGATTCTCACCCTCGTAGACCAGCATGACCACGGGCTTGCCCGCGCGCCGTGCGGCGTTGTAAAACTCGATATCCTGATGCCAATCGGACGCGCCATCGTGGTCGCCGACCTCCATCAGCAAAGGAGCCGCGAGTTTATTGGCCACGAACGTCGATGAGTTGCGGATATAGGATTGCGGGTCTTCATACAGGGGCACTTGCATGCGCTCCTGGCTGACTTCAACGTGGTTGGTTTCCGGCGCGCCGGTGTTCCAATAGATCTCGCCCACGCTGGATGACAGGTTAGTGAGCGCGCCACCGACCACCCCGGCCGCGAAGAGGTCGCTGTGGGTCACGATGAAAGTGGTTTCGTATCCGCCCCAGGAGTGGCCCGTCAGACCCACATGTTTGGCGTCGATCATACCGGTTCCCAGCACCTTTCGGACCGCGGAAGTGACACAATCCAACGCCGAGATGCCGGGTTCGCGCGGCTTGAACACAATGTCCGGCCGCAGGACGAAGTAGCCGTGCTGCGTCCAGACCGTCGCATCGTAAGTGGAGCGCTCCGAAGGGGGCGTCCAGTTATGTAGCTGGTTGCTTTCGATTTCGTAGATCTGCACGATCATCGGATACTGCTTGCCCTTCTCGTAATTCGCCGGGTAATACAGCGCCCCCTGCAGGCGGTCGCCGTGGGAGTTCTTGTAATCGATCAGCTCGGAAGGGCCCCAGGCGTATTGCGAGGCGAAGGGGTTGGTGTCCGAAACCGGCCTGGCAGCCTTCAGATCGGGGCCGGCGGCGAAGAAGTTGGGAGAAACGTCCCAGGCGCCGGCTTCGTACACATACACGTCGGCGTCTTTGGCTTTCTCCAGGCCGCGGATGCTCCTGTCGGCATAAACGAGCTGCTCGACTTTGCCGTTTTCGAGGCGCGCATAACCGGTGCGCTTGGTCCAGCGGCCTTCGAGGCTGAGGTACATCGGCTTATCGAGGTCGATCCATTCGGCCTCGCCGCCCCCGCGCCCGCCACGTCCGCCCCCGCCCCCGCCCCCGCGGCCGCCGGTGGCAGTGGAAGACACCCTCGCGTAACGGTGGCGGATCTCGGCGGCGCTGCCATCGGTGAGGCGCTTCGGTTTGGTGGCGCCGTCGGGGAAGATTTCCCAAAGGTCCCAGGAATCGTAAACGATCGCGCTGCGGTCGTCCTTGGTCCAGCCGGCCACTCCGTAGGCGGGCTTCTGCGCCACGGGGTAGTCATTCTCCTGGTTGGTGAAGACGATTTTGGAGTCCTTGGTAATGTCGCGGGACTGGCCGGTCTGAAGATCGTAAACCCAGAAATCGCCCTGCCGGAAATTCATGGCGTAGCGGCCGCCGGGGCTGAACTCCACCGGCGGAGTCAGGTGTTTGGCAACCGGCGTCCGTGCACCGGTTGTCAGATCGACGCTGTAGACGTCCGTGAAATTGCGCCCGAACATGGCGTCCTTCTGGTAGGGAGTGGCATCCAGCACCAGGGCGCGCGTGCCGGTGTGCGGGAGGCGGACGTCCTCCTTGGGATTCGGAGACAGCGGCGTGAGGCTGCCGGTGGCGAGGTGCCAGGCGGCGGGAGCATTGCGGTCGCGGTCGCGAGCCGCGGTGAGTTTCTGCTCGCTGACCACGTGCTCGTCCTGCCAGTGCCACACCTCCACGGTGGGGGGATCTTCGTCGGACCGTTTGACTTCAATCTTCTTCGGCCATTCGGCGATGCCCACATACACGATGGAGCCGTCTTCGGACCACTGCGGGGCGCGCGCGGAAACAATCCGCTGCGGCGCATCGACGTGCGCGGAGAGCTTCGCTCCTCCATCTTTCCATGCCAGCGCGATGTGCCCTTCGCCAGCGTAGCCATCCTGCTTGAAGGAGCGCAGGGCAGCCAAGTCGTTGGAACCTTTGCGCCACGTGAGCGCCGAGAACAGGGCCGGGCCGGAATCGAGCACGCGCAGCGAACCGGCGCGCGGGTCGAACACCTGGATGGCGTTGCCGGTACGCCCCTCCACACCGATGGTCATGGCGAGAGCAGAACCCTTATCCTGCCAGGCGAACGAGGTCACATTGCCGAAGGTGGTATCCGCGCCGGTGGAAAGATTGCGCACGATGACCGCGTTGCCGGTGGGGTCGCGCTCTCCATCCTGGCTTTCACCACCGCCGCCACGGCCGCCGCGACCTCCACGGCCGCCCCGTCCTCCGCCGGCCGCGGGTGCCGCCGTTGCGCCGTTGGCTGCCGCGGGCGCGGTGGGCGGGTACTTGCGGAACGCAATCCAGTCGCCCTCACCCGCGAAGGCGAACGCTTGCACCTGATCGACCACCGTGACCGCGCCAGTCGAAAGGTCCATCACGTTGAGCTTGTTCTGCACCGGCCGGCGGGCCTTGGTGGCGCGCTCCTGCTCGGCTTCGGAGACGCCGGCGAGACACGCGACCCAGCGCGAGTCGGCGGAAAAGGCGGGGCCGTTGCAGTAGTCGATTTTGTGGTGCTGGTCTCCGGCCGTGGCGGAGATGCGAAGTTCGCCGTTGCCATTGGTGCGCCGGATTTCATAAGCCAGCCATTTTCCATCGGGAGAAAGTGTGCCGGCGCCGAGAGTTTCCCACCGTCCGTAATCGGCGGGTGTGAGCGTGGGTTTGGTTTGAGCAACGCAAGGGACAGTTGCGGCCAGTAGGTAGACAGCAAGCGTGCGGAGTGTCATATTGTTTTGACGATTCTACCGCACCTGCCC
>DATJRE010000175.1:0-27433 GCA_035505095.1 Bryobacteraceae bacterium | reverse complement strand
CAGGGCGCCGCCCAAATCGCCTTCCTGCTGCGTCCGGTCTCCGTCGAGCAGGTCGCCGCCATCTCCTTCGCCGGCGGTGTCATGCCGCAAAAGTCCACCGATTTTTATCCCAAGCTCCTCTCCGGCCTCACCATCTACAGCCTGGATTCGGTGTAACCCGGTCTCTCCCGAAGACATTTCGATCTCTCTTGGCCTTCCTCCGCGCCTCCGCGTCTCCGCGTCAATCCCCGGCCTCACCCCACCGGCCCCAAAAGCCTGACGCGGCAAATCCCCGCCGTCGCCCCACTCCCCCTCCGCGGCCGCCCTCATTTGCGCCCTCACGTTCCTAGCATTCTCCGCGTTTTTCCTTCGTGTCCCCGCGCCTCCGCGTCCACCCCCGAGTTCGCATGTACCCGGAACCTTCGCCCCCGCTTCTACGCTAAGCTCGTGACATGAGTGCTTCCGCAACCCCCGCCCGCCGCCGCTCCACCGCCGCCCTGCTCCTCGCCGCAGCCGCCCTCGCATCCGCCTGCGCCACCCGTCCCCCCTCGCCCTCCGCCGGAATCGACCTCGCAGGCATGGACAAGTCCGTCGCTCCCGGCGACGATTTCAACGCCTACACCAACGGCGGCTGGATCAAGGCCACCCCCATCCCCGCCGACAAGCCCAGCTACGGCGTCTTCACTATCCTCGCCGACCAGACCCGCCAGCGCCTCCTCTCGCTCCTCGAAGATTCCGCCAAAGCCGGAGCCGCCGCCGGCGAAGACGCCCGCAAAATCGGCGACTACTACTCCAGCTTCATGGACGAAGCCGCCATCGAGTCCAAAGGCATCGAACCCCTCCAGCCGCAGCTCGCCGCCATTGCCGCCATCGCCGATCGCCACTCCCTCGCCCGCGTCCTCGGCAGCTACCTCCGCGCCGACGTCGACGCCCTCAACAACACCAACTTTCAGACCGGCAACCTCTTCGGCATCTGGGTCACCCAGGGCCTCACCGACCCCTCCCACAGCTACCCCTACCTCCTCCAGGGCGGCCTCGGCCTGCCCGACCGCGATTACTATCTCTCCTCCACCCCCCAGATGGCTGCCCTGCGCGGCCAATACCAGGCCCACATCGCCGCCATGTTCAAGCTGGCCGGCTTTGATGATCCCCCGGCCTGCGCCGCCCGCGTCTTCGCCCTCGAAACCGCCATGGCCAAGGTGCATGCCACCCGCGTCGAATCCGAAGACGTCCATCGCGCCGTCTCCTGGAACCGCACCGAATTGCCCGCCAAAGCCCCCGGCCTCGATTGGCCCGTGCTCCTCGAAGCCGCCGGACTCGCCGACGCGCCCGTCTTCATCGTCTGGCACCCCCAGGCCATTCCCGGCCTCTCCGCCCTGGCCGCCTCCCAGCCCCTCGATTCCTGGAAGGACTGGCTCGCCTTTCACACCATCGATCGCTCCGCCCCCTTCCTCCCCCAGGCCTTCGTCGACGAGAGCTTCAGCTTCTACGGCAAGACCCTCAGCGGCACCCCCGAGATCCGCCCCCGCTGGCAGCGCGGCATGGACGCCACCAGCGACGCCCTCGGCGAGGCCGTCGGCAGGCTCTACGCCGAACGCTACTTCCCCGCCGCCACCAAAGCCAAGGTCCAGGCCCTCGTCGCCGACCTCGTCAAAGCCTTCGGCGCCATGATCGACTCCCTCACCTGGATGTCGCCCGAAACCAAAGTCCGCGCCAAACAAAAACTCGCCACCCTCAAAGTCGGCGTCGGCTATCCCGACCGCTGGCAGGATTACTCCGCCCTCCGCATCGTCAAAGGCGACGCCCTCGGCAACCAGCAGCGCGCCGAACTATTCGAATACCACCGCCAGCTCGACAAACTCCACCAACCGGTCAACCGCGGCGAATGGTGGATGACTCCGCAAACCGTCAACGCCGTCAACCTTCCCCTGCAAAACGCCCTCAACTTCCCCGCCGCCATCATCCAGCCGCCCTACTTCGATGCCGATGCCGACGCCGCCCACAACTACGGCGCCATGGGCGCCATCATCGGCCACGAAATCAGCCACAGCTTCGATGACCAGGGCAGCCAGTTCGATGCCCAGGGCCGCCTCGCCAACTGGTGGACCAAAGACGACTTCGACCACTTCAAAGCCGCCGGCGAAGCCCTCGCCGCCCAATTCGACGCCTACCACCCCTTCCCCGACCTGGCCGTCAACGGGCACCAGACCCTCAGCGAAAACATCGCCGATGTGGCCGGCCTTCTCGCCGCCCACCAAGCCTACCGCCTCTCCCTCGGCGGCAAGCCCGATGCCGTCAAGGACGGTTTCACCGGCGATCAGCGCTTCTTCATCAGCTTCGGCCAAAGCTGGCGCGACAAGATCCGCGAGGCCCGCTTGCGCCTCCAGATCGCCACCGATGGCCACGCCCCCGCCGAGTACCGCGCCGACACCGTGCGCAACCTGGATTCCTGGTACGACGCCTTCCAGGTCCACGCCCCCCAGAAGCTCTACCTCGCGCCCCCCGACCGCGTGCGCATCTGGTGACCCGTCTACCCGAGGCATTCGCGCAGGTCCGCAATCTCCGGAAACCGCCGCGGGCTGAGGTCACCTTCCGAGATGCCCGTCTTCCGACCAGAACCGGCCACTTCTCAGCGACGACGACTGCTTTTCCGCCCGGATTTGCTGCACTGGAATATCGAGGCTCGGGCCGGGCGCGCGCGGAACCAAACTCTGTGGTGCTGCGACCTGCCGTTCCAAGCGTTTCAATCTGCACCTAACATTTGCAACACAACCCAAGGTTTACAGGCCGTCCAGCGACGTTGTAAAACTTACCCTTTACGGAACACGGGTAGGGCACGGGGGTGCTAATCCTGAGGCTGCGAATTAGCATCGAGGAGGGGCCTGCAGGCCAGAATTCGCCGCGTGTATCGCACATGTTCGAGCGCCCATTGCCGGAGAGTGAAAGGGCCGTCGGGCCAGTTGAAGAGTTCGTCCGGGGAATACCACTTGAGACCGAGATAGCGCGCCACACTGGGGTGGACCGGTGGCATAAAGTGATTGGGTTCACTTGTGCGCAGCGCTTCAACGACTTCTTCCTCCGGTATTGGCCCGACGGTACAGGCAAAAAGCCTTCGCAAAATCTCGCCGAAAAGCTGATTGGCTGGGTGATTGATTGCCCAGTAGTGCCTGGTGTCGCGCCACTCGCGCCATTGCAGTTCCGCCAATCGGACATCGCAACCCTGATCCACCTCTTCGAGGTGGCGGCGCCAGAGTTGCACGCGGCGGTCCAGGTCGATGGTCTTGGCCAGGTCGAGCGCAACATATCGGTCGACGATCCGCTCGTCGACCTCTTCGGTCTTCGCCAGATCGAGCAGCACCCGGTCGGCGTAAGGAAAGCGGCCCCAGGGAAGGCCGGGCTCCTGCAAGAGACGCCGTGCACGCTGCATTTCCTGGGCGTCAAGCGTCTGGACCAGCATGCGGTATAACTCGGTATGTGAAGGCCACAGCGGGTGGCATGTGAGAATGGGAAAGCGCTGAGACCTCCCTTGTGCGATCAATCGTTGGAGGTAGTCTGGTAGGACCTCACCGAGATGCGCCTGGAAGTACAGGCACTCGCATGTTTCCAGGATTTCGGGTGGAGGGCGGCGGAATTCCCCTGTCACGGGGTCGGCGCACATCTCGATCGCGGATATGTTAAAGCGGTTCACGATAGACGGAATCGCGTTCAGAATGCGGCCGAGATGGGTGGCCTGACAGATGCCATATACCAGGATCGAGTGAGCGCGGTGGGCCTCGCGAGATGCGGCGGGCGGTGATACAGGAGAAGGCGCGGCGGGGCTTCCCGGATGCCAGCGCCACCGCACCCACTTTTTCAGCACAGCCAGCTTCGTCGGCGTCTGCATCTTTGCGAACCGATACCAACAATTATAGTTTCCAGCGGATCGAAACTATGGTCGCGGTTTTCTCTAGGCGTGGCACAATCAGTCTCCTCAAGGACCCTGGCATGTCCGGATTTTTGTCAATTTTCCCTCGGTCGTTCGGCAGAGTCGACCATCAGCACCTCCAAAGGGCCGTTCCGGGACGCCACTTTCAGGCCCATCTTGTTTACACCGCCGACCATCGAGGCGAAATACGAATCCCTCACTGCCGCTATATCGGCAACGCCATCACCCGTAAACGGTGGCCTTTCGAGATTGATCGTTATGTCGATTGCCTCGATGCCTGTTTGATCAATCACGATATGACCCGAAATTCCGGACATCCATCGTGCAAGCGTGACCGGCACCCATTCATATTCTCGGTATTCACATGAACGACGGCGGCCTCGAACACCAGCAGCGGCTCAGACGCCTGGGCTAAAGCGTTGGGCACAGCGACAATCCCAAACAAAATCACAGATGCCAGGATTGCCCCTCGATGGGGCGCACCCTCGCGGTTGTCGGCCATGACAGCTCCATAAATACCACGAAAAGGACCGCGCTTTGATAGTTCGTTTCCGATAGGGGACGAGGGGCGGGTAAACCACGCGCGAACCGGGATTAGATCGCGCGCAAGCGAGGCTTCGCCAACGGCCTTACCTTGGCGTCCTATGGAGGCAACCCCGCGTCAACCTCCCGGCCTCTCGCCCCTCCGCGTCCCTATCCCTCCGTCTCTGCCCGCACCGCCCCAGTCCGATTTGCGCCCGCCTTCTCCTCCGCGCCTTCGGGCCCAGAGGCCACCTCCGCGTCAGTCTTCCCCCCTCCCGCCCTTTCTCCCGCCACGTTTAGGCATACGATGAAGAAGCCCTCTCACCATGCCACGCATGAAGTTCCCTCTAACCCTGGCGGCAGCCATTTGCGCCGCCTCCGCCCTTCCGGCCCCCGCGCAAAGCAACCTCCGTGTCCTGCGGACCGCCCAGTATCGCTCGCTCCAGGAGCGCCTCTGCCGCGGTTGGAATACCTGGAGCGCCAATAGTGTCATGGCCCATGTCCATCTCCCGGACGGCTTTGCCATCACCCTCGGCATAAAGACCGCCGGCCTCGGCCGCCCCTACCAGAACTCCTTCTTCCAGGCCAACCAGACCGCCGGGCGCCCCGAAAAGATCCGCCTCGGCGCCCATTCGGACGATGGCAGCTACACGGACCTCACGCTCGAGTTCCCGACCACCGGAAATCCAAGCTCCCAAAATCTCATTCGCGTGGAGAGCGCGGAGCAGGCCGGCGAGGAATACATTCTGGTTACCGTCCAGCAGCGTGCGGCGCTGCGGGCCTCGCACCTGATTATCGAGACCGGATACGACTGGAACCGCCCCGGCACCGTCGAGCGGCGCGGCGGCGTCATCGATGCCAGGCCCGCCACCGCCGGCGGCCGTGCCTTCACCGTGCGCACTACCGGCACTCTGGTGAGCGACCCCTTCCTCACCGTCAACGGACCCTACCTTGCCGTACCCCTGGAAGGCCGCGTGGCGGTCTACACGGGCGGCGAGAAGACCCTCGACCAGGTCGCTGCCCTTGTCAGCGCGCATCGCGCCGCCCACCAAAGCAAGCTCGAGGCGCGCGGCGCGGCCCGCGATCTCTTCACTGCCATGCAGACCATTCTCGGTTGGAACCTCACCTACGATCCCGAGAACAACCGCGCCATCTCCCCCGTAAGCCGCTTGTGGAGCGCCAACTGGGGTGGCTACGTCCTGTTCGACTGGGACACGTACTTCGCCTCGTTCATGTACAGCCTCTACAACCGCGACCTCGCTTTCGCCAACGCCGTGGAGGTCACCAAGGGCATCACCAAACGTGGTTTCATCCCGAATTGCGCCTCCGCCTACCACATCCAGAGCGACGACCGGTCACAGCCGCCGGTGGGCAGCCTCATCGCCATGGAGATCTACAAACGCTATCCCGAGCGTTGGTTCCTCACTGAAATTTACGACGAGCTGCTGCGCTGGAATCGATGGTGGCCCACCGCCCGCGACCATGGCGGCCTGCTCAGTTGGGGCTCCGATGACGTCCCGCAGTTGGTCGATGGCACCGTGCACAACTTTCAGGCCGCCCTTTTTGAATCCGGCCTCGACAACTCGCCCATGTACGATGGCGTGCCCTTCAATCCGCACACCAACCTTCTCGAAATCTCCGACGTCGGGCTGAACGCCTTATACGTTGCCGATTGCCGGGCGCTCGAAGAGATGGCCCGCATCCTGGGCCGCGAACCGGACCGCCAGGAGTTGCACGCCCGCGGCGACAAATATGCCGCTGCGCTGGCCACCCTCTGGGACGAGAAGTCCGGCATCTACCTGAACCGGCGCACCGATACCGGCGAGGCCTCCTCGCGGCTGTCGCCCACCAACTTCTATCCCCTGATCGCCAAGGTGCCCACCCCGCAGCAGGCCCGCCGCATGATCCAGGAACACTATTTCAACCCGCGGGAGTTTCATGGCGAATGGGTCATTCCTTCGATTGCCCGCAATGTCCCGGGATACGCCGATCAGGAGTATTGGCGTGGCCGCATCTGGGGCCCCATGAACTTCCTGGTCTATCTGGGGCTGCGGAACTACGACTTGCCCGACGCGCGCGCCGACCTCGCCGAGCGCTCCGCCCGTCTGCTCATGAAGTCCTGGCAGAGCGATCGGGCGATCTATGAGAACTACAATGCCAACACCGGCGCCGGCAACGATGTCCGAAGCAGCGACGCTTACTACCACTGGGGCGCGCTTCTGGGTGTCATCGGACTGCTCGAACAGGGCCGGTGAGCCAGCGCCCCGCGCGATCCGTCCCAAAATCGCATCGCGATTTCCACGCTTTCGTTACCCGCCACCCGCGCCTCCGGCAATCGGTGCGGCCTGTGCTTGGGAACCGCCAACTCACGCCCCGCTTCGCGCAGGGCCCGATCGGAGCCGCGACCGTCAGGCGGCGTCCGCCGCGCAACCGTACCAAATCCCACGGGTCCGATCCTTAATTAGATGTAGTTAGCTGCGGCACCAATTCGGAACCTCTGTATAATGGCGCTATACCTGTCTTGTTTCCTGAGGGAGTCAAAATTGGCGGACACAAGATATCTTGGAAGACTGGCGGGTACCGGCATCGTGGTTCTCGGCGTTGCCGGAGTATTCCTATATTTGGGCGGTTGGTTCAATACCGAAACATTGACGCCCGCGCGTTTCGCCGATGGCTTTGAGCGCGCCGACGGAATCCATTCCGGTTTTCGCCTCAATCATGCCAAGGGCGTTTGTGTCAGCGGCTCTTTCGAGAGCAACGGCCGGGGCACGCGCCTTTCAAAGGCCGTAGTCTTCCAAGCCGGACGCATCCCAATCATCGGCCGCTTCTCTCTGGCGGGCGGCGATCCCTATATTGCCGACGAGCCCGAAATGGTCCGCGGTCTCGGCCTCTTATTCAAGCTCCCCGACGGTGAAGAATGGCGCACCGCCATGATCAACACGCCGGTATTTGCCGTGAGCACCCCACAGGCCTTCTATGACAGATTGGTGGCATCGCAGCCGGACCCCAGGACAGGTAAGCCCGACCCGCAAAAAATGGCGGGATTTCTGGCGAGTCACCCTGAAACCGTCCGGGCCGCGAAAATCATCCGGAGCCATCCAGCGTCGTCCGGCTTTGACAACAGCACTTACTACGGTTTGAATGCCTTCTGGTTCGTGGATGGGAGCGGAACATCCACTCCCGTCCGCTGGTCGGTGGTTCCCGAACAGCCCTTTGCCGCCGCGGATACGGCCGTGGCTCAGGGCGACCGCAACTACCTTTTTGATGCCCTCATCGCGAGTATCCATCAGCACCCTCTGCAATGGCGCCTGATCGTCACCATCGGCCAACCAAACGATCCGACCAACGATGCCACCCTCCCTTGGCCCGACGCGCGAGAGCAACTGGAAGCGGGCACCCTGACGCTCGATCGCGTGGAGAGCGAGGCCACCGGCCGCTGCCGCGACATCAATTTCGATCCGTTGATCTTGCCGGAAGGCATGGCCCCGTCCGATGATCCTCTGCTTAGCGCTCGTTCCGCGGTCTATTCCCAGTCGTTCACCCGGCGCGCGGGCGAGCAGAAGCTGCCAAGCGCGGTCACGCCTTCCGAGGTGCGAAAGTGAGCATGAGCGCGGCCACCGGGCAGCGGCAATTCCCGGTTCTCATGAGAGTTTTTCACTGGCTTACCGCCGCAATGGTGCTGACCATGCTCGGCATTGGCTTAGCGATGGTGGCATCGCTCGCCGACTATCATCGCTTGGTTTCAATCCACCGCCCGTTAGGTATCCTCATCCTGATTGTGGTGGTGATTCGTTTCATCAACCGCCGCTTCTCGACCCTGCCGCCCTTTCCCGCCACCATGTCTCCGCAAGAGCGCTCGGTTGCCTCGGCGTCTGAACTCCTTTTATATGCTCTGCTGGTGGTGCAGCCGCTGGTGGGCTGGGGCATGCTGTCGGCCGCGCGCTACCCGATCATGTTATATGGGTCGCTCCACCTTTTCCCCATACTTCCCCACAGCGTAATGCTGTATGCCGTGTTGCGCACGGCCCACACGGTATTGGCTTACCTCCTGTTCCTTACGTTCCTCGCCCATTTTGGCGCCGTTTTGTTTCACACCTGGGTCGTGCGGGACGGAACCTTCAGCCGTATGGCGCCGTGGAGGGTTCGGGCGCACTAACAGCCCTATCTCCGTTTGTCCCGCCTTACTCGATCTCGACGGCCGGATAGTCTTCCACATATGCTTCTCCGTTGCAGCCGTAGTAAGTAACTGTCCGGGCTTCGAAATCGACATCGTACCCCACCACCCCCGAACGCCACGAAGCCGCCAGAAACTCCGGGAACGTGCTCTCCCCGGCCTGGTCCGTCCGCAGCGCCCGAACCAGTGCTTCGCGGTCGAAAGCCGGCACATCCGTGGTGCCCGATACTAAGGGCTTGCCCTGTGTCATCACCGGCCCGTCATTAGTCAGAAACAAGCTTTGGCACGCTGGCAGAGACCACAAGTTCCTGGTCACTCCGGCGCGGCGCAGCGTCTCGGCCAGGTACGGAAAGCCGCCCACTTTCGGCCGGTTGGTCATGGCTCGCTTCTGAGCCGTTTCTAAGTTCTCGACTGCTTTGCTCATTGGGTTCTCTTGTCTTGTAATTCGCACCGCCGCCTCAATCGACCGGCACATCCCGGATCTGGTGAAAGTCGGCCAGCTTCCTCAGCACGCGCCGCAGCATCGCTTTTTCGTCCGCATCCAGGCAATCGAAGAAGTGTTCGTCGTTGCGGTCGGCAATTTCGGCAAGCTGCGGAAGCACCCGGCGCCCCTGCCCTGTCAGTGTAAGCAACTGGACTCGATTGTCCTCCGGCAGGATCTTGCTCCGGATCCACTTCTTCGCTTCCAGCTTGTCCAGCACCTTGGAGACCGCTCCCCGCGTCAGCCCCAAGGCGCCGGCCAGCTCCCCCGGCTTGCTTTCCGGCCGTTCGTGGATCTGGCGCAGCACCACCCACTCGGCAACCGACACGTGCCGCGTTTGCAACGCCCGCGCGAACCCGCCGGATACCTGGTTCGACACGCGCCGCAGCCAGTAGCCGAGGTGTGTCTCCATGCCGGACAACCGCTCTTCCCCTTCACTCGCCCCCCCGGCGCCGGCCGGCCCCCGTTTTGCCTCTTGCCGCGGCGTTATGCTTTCCATGGAAACTAATATGCTTTCCTAGGAAAGCGGTTGTCAAGTCCTCCGGGAGCCGCCGGCCGCCGCTCTGTATCTTTCCGCACCGTCCGAAAAATCCGACCATGGGGCCGCGGCCCGTCCATCCGCCATACTGGACCCATGGGTTCAGCCAAAATCGATTACGCGACCTCGCTCGCCGCCGACGTGCTCCAAGCCTTCGACGATTTGAACGGCCCGCAGCCCGGTTACCGCCCCGCTCATGCCAAGGGCATCCTGCTCTCCGGCCTGTTTCGTCCCTCGCCCGAGGCGCCATCGCTCACCCGCGCTCCCCATGTCCAGCGCGATTCGACGCCGGTCTGGGTCCGCTTCTCCGACTTCGCCGGCATCCCGGCGATTCCGGACAACGATCCCAACGCCAGCCCGCACGGCATCGCCATCCGCTTCTATCTCGCGGAACACGTCCACACCGACATCATTGCCCATTCGGTGGATGGATTCCCGGTGCGAACCGTGGAGGATTTCCTGGAGTTCCTCCGTGCCGTCCACGCCAGCGGTCCCGATGCCGCCAAGCCCTCGCCGGTTGAGCAATTCCTCGGCGCGCATCCCGCCGCGCTGGAGTTCGTGCAGGCCCCCAAACCCATGCCCGCCAGTTTCGCGAAGGCCGCTTACTACGCCGTCAACGCCTACCAGTTCACCAACGCCGGGGGCGTCAGCCGCTACGGCCGCTACCGGATCCGTCCCGACGGCGATGCCGAATCCCTCGATCCGGCAGCCGTGGCCAAAGCCGCGCCGGGCATGCTTTTCGAGGAGATCGAAAGCCGGGTGGCCGCCGGCCCCGTGAAGATGCGCATCGCCGTTCAAGTGGCCGCCCAGGAAGACGTCGTGAACGACTCCACCGTGCACTGGCCCGCCGGCCGGCCCGAAATCGCGTTCGGCACCGTCGAGATCACCGGCATCGTCCCCGATAATGACGCCGAGCAGCGCCACGTCATCTTCGACCCCATTCCGCGCGTCGATGGCATCGCCCCGTCCGATGACCCGCTCCTCGATCCCCGCGCCACCATCTACCTGATGAGCGGCCGCCGCCGTCGGCATCCCCCGAATTCGAGGTGAGCCAGGAAGTTTTGCCTCGCCGGCTGGCGGCGACTACTGCAATGTAATTGCGGCCAACCGCGGCGCGGAGCAAGTGACTGGAGCCGAATCGGAACAGCTCGCCGCAGTCTCCGCCCGCCCCGCCCTAGTCTCGGCGCTGCGGCGACCATGCCTCCATGGCCACGCGCCAGGGAATCGGCAGCTTGGTGGTCACCGCCACGATCCACTGGTAGCGCCTTCCGGGCACCACCATGAGCTTGCGGCGGTCCAGGCCGGTAAGCGACGCGTCCACCACCCTTTCGGCGCTCAGCCACAGCCACTTCGGAACCTTTCCGCGGTCGATGTGGGCGGCGTCGTGAAATTCGGTGTAGGTGAATCCGGGGCAGAGCGCCTGCACCGTGACGGCCGGCGCGGTCTTCCGCAATTCCAGGTGCAGCGCTTCGGTGAAGGCGATCATCCACGATTTCGTGGCGCAGTAACTGACGCTGCCGCGGCTCCGCAGGAAACCGGCCACCGAGGCGACATTGATGATGCCGCCCGCTTTGCGCTCGACCATTCCTCCGAGCGCGGCGTGTGTGAGGCGCAGCACGCAATCGACGTGCAGCCGGTGCATTTGAAGCTGCGGTTCCAGCGGCGAGCCGGCGAACGCACCGTGAACGCCGAAACCGGCGTTGTTGACCAGCAGGGCCAGCCGCGGATCGCCGAGCCGCTGGGCGACACGCTCCACGTCCGCGGCGACGGTGAGGTCCGCCGCCAGCGGTTCGGCGCCCCCAATTTCGTTGGCAAGCTGGGTCAGGCGATCGGCGCGGCGGGCGATCAGCAGCAAGTCGTAACCGCGCGCCGTCAGTTTGCGCGCAAACACCGCGCCCAGGCCCGCGGAGGCGCCGGTGATGGCGGCCAATGGTTTTGGCATGGATGTCTCATTCTAACCGCGCGGTGTGAAGCCCGGTACGTTTACCGCAATCCGGCCATCAGCTTCGACTTCCGCTCCTCCAACTCGGCCATGCGGATTTTCAGGCGCCGCAGTTCCCGGTTGATGCGCGTCAGCTCGGTTTTGTTCTGCTGGTCCTTTAGATAACCGGCTCCGTGCCTCTCCTTGACCAGCGCTTCGACCTCTTTCCGGAGAAGCCGAAACCAGGGGTTTCCGTAAATCGATCCCTCGCGGTACTGGAGTTTGCCGGCGCGGATTGCCGCGAAGATCTCCTCCTGGGTCAGCCCGAATTCCTTACGCGCCGTGGTGTCGCTGAGGGTGGATCCTTTGCTTGTCCAGTCGTCGCGCATGAGTCCTCAACCGCTCAGGCATATTCTCGCACAAGATGCGGCGCGCCATGGTCAGGGAGACGCGGCCGGAGTTGCGTAGACGGCGTAGCGGGCGTTTTGGAAAACGGGAGGCTGCGGGAGGCGGTCCGCCGCGTTGAGGACGGCGTAGCTGATCCCCAGGCCGCGGTAGCGCGGCAGGTCGGAGGGCTGGAAGCCGCGGGCGACGGTTTGCTGCCAGCGGTACCACCACTGTTCGCCGAATTCGCGGAAGAAGTTCACCTGGCCGCCGCCTTTCCAATCCACGTACACGGCGCGCAGGGCCTCGCAGCGGAAGATGCCGGGGTCCACTGCGTGGCCGGCGTCGGGAAACACGAACACCGCGTCGCGGCCGGTGGCGGTGCGCGCCCAGGCGGAAAGCTGCGCCAGCTCGGGGGTGTGGAGATGCGGATAATTCACCACGCCGCCCACGCCGGGGATGGCGAAGAATGCCGCCAGCGTGACGGCCGGGGCGTAGCGCCGGGCGACGACCGTACCCGCGGCGAGGGCCAGAAGGAGACCGAGGCGGGCCCACTCGCGCGGCCCGGTCACCACCGGTTCAAGCGGCAGCAGATAGGCCAGGACGAACCAGAATCCGGCTTCAAAATGCGACCTCCGGCGGAGCGCATCGAGGCCCGCGGCGGCGGCCAGGATCTGCATCGAAAGGGCTACAAAAAGCAGCAGGCGCAAGGGTTGAATCTGGGGAACCAGCGACCAGCCGGCGCGCTCCAGCAACAGCCAGGATGCCGGCATGCTGAGCACGCCCAAGACGGGCAGCCCCACGAGAAACGCGCGGAGCTCCGGCGGGACGTTTTGCCGGATGCGGGCATAGGCCGCCATGGCCAGCGCGAAGACGGCCAGCCAAAGGGCGATCAATCGGGGCGGCCAGGTGGAGATCCAGGTGTAGGCGGTGCGCAGGTGCTGCAATTGCACCTGGCCGGGCGTGAGGCGGGCGAACAGGGCTTGGCTCTCGCCCGGCCCGGCCTGTGCGCGCGCGGCCAGCAGCAGCACCGCGACAGACGCCAGGAAGATGCCGGCCGGCCAGGCGGCAGGGGGGGCCAGACGCGCCGCGGTGATGAAGGGTTCCGGGCGCGGATCGGTGGCGGCCACGCGGCGCAGATGGGGCCAGGCGGCGAGGGTCAGGAATACCAGCCAGAAGGCCAGGGCAGTGGGCGGGTGCAAGAGGAACGCGGCCGCGCCGGCGAGGCTGGCGGCGACGAAGCGGCGGTGGCCGGCGAGGCCGATGGCGCAGATGACCAGCGGGAGGGCGAGGGCGCGGGGGCTGGGCTCGTATTCCAGGGTGAGCACCTCGGGACCGGCGATGGTGGCGCCGAGTGAGACGATGGCGGCCACCAGCCAGGCTTCGGAGGTGGTCAATCCGAGGGCCAGCGCGATCAGGTAGAGGCCCCAGATGCCCAAGGCGCGGGCGCCGATCTGGGCGGCTTCGAGGACGACGCGGAAGCTGAGACCGGTGGCGGCGCGGGCCAGGCGGGCGGCCTCATCGTAGAGGGTGAAGGCCACGTGCGGCTTTTCGGCCAGGATGTCGTTGGCCAGCACAGAGGGGTCGCGGAGATGTTCCAGGATGGCGGTGTAGATCTGAGTATCCTGCTGCAGCCAGGTGTGGCCGGGGAACTGAAAGAACGTCAGGAGGGCCAGCGCCGCGGCCAGGGCCATCGCGATGCCGCCGGCCGCGGGAGGCTTCATTTGGCGGGAGTCTTCTCCAACTGCTGTTTCACCCACACGCGGTTGGGATCCAGTTCCAGCGAACGGGTGAAGGCCTGGCGCGCTTCGGCATCCTTATTCTCCTTGCGCAGACACAGGCCGAGCCAAAGATAGGCCTCGGCGTTTTTGGGATCGAGCTCGATGGCCTTGCGGAAATCGGCCTGGGCCGCGGTGGCGCCGCCGCCGAGCTGCGGTGGAAGGTAATAATTGCCGACCCCGCGGGCCACGTACACTTCCGAGGAATGCGGGGCCAGTTGGAGGGCCTTGTTGATGGCGTCCTTGGAACGGGGGCCGTAGCTCAGGCCGCTGAGGACGTCGGTGATGGCCTGCCCGTAGAGGGTGGCCAGCACGCGGTAATACTCGGCGTGATCGGGCTTGAGGGCCACGGCCCGCTCGGCAGCCTTGATGCCGTGCTCGGCGGCTGCGCGGGCGGCTTTGCGGTCGTGCTGTTCGAGAGCCACCTCGGCGCTATAAGACGCCGCCAGGGCCAGGCGGTACTGGGCTTCGGGATCGTTGGGCGCTTTGGCCGCGGCGACGGTATCCTCCTCCACCATTTTGTCCAACGCGGCGCGATCCTGCTGATCCCGCGCCATCTGGAGCGTGCCGGAAGGGATCGCCAGGAAGCCCGCCATTACCAATGCCAGGGTCATACTTCGATTCTCTCAGACTCAGAGAGCGGCTACCCTCCGCTGGAACAGGAGAAAGTAAATGCCCAGGGCGGCGAGTACAAATCCGTTCACACCGAGCACTACGGGAGCCGTGAAGATTGGGACGAGCCACCCGGCGGCCAGGTTTCCGACGCCCATGCCGCCGCGGAAGGCGAAGTTGTAGACGCTCATCACGCGGCCGCGCATTTCGTTGCTGACAATCAGTTGCACCAGGGAATTGACGGAGGCGAACACGGCCATCATGGAGGCGCCCGAGAGGAACAGCATGACGCAGGTGAGCACAATCTGATGGGACAGGGCCAGCCCGGCAATTCCGAAGCCCAGCGTGATGACCGTGGTGAGCGCCAGGCGGCCCTTATAGCGAACGTTCCCGAGGGCGGCCACGAGCAGCGATCCGGCGATGGAGCCGCACCCCATGACGGAGAGAAACAGAGCGTACGTTTCGGCCCCTTTGTGGAAGATGTTTTTGGCGAAGACCGGGAGGAAGGTGCGCATGGGCACGGCCAGGAAGGTCATGGCGAAGGCCAGGACGATGAGCGCGGCCATGGCGCCCTGTTTGCCGATGAAACCAAAGCCCTGCCGCATGCTCGCGGCGATGGACTCGGTGGTCTTTTCGGGCAGGAAACGGACCTTCAGCATGTAGAGCGCGATGATGGGCGCGAGGAAGGAAATGCCGTTGAGCAAGAAGCACCACACGTTGCCCCACTTGGCCAGGGTGATGCCGGCGAGGGCCGGTCCGACCATGACGGCGGCATTGAACTGGATGGAGTTCAGGGCGATGGCGTTGGGCATATCCTCTTTTTGGACGAGGGTGGGGATGAGCGCGGAGTAGGCCGGGCCGCCGAAGGCCTGCCCCAGACCGGCGATGAAGGAGAGGGTGAGGATGTGCCAGACGTGGACCACGTGGAGGGCCACCAGGCCGGTGAGGACGAAGGCGCAAGCCATTTGCACGTACTGGGAAAAGAGCAGGAGGTGGCGCCGCTCCATGCGGTCGGCGGCGACACCGCCGATGAGGGAGAAGAGGAAGATGGGAAGGCCGGCGAGGACCTCATTGAGGCCCAGCATGAAACCGGAGTTGGAGAGGCTGTAGATGAGCCAGCTCTGGGCCACGATCTGCATCCACGTGCCGATCGTAGAGGTGCAGGCGCCAATCCACATCACGCGGAAATCGCGGTACTGAAATGACTTGAGAACCCGATGTAACACGACGGCGTTTTCCGCGCGCGGTGCCCGGCGCGAGTCACCGGGTACGAAACTATGGATTGTAGCAGATCAATCCGGCAAGCCAGCGGCCGGGCCCCGCGGGGAACGGCCCCGGCCCCCTCATCCCTCCTAGTTTTCTTCTCCGCTTTTCTTCTCCGCTTTTCTCCTCCGCTTTTCCTTCTCCCCTTTTTCTTCTCCGCGCTTCCTCCGCGCCCTCCGCGTCTCTGCGGTGAATGGGCCCCAGCCCCACCCGCACCCCACCCCCCGTTCACAAACCTCCCCTCCCCGCATCCCCCTGATCCCACGCCACTTCCCAAAACCACCCCGCACCCTCCCGCCACCCGCATGCTAAACGTCGGTTGAGGACCCATACCATGTCCAACCGCCAACTCTCCGAAAAGCAACTCGCTGCCAACCGCGCCAACGCCGCTCGCTCCACCGGCCCACGCACCCCCGAAGGCAAATCCCGCTCGGCCCAGAATGCCCGGAAACATGGCTTCGCCGCCGCCGATTTCATCGTCGTCCGCGCCGAACACCTCGACGAAGTCGCCGACATCAAAGCCGACCTCGTCGCCGTCTACCACCCCGTCAACTTCGAGGAACTCTCCGCCCTGGAGCGCATTGCCCTCGCCCGCCACGCCGTCCTGCGCGCCTCCCGCCTCGAAGCCGGCCTCTTCTCCACCGGCATCAACGAGGCGGTCGATACCGATGGCGCCTTCCGCAACCAGCCCTCGCTCGACGTCACCGTCGGCCAAGGCTTCAACCACGCTCTCGCCGATGGCTTCGTCCGCCTGGTTCGCCAATCCCCCGAAATCTGGAAGCTCTTCCTCCGCTACCAGGCCCAGGCCGGCCGCGCCTATCGCCAGGCCATCCAGGAATTCGACCGCCTCAAGTCCCTGCGCGATGAATTACCGAACGAACCCGTCATCGAGCCCGAACCCAAGCCGGCTCAACCGGTTCCCCCTCCCCCGAACGAACCCATTCCAGCCCGCCAAACGGACCCGCCCCCCGTGGCGCCCCCGCCGCCTCCGCCCTATCCCCGCGACATTCCCCCCACTACCGAGCCCATGGTCATCATCAACAACGCCCGTCCCGGCTCCCTCCGTCCCGAACCCGCCCCGTTTGCCCCCGGCCGGCGGTAGTGCGCTAATTGTGCGTTGATGTTGCAACATGGCCTTTCTTCGTTCCCCGGAAGTTTGCTTTTTCCATTTCCTCCCATGGGAAAGCCTTGTGCTTCTCGATGTTGTCCTGGGCCACCTTGCGGCTGCGCTTGAGCTCGGCGATCTGCTTCTGCCTTTTCTCGATCGCAAGGTCTATGTCCTCGATTACGGCTTGCCAACCGGCCTGATCCCATATCGGACCGTCATTTACACATTCTTCCATTTCGCTTAAACATCTGTCGATTTTCCTTGCCTCAACTTTTGTCATGTGGTAGTCTCCTTGTGTAAATAGAAATGAAGCTGGATTACAGAAACACGCAGGCTGCTCTCGAAGAGGAACTGCGCCGCTTGGACCGCGTTTCGGAACGCCTGACGAGGATGCAGCAGCGGGTTGCTCGCCAGAGGGAATCTGTTTCTGCGGCAATCCAGGCGCTGACGAATGCTATTTCGTCTCGGGAAAGCGAGGCTCTGCCCCCACCCCTGGAGGAAGCCGGGTTTGAGATCACGGCCAGCATTCGCGAAGTTCTGCGCAAGTCGGAAGAGGCACTGAGCGCTCCGGAAATTCGGGATGCCTTGGCGGAGAGGGGATGGAAGCCAGAAGACTACGATAATCCGCTGGCCGTTGTGCACACCATTTTGAAGCGACTCCTCAATAGCGGGGATGCAGAATACGATCAGGGCAGCGAGGGAACTCGGTACTACTTCGATCCCCGCCAGCGGGCAGAGCGCGAAGCAGCGAAGGAAGCTGACTGGAACGCGCGCCACGAGGAAGAGGCCGCTGTTAAGCGCCAGCAAGAAACGGAAATCAGGACCGCCCGAAACGCAGCTCGTCGCGAGTTGGCTTTGGCCGCCTGTGCGCTCGTGCGTCTCTCTAAGCGAGCGCTGACCGCTAAAGAGATCGCCCTGCAACTGGAGGAGAAAGGCGTCGTGGACTTTTCCAGTTGGTCGGCGCCATCCAGGGCGGTGGCAACGGCCCTTAAGGGAATGCCGGAAATCGAAATGTTTCGAGGCACTATCTCTGGAATGGAGAACAACTTTTACAGGTCGGTCAACGCAGAGAAGTGGCAAGCCGTTAAGGCTGCCAAACAATAATACGGCCCGCTGATAGTTAGAGCTACCAGCGGGCCTCAACCTCGGGCTTGCACCAGAGGCAGGGTTTGCGAACCCACTGTCATTTTGGCGCGATTGCCCGAAGAAGGCAAGGCCACAATGACGTGTCCCACGTGCCGCTCCGCGTGTCGGAGATTCGGCAAACATCGTAACGGACTCGCGCGCTTTCAATGCCGCGAGTGCAAGAAAACCTACACCGAACCGCACGCCGATCCGCTCGGCGGCATGTATACCCAAGTTGCCAGGGCCGAAGACGTTCTCAAGATGTTGGTGGAAGGCTGTTCGATCAACACCATCGAGCGCGTCACCGGCGTTCACCACGGGACCATTCTCAAGATCCTGGTCATCGCCGGTGAGAAGTGCGAGAAGCTGATGGGCCGAGTTATCGTCAACGTCCCGGTGAAGGACGTGCAGTGTGATGAAATCTGGGGCTACGTCTGTAAGAAGGAAGCCCACAAGAAGCCGTCCGAGAAGGACGATGACACCATCGGCGACGCCTATTGTTTCGTGGCCATCGAACGATACACGAAGCTGGTTCTGAATTTCGCGCTGGGCCGGCGCAGCCAGGCCACGACGGATGCTTTCATCGAAGGCTTGCGGGCCGCGACCGCGCCCGATCGTTTCCAGATCAGCACCGACGGATTCCAGCCGTACATCTCGGCGATCACCACCACGCTTCACGACCGCTGTGACTTCGCCCAACTCATCAAGGTCTACGTTCAGGCACCCCCGGAAGAGCAGCGCAGGTACAGCCCTCCCGATGTCACGCACGCGGAGAAGGTCCCAATCATGGGTAACCCGGATTCGGATTTCATCTGTACCTCGCATGTGGAGCGGCAGAACCTCACGATCCGAATGCACATGCGGCGGCTCACCCGGCTGACCAATGCGTTCAGCAAAAAGTGGGAGAACCTCTGGGCGGCTTACTGCCTGCATTTCGCTTGGTACAACTTCTGCCGGATTCACATGAAGCTGCGGGTCACGCCCGCGATGGAGGCGGGGATTTCGGCGAAGCCTTGGACGCTGCGGGAACTCCTGGAGGCCGCGTGATCGAATGGCAACCTCTTCTTGAACGTCCGCCACCATGGACCGAAGCCGAAAGCGGCTGGGCTTTTTTATTGGGATAGCCTTCTGGCTCGGGTGCTACGCTGACACCGAGGAGGATAAAACGCAAAAAGCCCGGTTGCCGCCGGGCCTCTCGCACATCGTCTGGTTGCCAATCAGATGATAGCGGAGGTGTGCGTCCGGATGCAACGCGGCATTTGCTCCCGCACATGGAGATACTCAAGAAGTTGGTGGAGTGGCTCAGAGAGCCGACGCCGAGGGTGGCTGGAGGCGTTCTGCTAGCCTCGGTAATTGTTCTTCTTCTGATCCACAGTAACTCGGGACCAGAAGGCCTAAAGGAAACTGTCCGATCCCATGAGGGATTCGTCTGGCTTGCGCTGATCCTCTCGGGATCAATGCTCCTGATTTTCGTTATCGAAGCGACGTGCACGCTCGTAAGGGCATCGGCCAAGCGACGATCAAAAAGACGAGCGATGCTTCGACGGCTCTCCCTCCTGACGGTCGAGGAGCGCCACGCCCTCCAACCCGCAATAGAGTCCGGGAGAAGGACATTCGGGGGCCATCCAGAAGACCGCGTATTGGCCGCGCTTCGAGGCGAAGGGATCGTTAAGCTGGTTACACCATACGGGTACTGCATCGCGGACGATGCATGGGAAATGCTGGTGAAAGCTCCGCGACTTGTCGAGACCCCTGGCCATCCACGACCGCCCAAAACGGGCCGAGAGTGGATGCTCCACTGAGTAGCACACGCCAAGTCTCGCTCATACACCGATCCTACCGTGACGATGGCGCTACAATGCGCCCATGCGAACCCTAATTCTACGAGTCTACCCACGCCGAATGGCGCCAGTTCAATCGGAGCGTGATTGAGGCAGTTTTCCATGTCAAAACACCCGAACGCTCCACGGAAGAAGCAGCATGAGGCCATACGCCCACAAGAAAGCTCCAAGCAGGAAGCTGACCAGGGGCCAAGGCCAGAACCTCTCGTTTCTCCAACCCCAACTCACGCCCACAACCCCGAGGACGCAGCAAACCACACCAAGCCACCGCGAAAACTGCTCTCTCCGTTGCAGCGGAGCCTTGAAATTGCTGGCATCTTGTTCGGAATTGGCTACGCGGTGGTGACTTACTGTTTGTGGCAGGATACTCGCCATAACTTTGCACTCGATCAACGGGCATGGGTCGGCGTCAAGCAAATGACGCTCGACAAGGACATCGGTAACGCTGGTCCTCTTGAAATTGCGGTGGGCCTTTTCAACACCGGACACACCCCAGCCTTGGATGTGGCGATAACCGGGTCCGGCCTCAGTAGTGATCCGAAGACTGTGCCATCGCTCCTGCCGCAAGAGTCGCCGCGAATCGTGGTAGCGCCGGGCAGTGATCGGGACGTCATCTATATGAATGCGCCGCTCACTGCCGCCCAAGCCGACGCCATCAAGTCTGGGAGCTTCCCGATCTACGTGCACATCCTGATCGAGTATTCCGATATTTTCAGAAAACGTCACCGGTCGGAATTCTGCGGCTACTACCCCACACCCAAACCTCCGTACTTTTTCAACTGCCCCGCCGGAGGCTTTGCGATGGACTGAAGCGGGGAGATGTGCCGTCCACCCCAGGGCAACGAGTAGAGCGAGTGCGACGGCGGCAAACCCCACCGCACAAATATTGCAATCTGCGATCAACGCAGATTTAGCGCAGCACCCGGCCGGCCCAGTTTCACCCAATGTGTTACAAAAGGTATAGGCCTCTACTTGTCTTCCATGACCTCCACCATCACTCCCGTCCGCGATATCGAGATGACCACGCTCACCAACGGCGTCCGCGTGATCACCGAGGCCATGCCGCACGTCCGCTCCGTCTCCGTCGGCATGTGGATCGGCAGCGGTTCCCGCCGCGAAACCTCCGACCAGAACGGCATCTCCCACTTCATCGAACACATGCTCTTCAAGGGCACCCCCCGCCGCTCCGCTGAGGACATCGCCCGTTCAGTCGATTCCATCGGCGGCAACCTCGACGCCTTCACTGCCAAGGAACTCGTCTGCTTCAACACCAAGGTCCTCGACCAGCACCTGTCCCTGGCCTTCGACGTCCTCGCCGACCTCGTGCTCCATCCCCTCTTCCGCGAGGAGGACATCGAAAAGGAAAAGGGCGTCATCCTCGAAGAAATCAAGATGGAAGAGGATAGCCCCGACTACCTCGTCCACGAGATCTTCTCCTCCAACTTCTGGAAAGACCACCCCCTCGGCAAGCCCATCCTGGGCACCCCCCAAACCGTTAAACGCTTCGACCGCGAGGTGATCCAGGCCTTCTACAGCCAGGTCTACGCCCCCGCCAACCTGCTGGTCACCGCCGCCGGCAATCTCACCCATGAGCGCCTGGTCTCCCTCGTCCGCGAAAATTTTGAAGCCCTCCCGCCCGGCGATCCCGCCCCGCCCGATCACGTCCCCAGCACCCACGCCCGCATCGCCCTTCGCAACAAAAAAGCCCTCGAACAGGTCCATCTCTGCCTCGGCGTGCCTTCCTATCCCCTGCCCCACGAGGAGCGCTTCGCCTGCTACGTGCTCAACACCCTGCTCGGCGGCGGCATGAGCTCGCGCCTCTTCCAGAACATCCGCGAGCGCCAGGGCTTGGCCTATGCCGTGTTCTCCGAGTTGAACCCCTACCGCGACACCGGTTGCCTTTCCATCTACGCCGGCACTTCCATCGAATCCGCCGGCAAGGTCGTCGAGTCCATCACCAACGAATTCCGCCAGCTCAAAGACCAGCCCGTCTGCGACGAGGAATTGCGCCGCGCCAAAGATCACCTCAAAGGCTCCCTGATGCTGAGCCTGGAATCCACCGGCAGCCGCATGTCCAACCTCGCCCGCCAGGAGATGTACTTCGGCCACTTCTTCACCCTCGACGAACTGGTCGAGAGCATCGAAAAGGTAACCGCCGACGACGTCCAGCGCATCGCCCAAACCTTCTTCGACCCCCGCCTGATCGCCCTCACCGTCCTCGGCAACCTCGAAAACTTCAAAATCGCCCGCGAAGACCTGGTCTGCTAACCCCCTGGTTCTTATCTTTCTCCGCCCTTCTATCTTTCTCCGTTCTTATGTTTCTCCGCACCCCTCCGCGTCTCTCCGACCTCCCCTTGCCTTTGGGTCTTCTCCGCGATTCCTCCGCGTCTCCGCGTCTCCGCGTCTCTTTGCCCAGAGGCCCCCGCCCGCGTCGAACGGCCCCGTCCCGCCGCGCCCTTCTCCGCACTCCGCACCCTCCGCGTCTCTTCGGCCTCCCCTTGCCTTTGGGTCTTCTCCGCGATTCCTCCGCGTCTCCGCGTCTCCGCGTCTCTTTGCCCGGAGGCCGCCGCCCGCGTCGAACGGCCCCGGTCCCGCCGCGTCCTTCTCCGCACCCTCCGCGTCTCTCCGACCTCCCCTTGCCTTTTGGGTCTTCTCCGCGATTCCTCCGCGTCTCCGCGTCTCCGCGTCTCTTTGCCCGGAGGCCCCCGCCCGCATCGAACGGCCCCGGTCCCGCCTCTGGCCGTCGGGAGCTTGCTCGCCCCAAGAACATCGACAGCAGTCGATGCGGCTGCGAATGCTCGGCGATGAACCAGGGTCGGGTGGCGCTGGCACGCGCCCGGCGGGATTTGAAGTGGGAGCAGCGGAGGTCCCGGATGCCCGGTGAGCGCGAACCGGGCGGACTATGGCATTCCAGGAAGCGTTGGCGGGATTGCCGCCGACCAGCCGGCATATCGCGAGCAGACCGGAAAAGCCCCTCTCCAGTATCCCGGCCGCTACACGCAGGCCGTGAGGGTCTGCTCGATAGCCTGGGCGACCTCTTCCGGCGAAAGCGCGGCGTCCACGCGATGCACCACTCCGGAACCGTACCAATCGAGCACCGGCCCGGTCAGTTCGTGATAGGCCGCCAGGCGCCGGCGGATGACGCACTCCTGGTCGTCATCGCGGGTCTGCAGGGGGGCGCGGTCATCGTCGCAGATACCCGGCACGCGGGGCGGTTGGGAGAGCAGGTTATAGATGCGGCGGCATTCGGGACACTGGCGGCGGGCGGTGAGCCGCGCGACCAGCAGTTCGGCGGGGACGTCCATGTGGATGACCACCGGTTCGGGCATGCCGCGCTCATCGGCGAGGTCGGCGAGGAAGCGCGCCTGGGGAATGGTGCGCGGGTAGCCGTCCAGCAGGCAACCGCGCGCGCAATCCGGCCGCGCCAGGCGGTTGGCCACCATGCCGTTAACGATGTCGTCGCCAACCAGCCCGCCCGTGGCCATGATGGCGGAAGCCATTCTGCCCAGTTCCGTGCCGGATTTGCATTCGGCGCGGAAGACTTCGCCGGTGGAGATGGCGGGAATGCGGAAGCGCGCGGCAAGGTAAGCGGCTTGCGTGCCTTTGCCGCATCCCGGGGGGCCGAATAAAAGGATGAGCACATCTGAAAATAACTCCTTTCACGCGCCGGCGCAATGGGGCGGATTCCTCCCGGGCCACCGGCTCGTACCGCGCCGGCCCAATGAAAGCCGCGGGGTCCCGCTACCCGGCGAGGAAGGCTCGTCGTACCCGTTGCCATCCTCCGGCGGCAAATGGCCCAGCCGGGGGGTTTCGCGCAAAAGTCGCAGGATCGCCGTTCCCCTGTTCAACCGGTACACGGCTCTTACGAACAGCGCCCATTCTGTGAAGGTGGGTTTCATGTCCATTGGCCCGCCGTGGCGGTTGGCGCGCAAGCGTAATACGGCCAGGCTTCGAAGCACCGGCGTGGGTGAAGCTACCGAGGCACCACCGGTGCGCCGCCTTCATCTCGCGGTTCACCGCGGCACAGGCTTGGTGCGCGGTGAAGTAGCCAACGCGCGCGCGGTGAACCGGTTGTCGCCGGCGTGCGGCGGCAGGCCGGACTTGGACTGGCCGCCCGCCGCCGGCGAAGGCACGTACAACTCTTCGCCGGCCGGAGTGAAACCGCAAACAATTCAGCCCGCGCGGGGTTTGAACCGGAACCCGGCTTGCTATTCCCCCACGGGAGAATTTTCGGAGATGAAATATTTGCTGTGCGTAATGTTCCTTTTGCCCGCGTACTCGCAAACCGCTCCTCCGGCCAGCGGCAGTCCGGCCCAGGTGGATCGGAACAGACCTCCAGCGAATGCCGAAGGCCAGAGCGCCGACCGGTCAGTCCTGAAGCCGAAGCCCGGCCAGGAAATCATCAAACCGAAGGATTATCACGACGCGACCGGCTATTTCCATCCATTCGTGCGTATGGGAAAATTTGTTCTCTACGATCAGAAGGCCATCTGGACCAGTCCCTTTCACACTTCCAAGAGCGACAGCAAGTGGTGGCTGATTTTCGGCGGGGCTACCGGCGCGCTGATTGCCTCAGATAAATACGTCTCCAAGAACGCACCCGATAACGCCAATCTGCGAACACTCGGCAACGATGTTTCGTACCTGGGCGACGCGTACACGCTGTTGCCCATCACGGCGGCAATGTACTTCGGAGGCACGGCCGCGCACAGCGATCATTTTCGCGAGACCGGCCTGCTTTCGTTCGAAGCGCTGGCCAACGTCACCGTGGTGGAACTGGCGCTGAAGTCCATCTTCGACCGGCAACGGCCTCTGCAGGGCCAGGGCAACGGGGAATTCGAAGCGGGCAACACGCGCTGGAATTCCAGCTTTCCTTCGGGCCATGCGATTGAGACTTTCGCGCTGGCGTCGGTGGTGGCGCACGAGTATCCGCACAAGCGATGGGTGCAGATTCTGGCGTACTGCTACGCCGCCGGTGTGGTGGGCGCGCGGCTGGCGGCCAACCAGCACTTCCCCGGCGACGTGATGGCGGGCGGCGCGATGGGCTGGTTCGTGGGTGATTACGTCTACGGCAAGCGGCACAACCCGGGGCTGGACAAGAAGCCCACCATCGCGGAGCGGCTCATCGACCACGTGCGCATCGGCGGAGCGTATCCCACTCTGCCGCCGCATTAGAAATCGTGGAAATCGGCTTGCTCTAGCGGAAGCGGTGGTGTGATGAACAAAGTCTTATGCGCCGTATTGTTGGTAATGGGTATGTCCGCTCGGGCGGAGGTATCCCATTTCATTCGTATTGACGAGCACATCTATCGCGGGAGGCAGCCCAACCGGGCGCAGTTTACGGAACTGGCACACATGGGGATCAAGACCGTGCTGGACCTGCGCGGAGGGGCGGTCCATAAGCCGCACGAGAAGAAAGTGGTGGAAGGGCTGGGCATGCAGTATATCAGCATCCGGCTTTCGGGAATCTGGGAACCCAAGGATCAACAGATCGCCAAGATCCTCACGGTGATGGAGGACCCGGCGCGATGGCCCATCTTTATGCATTGCCGGCGCGGCGACGACCGGTTGGGCGAGGCCGTCGCCTGCTACCGCATGGCCTACGATCACTGGAGCAATCAGCAGGCGTACGAAGAGGCCTGCCACGACGGGATCAGCCGATTCGAAGTGCTCATGCGCCGGTACATCCGGCACTTCAATCCGTCGCGGGTGGCGGTGAATACAGCCGGCGTAACGGCCCAGCAGTAGCGGAACCCGGGTGGCGGACGGCCGATTCGGCTCGCGGCGCGGATAGGCGCGCGGCGAAACAAACGGACGGACGGCGGGCTATAGCAGCGGCCCCAGCCGCGCATGGATGGCGCCGCCGCCCATGCCACCGGCTTCCGCGTGGCGCCAGTCTTCTTCGGCAATTACCCGGATGGCGGCGGCCTGCTTGCCTGCCAGGGCGCGATTGATGGCCGGCAGATCGCGGCCGGTAAGCGTGGTGAATTCTTTCACCACGTCGTCCAGTTCGTGTTCCAGCGCACCGGCGCGGGCCACTTGCGACTCCGTGGGCCGCCCTTCGTAGCTGTTCACATCGCCGTAGAGGCCGCCCAGAAACTCTCGCAGCCGCTCTTCGCCGGTGATGGCGCCACCTTCCTTGGTGGCCACGATCTTGCCGCGGATCTGGTCCATGGAATCGGCGAGCTGCTCCAACTGGCGGCGGAGCGGGTCGTTGGGCGGTAATTTGTCAGCACGCGCGCGGGCCTGGTCGCGGACCCCGATGACGGCATCCACCGCCCAGCTCATGTGGGTAAGCTGGTCGCCGAGGCGGTTCACCAGGTCGAACTGCGCCTTGCGATCCTCCACGGTATACCTGGCTCGCGGGTCGAGCGTCACCGTCAATTGCGTGGTGTAGACCTTGTCGTTCTTGGTCATCTTCACGGTGTAGACGCCGGGCAACACGCGCGGCCCCTCGGCGGCCTCGAACAGGGCGCTGGCAGCCGGCGGCACGCGCGGCGGCTTCAGATGCATGGACCACGAGACGCGGTTCACGCCGCGATGCTTGCTGCTGGCCACGGTATCCACCAGTTTGCCCTGGGAATCGAAAATCTCGATCTTCAGATCGCCGAAAATGTGGCGCGTTCGCTGGTAGTAGGGGATGAAGGCTTCATCGGGGCGATCGGGGCCGGTGAACGAATTGTTGCCCTCGGGCCAGCCACCGTTGGTTTCCATCCACTGCACGGCCGGCGGAACCGGCAGAAATCCGGCATCTTCAGTCATCAGAGACGGAGTGAGCGAACGTAGTGACGAAATATCGTCAATGACCCAAATGCCGCGGCCGTGGGTCGCCAGCACCAGGTCTGAAGTGCGCGGATGCACCACCAGGTCGCGCACTGCTACGGCGGGAAAACCGGAGCCTTTATATTGCGCCCAGCGCTGGCCGCCATCGGCGCTGATCCACAGACCGAACTCGGTGCCGAGGAAGAGCAGGTTGGGGTCGACGGTGTCCTCTTTGATGACGTGCGCGTAGCCGCGCGCGCCGGACGCCGCCACGGGCAGGGCGGTCCAGGTCTTGCCGTAATCGCTGGTCTTGAAAACGTGCGGCTGCATGTCGCCGTACATATGGCGGTCGAAAGTGGCGTAAGCGGTAGCTTGGTCGTAGCGGCTGGCTTCCACCCACGAAACCCACGGCGCTTTGCCCATGCCCGGCACATTGGCCGCCACGTTGGTCCAGGTCTTGCCGCCGTCGCGGGTGATCTGCACGTTGCCATCGTCGGTGCCCACCCAGATCAGTTGGCCGTTGCGCGGCGATTCGGAAATGGAATAGATGGTGGTGTTCATTTCGGCCGAGGAATTATCCACGGTGACGCCGCCAGATTCCTCCTGCTTCTGCTTTTCAGGGTCGTTGGTGGTCAGGTCGGGCGAGATGCGATCCCACGATTGGCCATGGTCGCGTGAGCGGAACAGAAACTGCGCGCCGATGTAGATGGCGCCCTTTTCATTGGGGCTGATCTGGATAGGCGTGTTCCAGTTGAACCGCAGCTTCTTCTCGCCGTACTGCGCGTAGGGTTTGATGGCGCGGGTTTCATGCGTGAAGCGGTTGACGCGGCCGATCTCACCGCCCTGCATTTCGCAGTAGATATAGGTGGCGTCCGCGGGGTCTTCCCACATCCAGAAGCCGTCGCCGTTGTACATGTTCTCCCAGCGCGAATTGCTGATGCCGCCGGGAAACGACGAATCGCCCACCCACGAGCTGTTGTCCTGCAGGCCGCCGTAGACGCGATAAGGGTCGGCCATATC
>DATJRE010000174.1:0-40725 GCA_035505095.1 Bryobacteraceae bacterium | reverse complement strand
CCCACGCGAGTTGCCGGCGGGCCGCTACACGGTGATTCTGGAGCCGGCGGCGGTGCTGGACCTGGTGGGCCAGATGTTCGGCGATTTCAGCGGCACTGCCGTGCGCGATGGCCGCAGCTTCCTGAACAACCGCATGGGCAGCAAGCTGTTCGGCGAGAACGTCACGATTCTGGACGATGTGGGGCATCCGCAGCAATCCGGGCCGCCGTTCGATGGCGAAGGCGTGCCGCGGCGCGCTTTGACGCTGGTGGAACGCGGGGTAGTGCGCGAGATCGCGTATTCGCGGCACGCCGCCCGTCTGGCCGGCACGCAACCGACCGGGCACGGCTACCCGCTGCCCAATGAAGCCGGGGAGGCGCCCGCGAACATTGTGGTTGCGGGCGGCGGGACGACGGTGGAGCAGATGGTGGCGGCCTGCCCGCGCGGCATCCTGGTGACGCGCTTCTGGTACATCCGCGAGGTGGACCCTTACGAAAAGATTTTCACCGGCATGACGCGCGACGGCACGTTTCTGGTGGAAGACGGGCGGATTGCCGCGGGCCTGCGCAACTTCCGGTTCAACGAAAGCCTGATCGAGATGCTGAGCCGCGTGGAAGCCCTTTCCGAGGCGGTGCGCGCCTCGGGCGAAGAGGCTTTCGACCTGGTGGCACCGGCCATGCAGGTGGGCGGCTTCCGATTCACTGAAGTCACGCGGTTTTGAGCAGCGGCGGTCCGCGAAGGCTTGGCCGGTGGCCCTGACCGTAACCGAGCGGTTACCGTATCCCTCTTGACTTAGCGTAACCTTACGGTTACCATTTAAGTAACCACATGGTTACGGTCAGAAGCAGGCGGGGCAACGCGGTGTTCCGGGCGATTGCGGACCCCACCCGCCGCCAGATCCTGGGCCTGCTGCGCGACGGCCATCACACCGTGGGAGAAATCGCCGCCAATTTCCGGACCAGCCGTCCGGCTATTTCCAAGCACCTGCGCCTGCTGCGCGCCGCGGGCCTGGTGACCACGCAGAAACAAGGCGCGGCGCGCATTTGCCGCCTGAATGCCAAACCGCTGGCGGCGGTGGACGCGTGGCTGCGGGATTACCAGGCGTTTTGGGGCGCCAGCATGCGCAGCCTGAAAGATTACATCGAGGGGACTAAACCTCACAAGGAGGGAAGATTATGAGTCCGATGAGCGTAGGCGACACCATCGTGCAGGAAATCACGATTGCCGGGCCGGCCGAACGGATCTTCGAGGCGCTCACGAACCCCAGCCAGTTGGTGGCGTGGTGGCGGGCGGAAGGGCGATTCGAGACCACCCACATGGAGTGCGACCTTCGTCCCGGCGGGAAGTGGACGATGCGCGGGACCGGGATGGGTGGAAAGCCGTTCGAGATTCGCGGAGAGTACCGGCAGATCGAGCGGCCGCGCCTGCTGGTCTACACGTGGCTGCCGGATTGGCAAGGCGATACAACCGAGTCGCTGGTGCGCTTCGATTTGGAAGAAAAAGACGGCCGGACGAGGGTGCGGCTGACGCACTCGGGTCTGGTGACGGAGAATTCGCGTGCCAGCCACAAAGGGTGGCCGCAGGTTCTGGCGTGTCTGCAAGGGTACGTGGAGCGGGCGTAGGAGGGCGTGCGAGTCGCTCCAATGGGGCCGGACGTGTCACATCAGTCTGGGGGACTCCAGCGGCGAGTCGATTAATTCGTCCCACCCGAGCGCATAGCCCAAGGCGCGCTTCACCTCTCCGTGTCGCGATGACGCTAATGCGCCTGCCCGGGAATCGAGCCATGCTCGTGCGGCCGTGCGAGTGTTGTCGAGGTTCGCAACACACGGAGACGGCAGGCCTTCACGGCGGCCTAGTTTGACCTCCACGGGGATGGCGCGGATCGTCGTCGTGATCTCCGCGACGATAAATTTGCTCAGATACCGGTACGCGTCGTTGCGGCTCAACAGCAGCACGGGACGGCGGCCTGCCGGTCCGGGCAACTTCGCCCACCAGATCTCAAATTGCCTCACGGCTGGTACTCCTCGGTGATGGACCAGTCGTCAGCGTCCTGGATCGAATCGGGTTGCTGCCGGTATGCTTCTCGCATGGCCCGGTATTCCGCTCGACGGACCTCCTTGCGAATGGCCTGTCGAACGAACTCCGACCTCTTTCGTTTTCCGGGCGCCGCGATACGGTTCAATGCCGCCAGCGTCTGGTCATCCAATTGGATCAGGAGGGCCTTCATATGTATCCATTATATCTTAGCTTTATATAATCCAGATTTCCAGCGCCAAGGGAGCCTTCACACACCTGGCGGCCGGCGCTTGTGCCAGTCCGTGCGCGTCTGAAATTCGTGGCCTACGGCGAGCAGGGTGTTCTCCGAGAACGGCGCGCCCACCACCTGCAGGGCGAGCGGCAGGTTGCCGGCGAATCCGCAGGGGAACACCAGGGCCGGGAGTCCCGCCAGGTTGCCTGCCTGCACAATGCCGTCGAAGCCCTGCGGCGGAGGGGCGGGCGTATCGGGAGCGGCGGGCGGCTCGCCGGGGGCCGGGGCATCGAGGGGTTGGTCCACCTTCACCGCCGGGCCGGAGCGTCCGAAGGTCACCAGCATGTCCACTTCGGCGAAGAGCCGCGAAAACTCTTGCTGCATCAGGCGCCGGATGCGCATGGCTTTCAGATAATCGCGCGCCGGCAGATCGAAGGCGGCCTTCAGGCCGGCAATTTGCGACGGGTCGGCGAGGTCGTTTACCTTGCCACTGGTAATCAGCGGCTCGAAGACGGAAGCTTCTTCGCCGGCAATGATCGCGGAAAGCACAGGGCCGTAGGGGAGCGGCGGCAGGGTGGTCTCCACCAGTTGCAGGCCGGAGTCTTTCAGCACGCCCAGGGCCGTGGCGAAGGCTGCCCGCGAGTCGGGATCGGCGCGCTGGTCGAAATCCACCGGCGCGTAGCCTACCCTGATGTCCTTCATGGCGCGCGCATACTGCGGGGTGTAGTAGAAGCTCTTGCCGGCCGATCCGGGGTCTTTGCCGTCGTTGCCGGCGATGACTTGCAGGATCATGCCGCAATCCTCGGCGGAGTGGGCGAACGGGCCGAGCTTGTCCAGGGTCCACGAAAGCGCCATGGCGCCGTGGCGGCTGACCAGCCCGTAGGTGGGGCGCAGGGCGGTGACACCGCAGAAGGAGGCCGGGGTCACGATCGAGCCGGAGGTTTCCGAACCGATGGCGAACGTCACCAGGCCCGCCGCCACAGCGGCCGCCGAACCGCTGGAAGACCCGCCGGTCCAACAGCTCCGGTCCCACGGATTGAGGGCCGGCCCGGTCAGCGAAGCCGAGGCGTAGCGGTAGCCGCCGCCGCCCGCCAGTTCCACCATAGCGAGCTTGCCGGTGATCACGGCGCCCACGCTATCGAGTTTGTCCACCACCGTGGCGTTGTAATCGAATACCTGGCCGGCGTAGGGTTTGGCGCCCCAGGTAGTGGGCTGGCCGGCGTAGCTGAGCAGGTCTTTAGCGCCGTAGGGGATGCCTTGCAGGGGCCCGCGCAGACGGCCGCGTTTGATGTCCTTGTCCACCTGTTCGGCTTTGCGGATGGCGTGGGAAGTGAGGGGGAGGGCCAGGGCGTTGTAGCGCGGCCCCAGTTGCTCCAGACGGGCGGTGAAGGCGCGGGTGAGATCCACCACGGAGAACTCGCGGGCGGTGAGCTTGGCGTTCAGCTCGCCGATGGTGTTAAAGAAGAGATCTTCGGGAAGGGCCGCCATATTGCGCTCGTCAGACCCGGAACTGGAAGGCCGGCTCGGTGGCCATGGGCAGGGCATGTTGCGCGAGCTTATCCCCGTTGGCCTTGAGGCGGTCGCGGGCGGCTTTGAGTTCGTCATCCGGAGTGGGCACCGGAGGCGTTTGACCGGACGCCGCGGCAGTTTGGGCAATGAACGGCGCCGCGGCCGAAGCCGCCACGATGGCGACCAGTTTTCGACGCGTGAGCTTCATACGCCCAGGGTACCGCGCGGCGCCGGGCGGCTGCCGGCAGGGGTTGCGGTTACTTATGTTCCAGGGCTTCGGCGGCGGCTCTTTGCATGACCGCCCGGGGGGCCGTTGCGCCGGTCCACAACTCGAACTGGCGGACGGCCTGCTCGATGAACATGTCGATGCCCGGCACGACCGTTTTGCCCTGCTCGCGGGCATGTTGGATCAGCAGCGTTTCCAATGGGTTGTAGACCATATCGAGGACCACGTCAGCGGGGATGCAGCCATTGAAAAAGCACTCGTTGACGTGCGGGAACATGCCCAGGGGGGTGGCGTGCACGAGGGCATCGAAATGGCGGGATTCCAGTTGGTCGCGCCCCAGCGCCTCGGCGCCGCACACTTTGGCGAGGGCCCGGACGCGATCGGGATTGCGCCCCACCAGGGAAATGCGCGCGCCGGCATCGGCCAGGGCGCAGGCCGCTCCACGCGCCGCTCCGCCATTGCCCACAATCAGCACGGTGGACTGACCCAGGCGCAGCACCCGAGAAAGGGGTTCGGTGACCCCGGCGGCGTCGGTGTTGGCGCCGCGCCACTTGCCGCCTTTGCGCCAGACGGTATTCACCGCGCCGATGCGCCGCGCCAGCGGTTCCACCACGTCCAGGTAGCGAATGATCTTTTGCTTGTGGGGGATGGTCACGCTGAAGCCGGCCAGCGGCAGCTTTTCGGCCAGTTGGAAGAAATCGCGCAGGTTGGCCGGCGAAACCAGAAAGGGCAGATAGACGGCATCCAACCGCCGCGATTGGAAAGCGCGGTTGTGCACAGCCGGGGAGATGGAGTGCCGGATGGGATCGGCGATTACCCCGTAAATTCTGGCCGTTTTGCGCAGTTTCTCCACGCGGTAAAGGTTGCGCAGGAGGCGCGCGCTGACCTGCCCGGCGGCGGTGCCTTCGGCGTACATGGGGGCGGCGTAAGTAAAGGCCCCTCCGAATAAAGGCGACAGCACGCGGGTAGGGAAGCCCAGCTCGCCCATCGCCAGCACGGTGACCTTTTGGCGCGTGAGGGCCTTGGCGGCCGCCAGCACACGGACGTTATCGGAGGGCTTGCGCGCGGTGGTGACGATTTTATAAACGTCGGCGGGCGTCCGCAGCACGCGGTTCACGATGCTGTCGAGCGGCGGCGTGGCTTCGAAATTGTGGTATGAGACGATCACCGCCACGCGGCTGCGAAATTGCGGCATGCGGTCGGCGGCCATCTCGGCGGTTTCGATCTCCACATCCACGGCGGAGGCGCCGTTGCGAACCGCGAGGTCGAGGATGGCAAGTTCGTCCTCGATGCTGCCGTTAAACTTGCCGTGATTCTGATGGCGGCGGCAGGTGGCCATGACCACGGTATCGGGAGATTCTTCCAGAAAGCCGCGAATTGCGCAGGCGCCGTCGCGCGGGCGTTCCAGGTAGTCCAGGCGGAACTCCAGGAACGTCTCGCCAGCCGCGACCTCCCGCCGGGCATGGTCTAGCAGGCTTGGGACATCTGGCAGGCCCAGCGCGATGCAAATGCGCGGGAGCAACTTGGTCTGCGCCATCGTACGTAAAGGAATCTCAGGATACCATGCCGGGCAGGAACTGCCTCCCGGCGTTCCTATAAGCCTACCACCCCCGGAGCCTGCCCCGGAGACGGTTTTGGGAGGCGTGGGAGGGGCGGGAGTTGAGAACGCGGCTGGGTTCCGGGGCGGCCGGGCGGGCGTCGTAGCGGTGCGGCGGCGTGGTGCAGGGGACGCCGGGCCGTATGGTAGCCTTGACGCATGCAGACGCCATCCGCAGCGGCGGCCGTGGAGCGGGCCGGCCGATGGAGCTGGGTTGCGAAACCTTTGTTCACCGCCTGGCTGTTCGGCTGCGTGGTCTCGATGCTGGATTCCCGCGGGCTGACGCTGGGGCGGGTGCTCCCCGCGGCGGTCATCTGGAGCTGGGTGCCGCTGCTCGAAATTCTGGCGCTGTCGGCAGTCTGGAAGCTCGGCCCGCGGCCCATTCCATTCACCCGCGCGGTGGACCGGTTTTGCGCCGGAGATGCGACCTGGTGGGGGCTGCTGATCGCCTTTGGGGCCCTGTACCGGCTGTTGCCGGAATCCGTCTGGGTGACTCTTGCCGCGATGGTGGCGGTCTGGAATTTGCGGGCCGACTACGGCTTCTTCCGCCTGGCGATGGGAAGCGCGGCGCCGCTGCGCGAGGTGCTGGTGGAGCGCGCGCTAGCCTGGGTGCCCGGTGTTCTGCTCTTTGGCGGCGGCTCGCTATGGCCCGGCCTGATCGAGAGGCTGAAATGAGCTGGCGGCCGTTCTGGGGGGCCGCGGGACTGATGGCAGTATCGTTGGCCGCGGGCAGCCTGGAGCCCTACTCGCCGCCGCGGGCGCGGCAGTGCCAGGCAGGGGGCTACCAGGTGCTGGCCGCCGATTTCCACGTGCACAGCTTCCCGCTGAGCTGGTCCACGCTGTCGCCTTTCGATACGGTCCTCGAAGCGCGCCGCCAGGGCCTGGACGCGATTGCCATGGCGGGCCACAACAACGTGTGGGTGGCGCAATGGGGACGCTGGTTCTCACGGCGGATCGGCGGGCCGATTGTGCTGGTGAGCGAGGAGGTGCATGCCCCGTCGTACCACATGATCGCGGTGGGGATCGAGCGGGCGGTGAGTTGGCGGCAGCCGGCGGCCCGTGCGATCGACGAAATCCACCGCCAGGGCGGCATCGCCATCGCCGCGCATCCGATCGCCGATTACTGGCCGGGCTGGGATGCCGAGGCGATGCGGCGGCTGGATGGCGCCGAGGTGGTGCATCCGGTGGAGTTCCACGATCCGGAGGCGCGCCTGCAATTGCGGGAGTTTTTCGCCCGGCGGAAGTTGACCGCCATCGGCTCCTCGGATTTCCACTACTCCGAGCGCATGGGCATGGCGCGGACTTACGTTTTTGTGACCGAGCGGAGCGAGCGGGGGGTTCTGGAGGCCCTGCGCCAGGGCCACACGGTGGTATACGACCGCGATGGCCAGGCCTTCGGCGATCCGGACCTGATCAAGTTGGGGGTGGTTCCGAAGCTCACCGCGCCGCCGCCCTCGGGCTTGTGGAATCACGTGAGCCTGGCGACGGGTGTGCTGGGGCTGCTGATGGCGGCCGCCGGGTTGCGCCGGGCTAACGGCTGAGCAGGGCGTTTACCGTTTGCGGCGCGATTTTCCCGCTTTTGCGGCAACTTTGCCGGCGAGCGCGGCCTTCAGATCCTGGTGCTCGAAGGCCGATGCCATGCGCTCAATCCCGGCTTTGGAAGACCCGAGATGGGCAGCCGCTTTTCGCCAGGAACGGGTGGCCTGGCCCACTTCGGCCGCGATCCGTTGGGCTTCACGCGGGGTGAGCTCGAAATATCCGGCCACCGCGAGCGCCAGTTGCAGAGACGCGGTGTTGTCGTCGAGATCGATGGCCGTGGTCAGTACCCGCGGCTTGATATCGGCGGGCACCGGGTTCAGGTCGTACGCCGGGGACAGGCGCCAGCCGGCGGTTCCGGTCCACAGAAAGCCGTGGTTGCGGAGGTGGTCATCGGTATTGGAGATCAGAATACTGAAAACGATGCGGCGCCACAGGGCGTGCATGTCCTGCTTGGGAGCGGCGCCGTACTGGCGAAGAATATCGACGAATTCGAGGTAGCTGCGGGTCTCGTTGTCCCTGGCGTCGAGCATGCTCATGGCCGAGACGAAGGGAATGCGCAGGGTGTGGTCGCGATCGAAACGGCGCAGCAGGAGAACGGGCCGGCCGGCGACGGATTCCAGCCGCCACGCGGGCACTGGAATGCCGGCCTTTTGCGCCAGGGCCAGGGCCACCGCCTCCCACAGAACCGCGTTTACCTCGTCGCCATGGTGGGGAAACTTGGCGATGGCGAGTTGGCCGTCGCGATCGCGAACCGAGGCTTTGGGGCGCGCGCCGCCGAGCGACGAGCCGGGCGCCAGAAGCAGGCGCAGATCCTCGTCGCTGTCCCGATCGTCGAGGACGCGTTGGGCGGCCGAGAGAAGGCGCGGCAGTTCGATCAGCGGCGGGATTTTGGCGGGCGCCTGATGGGCTAGAAACGGCCCGCCCTGGTGTTCCGCAAAACGAAGTGCGCCCTGGCGCGCCTCGTCGTCCACCATGAGCAGGTAGTCGATTTCCCGGACCGTGCGAGGGGCCTGCCCTTGGCTTTCGGCGCGGCGGCGCTCGGCGCGGCGCATGAGAACGCGGCCCCAGCGGTCCGGGGCGGAATCGCCGATGGCGCCGAAGAGGGGCTTGCCGGAGGCAGTATGAAAGGGCCCGGGCCCCAGCTTCAGGGCCGGCTCCAGGGAGAAACGCTCCGGATGGGCCAGCCAGCTTCGGTCGTATTCAAAGGTGGCGCTCTCCCGTTCCTTACGGACGCGGGCCCACAGGCGGCCCACCAGATAGGGCGTGCCGTGGAGGTCGACGTAAACCAGAATCTGCCGGTCCATCAGGCGCCTGTCTTTTTCGGTTTGGCCGGCTTGGGCTGGCGAGCGAGGCGGATGCGCTGCGGGAGGTGCTCCTCTTCCAGCTCCAGCCCGACGTTGTCGTGGCGTGGATCGGCGACGCCGGCGAGACGCTCGAGCATGCCCAGGGCGAAGAGGACGGCGGCGTAATTCCCGAGAGCGGCACGGGGATCGCCTTTTTCGATCCGGTTGAGAGTGGTCCGGCTGATGGAGGCGCGCTCGGACAGAATGGCGACGGGGATGCGCCGCCGGCGGCGGGCATCGCGAATGTCGCCGCCGAGCTTGCGCAGGGCGCGGAGGACCGGCAGGGGCACGGCCGGAGATTTGGGGCGATGGCGGCGGGGCATTTAGGGACCATTATAGCGAACGTTATGGGGGTTAAGGGTTTATGTAGTGAACGTTAAGGTGGGGAGGCGGGATGCGGGCGTGGAGACTGGGGGATGGGGCTGCCGCTCTCCCTCGATACTGCCGGGAGATCCGCGCCGGTTTCCGAGCGATGCGTTGGCCTCCCGGCTGATGGAGGCGCGGCCGGCCCGAATGGCGGCGGGCATTGCGAATGTCGCCGCCGAGTTGGCGCGAGGGATGGAGGGGCGACGGAGGATGGCGGGGCATTTAGGGACCATTATAGCGAACCTTATAGGGGTTAAGGGTTTATAGAGTGAACGTTAAGTTGGGAGGTGGGATGCGGGCGCGGCGACCGGCGGGATTGGGGTGCCGCTCTCCCTCTATACTGTCGGGAGATGCCGCGCTGGTTCCCGGGCGATGCGTTCGCCTCTCTCCTCTTGCTTCCTGCCGTTTTGGCTTACTCACAAACGGCCGGCGATCCCTGCCCACGGCCGCACGTGGGGAGCGTGATCGCCCAACCGGCGGACCTGTATTCCTCGCAGGGTGTTCTCAATGTCGCATTCGCTGCGTGCGGGCGAGGCGATGGGGCCGCACGGCATTTACGTACGACGATTCGGACGGCTGGTACGACCACGTGATGCCGCCCGTGGTCAACCAATCGAGCGACTCGGCCAACGACGCCCTCAACGGCCCCACCGGGATGTGTGGAACGGCGCAACCGGGAGCTTACCAGGACCGCTGCGGATACGGCCCGCGCCTGCCGTTCCTGGTCCTTTCGCCCTACGCCAAGCAGAACTACGTCGACCACAACCTTATGGACCAGACGTCGATTCTGCGGTTCATCGAGGATAACTGGTCGTTGGGGCGTATCGGCGACCAATCGTTCGATGCCATGGCCGGTTCGGTGCTCGATTCTTTCGATTTCACCATCAGCCACCCGAAACCGCTGATGCTCGACCCGGGCAGCGGGGAGCCGGTCAAGAATTAGGGCCTCCGCCGGGATTTTGCGGCGGCCGATGGCGGACGGGCTTCCGGCAAGCGTGCCTTGCCGAACCAGGCGATGGCGGCCTCCCAAGGCCCAATTCCCACGCCGGCGCCATTTGGAATTAGAATGTTTGTGGTGCATGTTTGTGTCAATTTGCCGCCGAGGGATAAAGCCTTGGCCGGAAAAGACACCTGAGATTGTGAATTTGAGGTGCGGATATGGCGATTTCCAGACGACATTTCTTTTTCGGCAGCCTGTTGGCAGGGGCTGTCCCGACCGGGGGCTTCGGCAGCACGCCGTCCCTCAAGATGATGGGCTACAAATCGCCCAATGAGAAGCTGAACATCGCTTCCATCGGCTCAGGCGGGAAGGCGGCCAGCGATATTCACGGCTGCGCGCCCACCGAAAACATCGTGGCGCTCTGCGACGTGGACGACAAGCAGGCGGCCAACATCTTCAAACAGTTCGACAAGCTACCGAAGTACAAAGATTTCCGCAAGATGTTGGACAAGGAAGGCCCCAACATCGATGCGGTCATCGTAACCATTCCGGACTTCATGCACGCCACGGCGGCCATTCACTGCATGGAGCGCGGGAAGCACGTCTACGTGCAAAAGCCGCTGGTGCACACGATCTACGAGGCCCGCCAGATTCTGGACGCCGCCAACAAATATAAAGTCGCCACCCAGATGGGCAACCAGGGCTACTCGAACGAGGGCACCCGGCAGTGCGCCGAGATGATCTGGGCGGGGGAGATTGGCGGGGTCACCGAAGTACACGCCTGGACGGACCGCCCGATCTGGCCGCAGGGGCTGACCGAAATTCCCCCCGAGAGCCCGGTGCCGGCGACGCTCGACTGGGACCTGTGGCTGGGGCACGCCGCCGCGCGGCCGTTCACTTCCGGCGGAGAGGCCTATGCCAAGACCCGCTACAACTTCTACCAGCCCTTCAACTGGCGCGGCTTTTACGATTTCGGCTGCGGCGCGCTGGGCGACATGGCGTGCCACATTCTGGGTGCGCCGAACATGGCGCTGAAACTCAGCCAGCGTCCGCCCACGAGCGTCGAGGTGGTGATGAAGGAAGGCAACAGCACCTTCATGTACCCCAAGAAGTCCATCATCCGGTACGATTTCCCGGCGCTGGGCACGATGCCTCCGGTGAAGCTCTTCTGGCACGACGGGCTGAAGGAACCGCCCAAGATCCAGGGCGTTCCGGAAGGCGAAATGCTGGGAGACATCCGGCGTGTGCGGCCGGGCGGCGGGCGCGGGCAGGGACGTGGTCAGGGTCGCGGCCAAGGCCAAGGCATGGCCGCGGCGCCTGGAAGCGGGCAGCCGGTAACGGCATCTTCCATGCCGACGGCGATTCAGGGCGAAGTCTACGACGCCACTCAGACCTACCAGATCGGCGAGAATGACGGCAGCGTCTTCCTCGGCGACAAGGGCATCATCACCACGGGGACTTACGGCGCCAACACGCGCCTGCTGCCGGTGGAGAAGATGAAGGACTATCATTTCCCGCCGGAACTGTTGACGCGTTCCCCCGGGCACTACCGCGACTGGATTCGCGCGGCCAAAGGCGGCGACCCGGCCTGCTCCAATTTCAGCGTGTCGTCGCCGTTCGTCGAATGGATGCTGCTGGGCGTGATCGCTCTGCGCACGGAAGGCAAGATCGAATACGATCCGGCCAAGATGCGCATCACCAATAACAACGAGGCCAATAAGTACATCAAGCCCTATATGCGTAAGGGTTGGACCCTGGCATAGGACGAGAACCGAGGGCCGCCGGGGAACTTTGCTCCGGCGGCCTCATCGGGCGTTGGTTTAGCTTTTGAACTCCACCATGAGGGCCTCGAAGGGGTGGTCCATCAGGTTCTCCTCTTTGTGCGTGACCGGCCCGCCCCAACTCACCTCACCGGCTTTATGCTGTCCGGTTTCCACCTTGCCATCCGGTGAGACCATGCGGCCGTCCTGATCCGTCAGGTAGACCACCACGCGGTTAAGCACGTGCTCGTGGGTGGGAACCTGGCGGTGAGGCGCCATGTGCACGCGGATGACGCGCACCTGGCTATTCTCGAACTCCAGTTTGTAATCCTGCGGATCGACCTTGAGCGGATCGAGCCGCGTTTCCACCGGCTTGCCGTTACCGGGTTTCTTGATCTCCAGCTCAATAATGGTGACCGGCGCGTTGCTGACCACTTCGGAGGTGTGCATGCCCGTCATGGGACTCCACCGCACTTCACCGGGCTTGAGATTGAGGACGGTCCTGGGGCCGTTTTGGGGGACGATTTCCTGCCGGCCCGCCTGCAGGTAGACCATCACGCGGTTGAACTTGTGCTCGTGAAGGCCGGTCTTCACGTGCGGCTTCTCGTGGGCGATGATGACCCTGACCTGGTCATTGTCGATGGGAGGCTGGTTGGTCTGCGCGGCCAGCGGGAAAGCGGCCGCTGCGGCGATCAGCGGGGCCGCGAAAAACATGGAGTATCGCATTGGCCCATGATAGTACGTCCGCCCAAGCCCGCGGCGGCGCTATTGGGTCACCGCGATGGTAACGGTGGCCGGACTGGCCGCGGTTCCCACCTGCAACTCGACGGGCACGGCACTCCCCGGCGCCACACCGCTCGGCACCACCACCTGCACCATCATCAGCCCCTGCACCTGGCCCGGCGCTCCGGCGGCGTACTGCACGCTGGCGGGGATGCCTCCGATGGTCACCGAAACCGGCAGAACCGGCTGCGGCGCGACGGCGGGATTGATGGCGCCATCCTCTCCCGGCGGCGAAGTCTGGCCGGCGCCGGTGGCATAAAAGGTGACAATGCTGCCCACCGGCGCGGGATTGGTGGGGCTGTTCTGGGTGTCATCCGAATTGAGGGCCCGCGCCGCGCCGCTGCCGCTGGCATCCAGGGAGAAGACCGCCGGCGCGGCCGCCACCAGCGGCACACTCAGCGCCGCCGTAGTTTGCCCGTTGTAAGAGACGGTGACCTGCACATTGCTCCCGGAGACTTCATAGGGCACGATCGCGGAGACCTGCCCGGCCGAAGTGAACAGAATCGGCGCCGGCGTGCCATTGAAGAGCACTTGCGTGCCGCCCAGTTGGGTGACGATCTGGCCGGTATTCTGGGGCTGGTACGCGATGCCTTGAGCCGGCCCTAACCCGGCTCCGTAGACCGCCACGATTTCGCCCGGTGCGATGCCGCCGCCCTGGTCGCTGGCGGCATTCGCCACCCGCAGGAGGAACGCCGTGGAACCGGCCGGCATCAACTGCCGGATGGCGTCATTACCCGAGTCGGTGACGTACAGATTGCCGGCCGTATCCATCGCCAGACCCCAGGGCACGTTCAACTGGGCCACCGTGCCCAGGCCGCCATCGCCCGAATAGCAGCAGGTTCCGTCGCCGGCGAGGGTGCTGATGATGCCGTTCGACGATACCATGCGGACGCGGTTCTCGCCCGAATCGGTGATGTAGAGATTGCCGGAGCCATCCACCAGCACGCCTTTAGGAGCCAATAGCAAAGCTTGGGTGGCGGGTCCGCCATCGCCGCCAGTTATGACCGCGGTGAGACCGGGGCCGATTGGCGGCGGTGTGCCCGCCACGGTGGTGATCACGCCGATAGGGGAGATCTTGCGCACCAGCCCGTTCAATTCGTCGGTGAAATACAGGTTGCCGGCGCTGTCCAGCGCCACGCTGGAAGGAGAGTTCAGGGCAGCGTTGGTGGCCGGCCCGCCATCGCCCGAATAGCCCGCCACCCCGTTGCCGGCCAGCGTCTGGATAATGCTGCTTCCGACGACCACCTCGCGCACTCGCAGGCTGAGAGTGTCGGCGATAAACACGTTGCCGGACCGATCCACGGCCACTCCCAGCGGCGCATGCAACGATGCCTGGGTGGCCGGGCCGCCATCGCCGGCGAAGGCGGCATTTCCGTTGCCCGCCAGGGTTACCATGGTGCCGTTGGCTAAGACCACCCGCACGCGGTTGTTGCCGGTATCGGCGATGTACAGATTACCGGCGGTGTCCACCGCCACGCCCGAGGGCCCGTTAAGCTGCGCGCTGGTGGCCGGTCCATTATCGCCGGAATAGCCCGCCACGCCGGTGCCCGCGACCGTGACGATGGTGCCCGAGGGCGAGATGCGGCGCACGCGGTTGTTGCCGGAGTCCGCAATGTACAGATTGCCGGCCGAATCGAAAGCCATGCCGGCCGGGTTATTCACCTGGGCGGTAGCGGCCGGTCCGCCATCGCCGCCATAACTTTCCAGGCCGTCGCCAGCGGCTGAGTCGGCAATGCCCTGGGTGATTTCCCACACCCGGTAATCGCCGGTGCCCAAGCCGGAGCCCGAGCCAATGGAGCCTTCCGCGAAGTAGACGTTCCCCGCGCCATCCACCGCCACGCCGGTGGGGCCGTTGAAGCGGATGGAGACGGCGGCCTGCCCAACGGTAGGGAGGATGCCGGCGTCGCTGCCGGCAATGGTGGTGATGTTCCCGTTGGATACCATGCGGATGCGGCTACTGCCCAGGTCGGCGATGTATACGTTGCCCGAACTGTCGGCTGCCACGTCGGTGGGCAAAAACAGGGTGGCTTGGACGGCTGGGCCGTTATCGCCCGAATAGCCGGGAAAGCCGCTGCCGGCAATAGTGGAAATGATGCCGTCTTTGGCCACTTCACGGACGCGCTGATTCTCGGTGTCGGCAATATAAAGGTTGCCGGAGGGATCGACGGCCACGCCTTCCGGTGAATTCAGATCGGCGGAGAGGGCGGGCGCGCCATCGTTGCCGTAACCCTGGTTCCCAGTGCCTGCCACGGTGCTGACGGTGCCATCCGGCGCGATTTTGCGGATACGCTGGTTGCCGGTATCGGCCACATACAGGTTGCCCGCCGAATCGGCGGCCAGCCCGCTGGGTCCCGAGAAGAGCGCCGCCGTGGCAGGTCCGCCATCGCCCGCAAAACCGGCGGCGGCCGAACCGGCGAACGTGTTGATGGTTCCATTGACGGCGATGCGGCGAATGTTGTTGGAATTCTTGTCGGTGAAATAGACGTTCCCGGCGGCATCCACCGCGACTCCCCAGGGATACGACATTTGGGCGCTGGTGGCGGGACCGCCATCGCCCGAGAAACCCTCGCGGCCGGTGCCGGCGATGCAGGTCAGGGTGCCGGTGAGATCCACTTTGAAGATGGCATGGTCACTGCCGAAATAGACGTTGCCCGCCGAATCGACGGCTGCGCGGGGAGGGTCGCCCACGGAGGAAGCGGCGGCCGGCGCCGGGGTCACCGGGGGTACTCCGCCCGCGAATGTGAAAATGACGTACTGCTGTCCGCAAAGCAAGGCGGCAAAAACGAGGAAGACTGTGAGAACCCTGACCATACTGGACCTTACTGCGGAAATCCTTACCATGTTGCCACAGTTCGGCGGACTATGGAAGATGAATTGAAGAGATGCGCGGGCCGGCGACGGCGCACTCCGGGGCACCCCCTCTTTGGAGCCATGGTTTTCGGCACGGTTGGCAGTTTGGCCCGTAATAAAATGGAAGAACATGCGATTTTCCAAGGGATTGCTGCTGGTGGTGTGGGCCGGCTTGCTGTACGCCCAGACTGCCGGCACCGCCGGACCCGCGCCCACTCCAACCGCCGCCGCGGCCGCACCAGCCGCCACGCCTGCGCCAGTCACCGCCGGGCCCATTCCCGCGCGGGCCGTCGATGCCGGACCTACGCCAGCCGCGGCGGACCCCGACGTGCTGCGCGCCCAGGCCAGCATCGAGAAGCTGCGTGGGCTGGTGAATGCCGGGGTGGCGCCGCGCATACAACTGGAGAAGGCGGAAGACGCCCTGGCCGATCTTCAGGATGCCGCCTACCTGCGCAAAATGCTATTGGTGGAAGACCTGACCGAGGAGCAGAGTGACGAAATCGTGGCTGCCGCGGGACGCCGCTTCGACCGGCGCAAGAAGGCCTTCGACGACGCCAAGAAGCTGGTGGAGGCCAACGTGGCGCCGCAGCTTTCGCTGGGCACGCTGCTGGTGGAACTGGACCTGGCGCGCAAGGAGTACGACCTGGCCGAATCGCGCGCCCGGCTGACGCAGGAGATCGCCGAGATGGCCCACGCCGAGGCGGCTCTCTCCACCCAGCTTTCCGAATCGGCGACCGAGGCGCCGGCGATTGAAGACCGCTTTGATGGCAACGGGATCTTCACGCCGGCCATTTTCTCGCAGATCGAGACGGCCTTTGAAGCCCGGTTTGGAAAACCGCTGCCGGTGAGCGCCATGGGGGAAACCGAGGTACACCGCGCGCTGGGATTCGATCATCGCGGCCGCGTGGATGTGGCCATCCACCCCGATACGCCCGAAGGCGTCTGGTTACGACAGTATCTGACCGCCAACGATATCCCGTTCTTGGCTTTCCGCCAGGCGGTGCCCGGCAAGGCGACGGGGGCGCACATTCACCTGGGCCCGATGAGCACGCGCCTCAAACTTGGCGGATAATGTTTGGTTCATGACCGATCCCAAACTGCAGGTGCTGATTCCCGCCGGGAAGATCCAGGCTCGGATTCGGGAACTTGGCGAGCAGATTTCCCGTGATTATCCCAGCGGCAGCCTGAACATGGTCTGCATTCTGAAGGGGGCCGCGTATTTCATGGCGGACCTTTCGCGGGCCATGCGCCGCGATGTGTTCATCGACTTCATGGGCATCTCCAGCTATGGAAAAGGCAAGCGCAGCTCAGGCGAAGTGAAGGTCACCAAGGACCTGGATATTTCGCTCGAAGGCGCCTCGGTGCTGATTGTCGAAGACATCGTGGATAGCGGCGTCACCCTGAACTACCTGGTGAACCTGCTGGAGCAGCGCCGTCCCGATTCGATCCGCATTGCGGCACTGCTGGACAAGCCGGAGCGCCGGCTGCGCCCGGTGGAGGTCCATTACGTGGGCTTCCAGATTCCCGACCGTTTTGTGGTGGGCTACGGCCTGGACTACGCCGAGAAATACCGCAATCTGGACGACATCTGTATGCTGGACGGCGCGCCGGAATAAGTGGCCGCGACCATGCCCCCGTGGCCCATGACGTGCTATGCCTAAAAGTATGGGTCGCGTTTTACCTCTCCTGTTCGCACTCTCGATTCTGGCATCCTGTAGCCGTCCATACAGTAGCAGTGCCATCGCCGGCTCCGAACCGCGGCAAATGCCATCGGGCTCCGTCAGCCCGGCCGGACCAGTGCTTTCCTATGCCGATGTAGTGGACCATGTGGCGCCGGCGGTGGTCACCATTCATGCCTCGCGCCGGGTGCGCGCGCCGCAGCAGTTTCCGTTTTTCGACGATCCGTTCTTCCGCAATTTCTTTGGCGGCGGTGTCCCGCAGAGCCGAGGTCCGCAGACCGAGGTGCAGCACGCGCTGGGGTCGGGCGTGATTGTGCGGGCCGATGGCCACATCCTGACCAACCACCACGTGATCGATGGCGCCCAAGACATCAAAGTGGACCTGAATTCGGGGCGCACTTACTCGGCCAAGGTGGTGGGGTCGGACGCGGCTTCCGACCTGGCGGTGCTGAAGATTGACGCCAGCGGATTACCGCTGCTGCAACTGGCCGATTCCGATAAAGTGCGCGTGGGGGATGTATGCCTGGCGGTAGGCAACCCGCTGGGAGTCGGGGAATCGGTGACCGCCGGAATTATCAGCGCCAAGGGCCGCTCGACGGAGACGGTGGGCGGCGGCAGCTTCCAGGACTTCCTGCAAACCGACGCGCCCATCAACCAGGGCAACTCGGGAGGGGCGCTGGTGAATACGCGCGGCGAACTGATCGGCATCAACTCGCAGATTCTTTCCTCGAACGGCGGCAACATCGGCATCGGCTTCGCGATTCCATCCAACATGGCGCGCAACGTGATGAACCAGTTGATCGGCAAAGGCAAGGTGCAGCGCGGCATGTTGGGCATCGGCATCCAGCAGGTGACCAGCGATATCGCTTCGGGGTTGGGCTTGAAGCAGGTGCGCGGGGTGCTGGTGAACTCGGTGAATCCGGGCGGCCCGGCGGACCGGGGCGGCGTGAAGACCGGAGACGTGATTGTAAAGTTGAACGGCAAGGAGGTTACCGACGCCAACAAACTGCGCAATGAGGTTGCCGGGCTGATGCCGGGGACGGTGGTGACGCTCTCGATGGTACGCGACGGGAAGCCGCTGGATGTGCGGGTTACGCTGGGCGAACTGACCCCGGAGTCGGCGCGCGCCAACCAGCAGAGCAGCGGCGGCGATGAGGGCGCCGAGAAGCTGGGAATTTCGGTATCAGCGCTGACGCCCAATCGCGCCGCCCAGTTGGGATTGCGCCGCGGCACGCAGGGCGTGTTGATCGACGAAGTCGACCCCAACGGCCCCGCCGCACAGGCCGGCATCCAGCCCGGCGACGTGGTTCAGGAGGTGAACCGGCAGCCGGTGCGGACGCCGGCGGATGTCCGCGACGCGCTGGCCAAAGGCGGCAGCCGCACGCCGGTGCTGCTGATCAACCGGGGCGGCCAGAGCATCTTCGTGCCGGTGCCGGTGCAATAGGGCGGGTGCGGCCTTAGAGGCGGCTGGGGCTTTCCGCCGCGAGTAACCCGGAGGGAACGGGACCGTCGGCTGAAGGCCTCAGGGCATCCCGGAAGGCTTCGAAAATTCCGCCGTCCGGTCCGGCGGTGCGATCCTCGGGATGCCACTGTACCGCCAGTACAAAGCGCTTTCCAGCTAATTCCAGAGCCTCGATGACGCCATCGGGCGCTCTGGCGGCGACCACCAGACCCGCGGCAACGCGGTCCACACATTGATGGTGACGCGAGTTCACAACGTATTCATCGACACCCAAAATCGATCGGAGCCGGCTGTGGGGCGCGATTGAAATGCGGTGGGCGTCCTGCTTGTCCGGACATTTGTGTCCCACGATGTGCTGCGCGAGCGTGCCCCCGAGGGTAACATTGAGTAATTGCATCCCGCGGCATATCGCGAGAACGGGAAGGTCGAAGGCCAACGCGGCGCGCAACAGGGCGGTTTCCAGGTTGTCCCGATCCCGGTCGGCTGGGCCCGTCTCGGGACGGGGTAAGGCGCCGTATATGGCCGGATCGACGTCCGATCCTCCGGCCAGCAGCAAGCCATCGAGACCGGCTATTGTGGCGGGGTTCTCGACGGGTTCCACATGTACCGCTGCCAATGCGTCGCGGTAGGCCTCGCGCTTGCCGGGTGGAGTGCGGCATCCGAAGGGCAGTGCGACTCTGATCATGGGAGAATCCCCGACTCCAACAATCAGTATGCAACGCGGCATGCCGAAATGGAAGGCGTTCGCGCGTACAGCCCCGGCGGGCCGAACCAGGCTTCGCTCTTCCTGTGCACATGCCCCCGCGGCGCCGCATGCTAACCTCAAAGAGAAAGCTTCATTTGAGACCCGATATGGCCTATCTATCCATCCGCGACCTCGACCTGAAGGGGAAGCGGGTATTCATTCGTGTGGATTTCAATGTGCCGCTCGAGAAGAATGAGCGGGGCGACATGGAAATCACCAGCGACAAGCGCATCAAGGCTTCGCTACCCACCATTCAATACGCGCTCGAACACGGGGCCGGCGTCATCCTGGCATCCCACCTGGGGCGGCCGAAAGGCAAGCCGAATCCGGAAATGAGTTTGAAGCCGGCGGCGGCGCGGCTGTGCGAACTGCTCGGCTGCCGGGTGAAGATGGCGCCCGATTGCGTGGGTCCGGAGGTGGAAGCCATGAAGCCGGCGCCCGGCGAGGTGCTGCTGCTGGAAAATCTCCGCTACCACCCCGAAGAGGAAAAGAACGATGCCGAATTCTCGCGAAAGCTGGCGGCCCTTTGCGACTTGTATGTGAACGACGCGTTCGGTTCGGCGCATCGCGCACACGCCTCTACCGAAGGGATGGTCCGCTTCGCCGCGAAGGCTGCGGCGGGCCTGCTGATGGAGCAGGAACTCAAATATCTGGGCATGGCGACCAGCCATCCTGAGCGCCCGGCGGTGGCGATTCTGGGGGGCGCCAAGGTATCGGACAAGATCGAGGTGATCGAGAACCTGGGGCGGATTGTGGACCGCCTGCTGATCGGCGGCGCGATGGCCTACACGTTCCTGCGCGCGCAGGGGAAGCCCACCGGCAAATCGCTGGTAGAGGCAGACAAGGTGGAACTGGCGGGCAAGCTGCTGGCCGAACTGGGCGGCAAGCTGATGCTGCCGGTGGATCACGTGGTGGTAACGGAGATCGCCGCGGGCGCTCCCTATGAAGTGGTGGAGGAGATTCCGGATGGGCGCATCGCGGTAGATATCGGCCCGCGCACGATCGCCGAATACTCCGCGGTGATCGCGGGCGCCAAGACGGTGATCTGGAACGGTCCCATGGGGATCTTCGAAAAGCCGCCGTTCGACAAAGGCACGGTAGCGCTGGCCCGGGCGGTGGCCGATTCCGGCGCCACTTCCGTGGTAGGCGGAGGCGACTCGGAGAAGGCCATCAAGGCGGCCGGAGTGACCGGCAAAATCAGCCACGTTTCGACGGGCGGCGGAGCCTCGCTGGAATTCCTGGCGGGGATCAAGCTGCCGGGAGTCGCAGCGCTGGAGCAATAACCAGAAAACACCGAGACGTTGTGCGAACTCTGGTTTGTCTGTTGATCTGCGCGATTGGGTGCCGGGCGCAGCGTGCTGAGGACCAGGTCCTCGCCGTGTACCGGCAGATGGAGAAGGCAGCGCAGAGCGGCGACGTGAACACCTGGATCGGGTTGTGGTCCCGTGAATCGGCGTCGGAAGCGGAGAAGATGCGACCCCTGATGAGCCCGCAGCCCGATTTGCATTTGACATCGTCCAGGGTTTTCGTGCAGGGAGACGAGGCGGCGTTGCTCGGACAATACAGCAAAGATGCGTTTCTGAGCATGCGTTTCGTCAAGGAAGACGGGCGCTGGAAGATCAAGGACCAAGCTTTTAGCGAACAGGCGTACCCCCGGACATCCCGATCCGTTGATTCAGACCGGGGACAAATTCCTCGACGTGCGCGTGCCGCTGCGGACCATGGGCATCGCGGATGCGAGGCATACCAAAATCACGATCGGCGACGCACAGTGGCCGAAGAGCGCCATTTTCAGCCTGGAAGCGCAGCAATATCGATAGGGATCGATTCGGCAGTGCCACAGCCCCGAGGGCGCCCGACGCTTCCAGTCTTCATCGTACGGGAGGCGCCGATACGACCTTCAGCTCCGTCAGCATAGTGGCGCTGTATTCTACGGCCTCCCAGAAGGCGCTCTGTACGCGCGAAATGGGCAGGTTACGATGCAGAGCCACGCCGAAATCGCCCGATTCGTAAGCCAGGACCGCATCCAGGACGGCGCCTAACTCGCCCGTGCGGCCTAAAATGGCGCGCTTGAACGCTTCGTCGACCGGCAATGGGCGGAGGATTTCGGCCAGGGGTGTATTCAAAATCGAGTCCAGTGTGGAGAGCAAGCCCACCATGTAAGCGAGGGGGCCCGGACTGCCGGAGCCTTGAGCGACAATCTCGCAGGCCCGCGCGCGTTGCAGGGCGAAGCCCAGGTAACCGATGGGGCAATCGTCGTAGCCGGAAAGCACCAGCAGCGAGGCCCAGCGGAAGACGCGATCGGTTCCCAACATCGAGACGGCCTGCACCGGCGATTGAATCATTTGCGGTCGTCCGTGCAGGGCGGAGTTGGCCAGGCGGAGCAACCCGTAGATCATGGAGGCATCGCGCTCCACTACCGTGGCGATGGAGGCGGCCGATTGGTCCGGGTCCATGCATTCCACCAGCAGGGACAGGGCCGAGAGGCGGTTGGCGGGGATGCGCCGGCCGCTCAGGACTTCGGGTTTGCGCAGGTAATAGCCCTGGAAAAGGTCGCAGCCCAGAGCCTTGCATTGCTGAAACTCCTCCTCCGATTCGACCTTCTCGGCGACAATCTGCACGTGGTATTTAGTGAGGCGGCCGATATGATCGCGCAGACCGGAGGGCGAAAGCGCTCTCAGGTCGAGCTTGACGTAATGGGCCAGCCGGAGGAACGGCACCTGCGCATCGGAGTAGGTGAAATCGTCCAGCGCGATGCGGTAGCCGAGGCCCTTCAGGCGCTCCAGGTTGGCGACGGTTTGGGCATTAACGGGGACATCTTCGAGCACCTCGATCACGGCGCGGTCCGGCGGCACGATCGGGTCCACGGCCAACAGGCTGGCGGTATGGTTGAGGAACACCGGCTGCTCCGGAGAGACTGTGGCCAGGCCGATTTCCAGGAAGGCCTTGAGCTGCACCTCGGCGCTGGCCTGGTCGCCATCGGAGAAGCGGGCGGTCGCGTCGGAAACGTTGCGGCGGTAGAGCAGTTCGTAGGCCCGGATTTCGCGCCCGGCGTCATAGATCGGCTGGCGGCCCAAATAACATTCCGGCGCCGGCATATGGATGGGCTCCGGCGGCGGGGCCTTTTCAATGAGCAAGGCGGCCATATCCAGTCCTCCACAAAGCTTATCGGCCGAATGGGGCGGGGTATTAGGCGGGCGGGGGGAGGGGCGATCGGGCATGGGCAGGGAAAGGCGGCCGATGGGCGTCCGACGCGTTAGGCGGAGGCCGCATCAGCGGACGGCCGGGCACGGGTGGCGGGCAAAGGCAGCGGTGCGTGAGGCGGAGTCGCGCACCAGCGGGCGGAGCATCGGCGGGCGGCGCATCCGGCGGACGGAGCATCCGGCGGCGGGGCGCTGAACGGCAGGGGATAGGCAGTGGGGCATTACGCCACCGCGACATGAACACGAATCCGGCGGGCGCGCTATCGGCGGTTGTTTGGAAACCGACGTTTGGGGTGGCCGGCGCCGGGGTGCGCTTTGTATGTGGCGAGCCAGTTGCTCGGTGAAGCTGGGTGACCCGGACGCTGCTCATCGCCTTGTGTTTGGCCGCGTGTTCCGTTTCTCAGGCCGCCCAAGCCGGAAAACCGGCTGCCGGAGACAGCCTGGACCGCCAGACGCCGCGATCTTCGGTCACGGGTTTTCTGGAAGCCTGCCGCGACCGGAATTACACCAAGGCAGCCCAGTATCTGGACCTCGGGCGCTTTCCGGCGAGCCAGCGCCAGCAGGAGGGTCCCGATCTGGCCCGGAAGCTGGAGACGATTCTCAATTCCGATCCCGATTTCAATGTTTGGCGCCTGAGCCGCGACCCGGAAGGGAATCTTTCAGACGACGCCGATCCGAGCCGGGACGTGGCGGCCACAGTGGAGCAGAATGGCAATCCAGTTTCGCTCTACCTGGAGCGCGTCACCCTGCCGGGCGGGCGCCCGCAAGTCTGGCTGTTTGCGGAAGACACGGTGGCGGAGATTCCCTATATCCGAACATCGGTGGTGGTCCCCGCCATTGAGCGCCATCTGCCGGGGTTCCTGGTCACGCCCACCTTACTGGAGACGCCGCTGTGGAAATGGCTGGCGCTGATTCTGCTGGCGCTGCTGCTGATCTCACTGTCGCGCCTGCTGGACTGGCTGCTGGCGTGGCTGATGAAAATTCCGCAGCGACATTTTCAACGCGTCTGGAGCGTAGCGTGGCTGGATGCCGTCGTCCAGCCATTGCGAGTGATGCTGTGGCTGGCCATTCTGCGGATCGGGATCGGGGTCGTCAACCCTTCCGCCATCGCGCGGTTGTACATCGGCCGGCTGATGCAGATGGTATTTGTATGGTCGGTAGCCTGGTGTCTCATCCGGTTGGTGGGACTGCTGTTCGGCCACATCGAATTCAGGTTGAATGCGCACCAGCAGCTTGCCTCGCGCACCATGCTGCGGCTTGGCCGGCGCACGGCGACGGTTACGATTGTCATCCTCGCAATTCTGCTGGTGCTGGAGAACTGGGGCTACAACACCGCCACGCTGATTGCGGGATTGGGAGTGGGTGGAATCGCTATTGCGCTGGCCGCGCAACAAACCATCGCCAATGTGTTCGGCGGAATTTCTTTGATTGGCGATCAGCCGATTCGCATCGGCGAATTCGGCAAATTCGGCGATATGACCGGCGTGGTGGAGGATATCGGGATGCGTTCCACGCGCGTCCGCACGCTGAGCCGCACACTGGTTAGCGTACCCAACTCGAACTTTGCCGGATTCAACCTGGAGAACTATTCGGTGCGGGACAAGATTCTGTTCAACCCGTCGTTTCAGGTGAAGCGCACCGCTACAGACGACCAGATGCACGCGCTGATCGACGGGCTGGACAAATTACTGGCGGGCCGGAAGGAGGTGGAGTCCGCCCCGACTCCGGCACGGATTGTGGGAATCGCGGCCGGCTTCTTCACGGTGGAGGTGTTTGCGTACGTCCTGACGCCGGACATCGACGCGTTCTATAAGATTCAGAGCGAACTGCTGCTCCAGATCAACGGCCTCTTCACCGCGGCGCATGTGGAACTGGCGTAGCCCGCTTATCGCACCGCGGACGCGGCAGCGCGACGGGTGGGCGGGCGAGGGGCTCGGGGCGCGGCTACCCCGGCGGCCACGGCATCGCCGCGCCGAAGGTGATTTTTGCGAACTCTTCGGGCATTGGGACACCCGCGAACCGGCCTCGCAGCGAATTGGTCCATGTGCTGGCGCCGCGAAGCCACCATGGCCGCATCGGCGCGGGCCGCCACGACCACCCCGAGGGCGAACATGCCGAGGGCCTGCCCCAGCTTTTCGGGGGGAAAGCTTTCCATCAGGATGGCCTGGGAGAGCGGCTGCAACGCGCTGCCTTCGTGCGACTGGCCGTTGCGCTGTTCCTGCAACTGCCGCTGCTGTTGCTTGAGTTGTTCGATCTCGCTGCGCAAGCGCTGCTGCTCGTCGAGAAGAGCACGGACGTCGTCGTCGGCCGGAGGGTGGGCGATCTCATGATCCGGCCGCATGCTCATTTGCTGACCAGGAATTGCCCGATGGATTGCTCAGCGTTGCCCATGGCGCGCGCCAGCGAGACCTTGGCGAGGTTGTGATCGAATACGGCGATGATGTAGTCGTCGTGCGCGGCGATCACGGATTGCTGCGCCTGCACCACCTCCACGGTATCGGCCACGCCGCCGGCGAAGCGGTCGCGCGCCTGCTGCAGGGTGTCGTCGGCGAGGCTCACGTTGCTGCCGGCCACCGCGACCTCGTCGGCCGCCGCATTCATATCGATGAAAGCCTGCCGCACGTCCTGATCCACGCGGCCGCGGACATCGTCCAACTCCGCCTGGCGCTGGCGAAGCGCGGCTTCGGCCTGCTCCACATCGCCGCGCACGCGCCCGCCCTGATACAGGGGAATGGTCAAGGTGCCCGATACGCTGAACACGCCGTGGGCTGAGGCATCGGGGCGCAGGCCGGCGGCGCCGTAATCGGCGGCCAGCGTGAGGTCGGGCAGGCGCTCGGCGTGCGCGGCCTTCACCGCCGAATCCGCGGCGCGCACGGCGGCCTGGGCCGATTGCAGATCCGCGCGGGTCTGGTAGGCGCGCACCAGGGCGGCGGCAAGCGTGGTCTGCCGGTACGGCGCATAGGGGAAATCGTTGGCGATGCTGAAATCCTGGCCCAGCGGAAGGCCGATCAGGCGCGCGAGCTGCAGCTTCTGGCGGTCCCGGTCGGCCTGGAGCGACCGCAGCCGCTGCCGGTCGATTTGCAACTGCACCTCGGTGCGGGTGGTATCGATGCGCGCGTTGAGGCCTTCCTTCAGGCGATCGACGGCCTGCTGGTAAATGGCTTGCGAGCTTCGTACCTGCCCGTCTGCGGCCACAATGCGGGCGTTGGTGGCGATGATTTCCAAGTACGATCCGGCCACCGCCAGGACCACCAGGTCGCGCGCATCCCGCGCCGCCAGTTCCGCCGCGTTCAGATTCTCACTGGCGGTCCGCAGGTTGCGCCAACGCACCAGGTCGAAGACGGCCTGGGTCACGCGGGCGGCGCGGGCGTCGAAGAAGTTGAACGGCCCCACGGCGAGTGGGAAGGCGGACTCTTCCACCCCGGCGGTTCGTAAGTTCAATTGCTCGACAGTTTCGCTCACGACGGTATTCGCCTCAGGCAACAGGGCGCTGCGCACCGAGCGGCGCAGCCCCTCGGCCTGGCGCACGGTTTGCACATCGGAGACGGCGGCCAGGTTTTGGCGAAGCGCCAGGCGGAGAGCGTCATCCAGCCGCAGCGGCAGGATCGTCCCGGTGGCGGAGCCCGAGGGCACACTCCCGGCGTAGGCTCCCTGCACGCTGATGCTTCCACGAATGGTGAGCGGGCTTTCGGCCGGGGCTGCGGTAGTCGACTGGGAAGCGTTGACGGCGCCGGGTTGGCCTTCGCGACCGGAGATGGGCACCTGCCGGGCGGCCGACACGCCGGCCTGTGCCCACGCGACCGGATCGAACGCCACCAGCGCCATTCCGCAAACTACTGCCAGGATTCTAAGTGAGTGAATATTATCGGGTATCATTCCTGGAACACTGGTTCGATAAAAATGGGGAGCAGTTTTGGGACCAAGGTGGCAGGCGCGCAGTCCATGCAGCGCACCGGTGCGCGACCGAACCAATCGGCCCCGATACGGCGCGGCTTCGGTATGGTTTGAAACGTTGGGGGCGGCGCCCGTTTCGCGGAGTTGGCAAATCGCGGAGTCCTTCAGCCGGCCGCGCGGTTCCCGGTCCGCCCTCCCGGCAACAGCCGGTGGGTTTCCGCAGGATGTCGGTTCGGTTAGCACTCGATGACGATTTCAGCCTTCCGAAAACGACGGGAGGCGGAGCCTTTTTTGTATTGTATTCGACTAAAAAATCAAGTACAATCCCGCCAATACCTAGTCGGAGGGATTAACATGTCTGGTCGTTGCCGTGTCGCAATGGTCCTTTTTGTCGTAACGTTGCTGCCCATCTCTACTTTTGGCCAAGCCGTTTTCGGAGGGATCGTAGGGTCCGTAACGGATTCGTCAAACGCCGCCATTCCACATGCCAAAGTAACCGTTCGCGATGTTGGGAAGGGTGTGTCTTACATCACAACCACGAACGATACCGGAAACTACGCGCAGACGCACCTCATCGTCGGCGTCTACGAGGTGCGGGTAGAGGCCCCCGGGTTCGAGACCTACGTCCAGCAGAACGTCAACGTCGAAGTGGATGCTACAACGCAGGTGAATGCGCAACTGCATCCTGGCAATGTGGGTGAGGTGGTCAACGTGACCGGCGAGGCGCCGTTGCTCAAAACCGAGCGAAGTGATATTTCTGACACCGTCGGGCAAAAGGCCGTTATGGAATTGCCGGTGTTCTCGCGGGACATAAGCCGTCTGTATTTTCTGGTTCCCGGTGTGCAGGCGAGCGGCACGACCGCCGCCAGCGAACAGCCGCAGGATATTTACCGGCCCAGCATTGGCGGGCAATACTGGGGTGGTATCTCGTTTCAGTTGGATGGCACCGATAACCGCGAGTCCGTGCTGGGCGAACCGGTGATTACACCGAACCTGGACGCCGTCTCGGAACTGAAAATCACCACCACGGCTTACGATGCGGAATTCGGGCAGGCCAGCCAGGCGGTGATCTCCGCTCAGACCAAGTCCGGCACCAATGACCTGCATGGCGGCGGATTCTGGTACCGGCGCGATGAACACGGCCAGGCACGCGACCCGTTTGCGCAGGCCCAGCCCCTCGCCGGCACCACCAACCAGTTCATTCCCCCGACGCTGTGGAATCAGTTCGGCGGATCGCTCGGCGGCCCCATCCAAAAGGATAAGACGTTCTTTTTCGGCGACTATCAGGGCACTGCGCAGAAAAATGGCGGTTCCCTGCTGACACGCGTTCCCACGGCGGCGGAGCGCAATGGTAACCTCAGCGACCTCGGCGCGGCTATCTTTGACCCGTGCACCGGCACGAATTGCAATATCGCTCCAGCCTCGCGTACGCAGTTTCCCAACGCGACCATCCCTACGAGTTTGCTGTCTCCGCAAGCCGAAGCGCTGCTCGCCTATATCCCGTTCCCGAACATCGCCAGTGCAACCGGAGCCAATCCCAATTACGCCGCGTCCGGAGCCGGCATCGTGAATTGGAACGGCTTTGACACCCGCGTGGACCGGTACCAGACCGAGAAGCTGCATATGTTCGGACGCTACAGCTTCCTGCAAGTCTCCCAAACGAACCCCGGGGCGTTCGGCCTGGAAGCCGGTGGTCCCACCTATTCCACCACGGCCTTCTCCGGGGCGGCCCGGTTGCGCGACCAGAGCCTGTCCTATGGCGTGGATTACGTGATCCGGCCCACCTGGCTGACCGATTTCCGCTTCGGCTTCTTCCGCTATCGCGTGTTCGTGAACCCCAATGGCCTGGGAACTGACCCTGCCACCGAGGCCGGTATTCCGGGGCTGAATGTGGATAACTTTTATACTTCCGGCATGCCCGCCTTCTATCTGCAGGGCACCGGCGGCTTCAATTTCGGATACTCACTGACTGCGAACTCCTGCAACTGTCCGCTCAACGAGCAGGAGAACGAATTCCAGTGGGTGAGCAACACCACGCATAGTTTCGGCAACCATTCCGTCAAGTTCGGAGTGGATGTCCGCTATCAGCAGAATCTGCGGGTGCCGAGCGATTCCCACCGTTCCGGCGAGCTCACTTTCAGTGCGACAACTACCGAGGGACCGAATGGTGGCGGCCTCGGCATGGCCTCGTTTCTGCTGGGCGATGTGAGTTCCTTCACTCGTTACGTGAGTAACTCGACCGATGCCGCAGAACGCCAGAAGCGCCTCTTCACCTACATTCAGGACACCTGGCGGGTGACGCCGAAGCTGACCTTAAATTATGGCTTGCGCTGGGAAATCTATTTTCCGCAATACGTCAACGGCAAGGACGAAGGCGGATTCCAGGACTTGAAGACCGGCGAGGTGCTGATCGCCGGTGAGAACGGCATTGGGCTGAATGGAAATATCGGCACCGACTATGCTCACCTGGCGCCTCGCGTCGGGCTTTCGTACCAACTGGATCCCAAGACCGTGATCCGAGCGGGCTACGGGCGTTCCTATGATGTCGGGGTATTTGGGGTGTCCTTCGGACACAATGTGACCCAGAACGTGCCGGTGCTGGCCAACCAGTCGTTAAACCCGGCCAATCCCTGGCTGCCGGTCTTTACTCTGAATCAGGGGCCCCCTTCCCTTGACCCGAATACGATCCTGGCATCGCAGCCAACAGGCCCCACCGGCAACCCGATTCTGCCAAACGGCATCTCCCCGAACGTTCTACCCCTCACAAGCAACGACACGATGCGTTTGCCGGTGGTCGATGCGTGGAATTTCACCGTGGAGCACCAGTTCGCTCCGAGCGTGGTCTTCTCGGCCGCTTATGTGGCCAACCACGGTTATCACGTCACCGCCGGCGGGACGAACTACAACATCAACGAGCCGACCATCACCGGCTTCGGCACTCTGAGCACCAACCAGCGCCGCCTGTTCTACAACGAGTTCGGATGGACCCAGTCGATCAAGTATTTTGCCGATGACGCCAGCGTGACCTTCGAATCGTTGCAACTGCGGGGCGAGAAACGCTTCGCACATGGCCTGATGTTTCAAGGCAACTTTACCTGGGCCAGTGCCTTTGATTACGCCAACGATTATTATTTCTGGAACCACAATATCGACTATGGCCGGGAAGCCGGCGTTCGAAGGTATGTCTTGAACTTTAACAGCGTATACGAGCTGCCATTCGGCAAGCAACGGACGTACCTCAGCAATGCGCCAAAGGCCGTCGACGCCATAGCCGGGGGCTGGCAGCTTTCCGGTATCTGGCTTTGGGAATCGGGCTTGCCTTTCACGCCAGGTTACCTGGATTGCGGAAGTGACGAGGATACCGGGCCGTGCCGCCCGAACATCGTCGGCAGCGCCAGCGTACCCAATCCCGGGCCGCATGAATGGTTTGCCATCGCCCCGCCGGGAACCAGCGGCAGCGGTTGCCTGGCGACCGCGAGCCCGACAGCGGAGTTGAACGCCAACGGTTGCACGCGCGGTCCCTGGAGCCGCCCGCAGCCGGGTACCTTCGGCGACGTGGCGCGCGACTCGTTCTTTGGGCCGCACCTTTTCAATGTCGATTTGTCGCTATCCAAGAACTTCCATATCTGGGAAAAGGTAAGCGGCCAATTCCGGGTCGAATCGTTCAACACGTTCAACCACGTGAACCTGGGGCAGCCGAACGCCACGGTGGATTCGCCCACCGCCGGACAGATCACCAGCATCGCAAGCCTCGCGCAAATGCGAAAATGGCAGTTCGGGCTGCGTTTGAACTTTTAAGCGCATGCCCGCACTGGGATGCCCGCTAAGTCCGCCGTAGCTTCGCTGCTGCTGGCCGCAGCCATCGGCCGGGCCGGTCCGGCGCCAGGACCGACCTTCCACAAGAACATTGCGCCCATTCTGTTTGCGGAGTGCGCGCCGTGCCATCGTCCGGGAGAGACGGGGCCGTTTTCGCTTCTCACCTACCAGGATGCGCGCAAGCGAGCCTCGCTGATCGCTACGGTGACTCGCAGCCGCTACATGCCGCCTTGGCTTCCGGAGCCGGGCTACGGCGATTTCGCCAATGAGCGCCGGCTTACGGATGCGCAAATCGCAACCATCCAGCGCTGGGTGCAGACCGGCACACCGGAAGGCTCGCCGGCGGATTCGCCGCCTGCTCCGGTCTTCACTCCGGGCTGGCAGCTTGGCCCGCCCGATCTGGTTATCACCATCTCCAAGCCGTTCTCCGTGCCTGCAGACGGGCCGGACCTGTTTTGGAATTTTATTCTTTCGCCGGTTTTGCACGAAACGCGCTATGTGAAGGCTATTGAGATCCGGCCCGGAAATGCCCGCATCGTACACCACGCCAATATGCTGGTCGACCGGTCTCAATCCCAGCGGTACCTCGAAAAGGCTCCTGGCGAAGGCTTCCCCGGCATGGATCTTACAATCGCATCGGACACCTTCGACCCCGACAGCCACTTCCTGTTCTGGAAACCGGGCGCCGAGCCATGGGAAGAGCCCAAGGGCATGGCTTGGCGTCTCGATCCGGGCAACGATCTCATCCTGAACCTGCATTTGCGGCCCAGCGGCAGGCCGGAGGTGGTACAGCCCTCGGTGGGATTGTATTTCACCAATGACCCGCAGACGAAATATCCCATGCTGGTGCAACTGGAGCACGACGGCGCGCTGGACATTCCGCCGGGCGACAGCGATTTCCCAGTCTCGGACGATTTCAAGCTGCCGCTGGATGCGGACCTTCTGGCCATCTACCCCCACGCCCACTATCTGGGCAAGCTGCTGGAGGGCTACGCCACGCTGCCGGACGGCACGCGCCGCTGGCTCATCCGGATTCCGAATTGGGACCTGAACTGGCAGGCCGTCTATCGGTATCGCCAGCCAGTTTTCCTGCCCAAGGGCACGGTCGTTTCCATGCGCTACCACTATGACAACTCGGCGGCCAACCCGCGCAATCCCAACTCGCCGCCGAAACGCGTGCGTGGAGGCAACCAATCCACCGACGAGATGGCGCACCTGTGGCTGCAATTGCTGCCGCGCGGTTCGGGCGATCAGCGGGCGGTGCTCCAGGAGGCGATCATGAAACGCCGCCTGGAAAAGTACCCGGCCGATTTTTCGGCCCACTTTAACCTGGGTGCGCTTTCCCTCAGCCGCAAGGATACGGCTTCGGCGATTGCCTACCTGGAGGGCGCCCTGCGGATCGAGCCGGAGCAGCCGGCCGCGCTGAATGCTTATGGCGTGGCGTTGGAGACGGAGGGCAAGGTCGCGGAGGCCACCGAGCAATTCCAGCACGTGCTGCGCGTCCGCCCCGGCGACCCCAGCGCGCAGTACAACCTGGCCAACGCCCTGGCTGCCGGCGGACACTTCGAGGAAGCCGCCGCGGGCTTTCGCGCGGTGCTGGCCGCCCATCCCGACGACCAGGGCGCGCACGAGCATCTGGCTCAGGTGCTGATGAGCCTGGGCGACGCGGCTGCCTCGGCGGGACGCCTGGCGCCGGCGGCCGAATATTACCGCCAACTAGTGGCGCTGGAGCCGGGCGACGCGGACCTGCGAAACAATTTCGGTATTCTGCTTGCCCGGACCGGCGATACCGCGGGCGCCATCGCCCAGTTCGAGGCCGCACTCAAGCTGGACCCCACCCACGCCGCCGCGCGGCGTAACCTGGAACTGATCGACAAAAAGAAACCATAAAGCCATGCGCTCCCGTTGGCTGCCATTCTTGTGTGTGCTGCTGGCCTTCACCCGGCTACCCTCCGAAGGGCAGGATACCCTGCCGCAATTGGTCGCGCAAGCGCAGGATTTGAGGGCCCGCGGCGATGCGGCCGGCTCGCTGGCGGCGTGGGAAAAGGCGGCCGCTCTCGATCCGAAATCCGCGCCGATCCAGGACGAAATCGGCTTCCTCATGGCTGTGCTCAACCGGCGCCAGGAGGCCATCCAGCACTTCCAGAGCGCCATCGAACTGGACCCCCGATTCGCCTCCGCCCGCTACCATCTGGGAGTGGCCTACTGGCTCCAGCAGGACCCCACCGACAGCATTCCGCAGCTTCAGACGGCCGTGGCCCTCGATCCTAAGAACTTCGACTACCGCTTCCATCTGGGCCATGCTTTAAACGCGACTTCGCATTATGCCGAGGCCCTGGAACAGCTCCAGGCGGCCACCACGCTGAACGGCAGGTATGGGGAGGCGTGGAACCAGCTTGGGCTGGCGCGGCAGCACACCGGCGACGCCGCGGGCGCGGTGGAGGCCTATAGGCAGGCGGTGAGCCTGGACCCGGCGAACCTGGACGCCCGCAACAATTATGGCTTCATGCTGGTGAACACCGGCAAGGCCGCGGAGGGCGTGGCCCAATTCCGCGCGATCCTGGAAGCCGATCCGGGCAACAACATGGCGCGCATTAATATCGGCTTCGCGCACCTGCAGAAGGCCGAACTGGACGAGGCGGAAGCGGAGTTCCGGGAGGTGCTGCAGCGCGATCCCGATTCCGCCGTGGCGCACTACGATCTGGGCGTGGCGCTGAAGCAGAAGGACCAGTTGGATCAGGCCAAGGTGGAACTGGAGCATGCGCTGCGACTCGATTCCACGCTTTCGGAAGCGCACTATACGGTTGGCATTATCGACTGGCAGAGCGGCGATTTCGCGGCCGCGGCCCAGGAGATGCGGGCCGCCATTGCCCTGCGCCCCGATTATCCCGAGGCGTATTTCATGCTGGGCACGGCGCTTAAGCAGAAAGGCGACCTGGACGGGGCTGAGACCGCGCTCAAGGCCGCCATCCGTTCCGATCCCGACAATCCGGGACCTTACAACACCCTGGGCCAGGTCTTGCAACTGAAGGGGGAGACCGAGGCCAGCCGCGAAGCGTTCGCGCAAGGGTCGCGGGCGAAGGAAAAAAAGGAAGCGGAGCTGGGCAAGATGCTGCAGGGCAAGAAATAATCGCTGGTGCGTTTTCGTCCGAAGCGCGCCGGCCGGCGGAAATCCTGAAATAATACAGGCTGATGTCCGACTCAGTCCGCCGACGCCGTTTCCTGCAAGCCTGCGCGGCCGGCGCCGCGGCGCCCTTGGTGCGCGCCGCCGTACCGCACCCCAACATCATTTATATCCACTCTCACGATACCGGCCGCTACCTGCAGCCGTACGGGCACGCGGTCCCCGCTCCCAACATTCAGCGCCTGGCCGAAGGCGGTGTGCTGTTTCGCAAAGCTTTCAACGCCGCCCCCACCTGCTCGCCCAGCCGGGCCAGTCTGCTCACCGGCATGTGTCCCCACTCCAACGGAATGCTAGGCCTGGCGCACCGCGGCTTCTCGTTGACCGACTACCGCCAGCACATCCTCCACACGCTGCGGCCCGCGGGTTATCACACCGCGCTGATCGGGCTGCAGCACATTGCCGCCGATCCCAAGGTGATCGGCTACGACCATGTGGAATCGTTTCGCGGCAACCACACCGAGGACGTCGCGCCCGCCGCGGCCGCGTTTCTGTCCAAAGCGCCCGCCGAGCCGTTTTTCCTGACGGTCGGCTTTTTCGAAACGCACCGCGTCTTCCGTCAACCCGGCCCGCACGAGGATGCGCGCTTTTGCCAGCCGCCCGCGCCGATTCCCGATACTCCCGAGACGCGCGCCGATATGGCCGCGTTCAAAGCCAGCGCGCGGGTGATGGATGAAGGCGTCGGCATGGTGCTGCGGGCGCTGGAATCGAACGGCCTGGCTGGCAATACGCTGGTAATCTCCACCACCGATCACGGCATTCCGTTCCCCGCCATGAAGTGCAACTGCACCGATCATGGCATGGGCGTCTCGCTGATCCTGCGCGGCCCGGGAGTCTTCTCCGGAGGCAAAGTCATCGACGGCATGGTTTCGCACCTGGACCTTTTTCCGACCATCTGCGATCTGCTGGATATCGAAAAGCCCGCCCGCCTGCAGGGAACCTCGCTGCTGCCGCTGGTTCGCGGAGAGGCTAAGGAGGTCCATGAGGAAGTCTTCGCCGAAGTGAATTACCACGCGGCTTACGAGCCGCAGCGCGCCGTGCGCACGCATCGCTGGAAATACATCCGGCGCTACGACGGCCGCACCCATCCCAACCTGCCCAATTGCGACGACGGCCCCAGCAAGAGCCTGTGGCTGAGCGATGGCTGGCGCGAGCGCACGGTGGACCGGGAGCAACTCTACGACCTGGTTTTCGACCCCAACGAGACGCGTAACGCCGCTGCGGACCCGGCGTGCCGCGAGGCGCTGGTCGAGATGCGCGGAAGGCTGGACCGCTGGATGCACGCGACCAACGATCCGCTCCTGCGCGGTCCGGTTGCCGCTCCTCCGGGAGCCGTAGCGAACGACCCCGACGGCACCTCGCCGAACGAGACTCCGAAACCGGTTGGGTGAGGCCTTGCGGCACCGATTGAGGGCGCGGTCACACGGTTGCGCCACATCCGCGGCGGTCAACCGTTCGGGAGTACCGCAAACTCGATGATCATCGCCTTCCTGGGATCTACGCCGCCCAGGTCCGCGAGGGTTCATCGAGGGCGACCAATTTCCCGGGCGTTGGGCGGCGGCGCCGCGCTTGCCGCCGCTCCAGCTTGGCTCAGTGTCCTCCCAGGTACTTATCGATCCAATCCAAGCTGCGCTTGTACCTGTCCACGATATGCTTTTGCTCGCGTAACCCATGCGGCTCGCGGGGATATACCACCAACTCAGCCGGCACGTTGTACCGCTTGAGGCCGCGGTAGAGCATCTGGCTCTGGGAAAGCGGATCGGTGGTATCGGCCTCGCCCTGCAGAATCAGAGTGGGAGTCTTGGCGTTCTTAATGTAAGTAATCGGCGACGACTTACTAAATCCGGCTGCGTTCTCATAGGGAACGCCGTAATACCATTCGTCGCCCTCAGGCCGGTTCTCGGTGCCGTACTCCGTGGCCAGGTCCGCCATCCCGGCTCCCGAGATCGCCGCTTTGAAACGGTCTGTCTGGGTGATCGCCCACTCCGCCATATAGCCGCCGTAGGACCACCCTCCGATGGCCAGCCGATTGGGGTCGGCGACCTTGCGCTTTACCAGATCGTCCACCCCTGCCATCACGTCCTTGAAGTCTCCGCCACCCCAATCGCCGCGATTGGACGCAAGAAACTTCTGTCCGTAGCCCACGGAGCCGCGGATGTTCGGCTGCATCACGGTATAGCCGCGCGCGACCAGCAATTGCGTCAACCCGTCAAACCGGTTGCGCCACGATCCTGCCGGCCCACCGTGAATCAATACCACGAGCGGCTGCGGCTGGCCCTCGGTGGCGCCCGCTCCGCGATACAACGCCGCCTCGATGGCCAGTCCGTCGAAGCTCTGGTATCGGAACAGTTCCGGCTTCACCAGGGTCACATTGTCAAAATTGTTGAAGTGGCTCACCTGTTTGCCATCGAACCACAATTCCGGCAACACCACGGCGGATTCGGCGATGTACGCCACCTTGCCCGCCTGGCTCACGGCGAATGACGAGACGTCCAGCGAATCGTCGCTCACCAGCTTGCGCGGCGCTTCGCCCACGTTGTCCAGTTCGGTGTGGAAGCCGTTCGAAAACAGCGCCGCGAGTTCGGAGTTTCCGATCCACTGGAACTGCAGAACGGGCCGGTCCTTAAGCGCTCCGGTGAGGTCCTTGGCGGCCGATTGACCCGGTTGCAAGACAAACAGGTCCTGCGCGGTCGGCCCGTCCCCAGGCGACGACACGAACCCTACGGCGCCTCCGCCAGGCGCCACCTGGATGCGTTGGAACGGCCCTTTGGGCGCCAGCAGCTCTTCCAGTTTGCCGCCATCCAGCGACACCGAAAACAGCCGCTCGGTGCGCCGCTCCACCGCGGGCTGGTCGGTGGCTATGGCCACCAGGCGCTTGCCATCCGGCATCCATTCGATGTCGCGCAGCATCCACGGTGCGCTGGTCACGGGCTTGACCGCTTTGGTGGCTACATCTACCGTCCAGACGCGCACCGGCTTGCGGTCCACGTCGATCACGCGGGCATCATCCTGATCGCGCTGCTTCCTCTCTTCCGCGTCGGTGCGGGGATCCGTCGCCAGAAAGGCGATGCGCTTTCCATCCGGCGACCAACGCAGGGTCTCCACTGCGTTCCTGGCGTTGGTCAGTTCCATGGCCTCTCCGCCGCTCACGGGCATCAGGAAGATCTGCATCGTCCCATCGCGGTCCGAGAGAAACGCCAGGGTACGGCCATCCGGCGACCAGCGCGGCGACTGTTCGGATTTCGCGGAATAGGTCCACTGGCGCAGATCGCGGGTCTCCACGTCGAGCACCCAGATGTGCCGTAACGATCCCTTGCCCACAATCGGCTCTTGCAGCACGAGGGCCAGGCGTTTGCCATCCGGCGAGAACTGCAGGTCCGATGGTTCGCGCACCTGCATGGCTTTTTCGATAGTCAATGTTTCGGCGCCGCCCAGCGAAGTCCATACCCACAGCACCAGCACTACTGAACCACACCGCAAAGAAGTTCGCATAGAGGGGATTGTAGCCCAGACGGGATTGATGCGGTGTCCGGGATCCCCCGCGGCGGACCCCGATTAGCCCTTCAACCCAGCCCGGCAATCCAGGCCATGATGACCGCATCGACCCAGAAGCGTGGCCCGCGCCGCGCCAGGAAACCCAAATGGCCGCCGTGATCGGGGGCCACCAGGCGGATTCTATCGTTCTCGCGGACCTCCCGGGCTTGGAAGGCCTCGAAGGGCACCATCGGGTCGTCCTTCGCCTGGATGAGGAGCGTGGGCACGCGTACATTGTGCAGGAAGAGACGCGAGGATTGCGTCCGGTAGTAGTTGTCCGCGTTGCCGAAACCGAAGGAGGGGGCCGTGATGCGGTCGTCAATCTGCATCACCGAACGCAAGCCTTGGAGGTCCTGCCGGCGGTAGCGGCCGGTGGCTTCGAGGCGGGCTTTCATGCGGCTGACAAAGCGGCTCTCGTAGATGCGATTGGAGGGTTGCGCCATGCGGCGGGCACAAGCGGCCAGGTCGAGTGGAGTGGAGACTGCGCAGACGGCACGGACGAGCGGCGGCGCCGCCTCCGCCAACTCTCCCGCCAGCTTCAATACCACGTTGCCGCCCAGCGAAAAGCCCACCAGGATGGCGGGTGGGGAGCCTTCGGTGCAAAGTTGGCGCAGCACCGAGAGCAGGTCGCTGGTGAGTCCGGCGTGATAGAGAGTTTGGCAGTGGTGCTCGCTGCCTCCGCAGGTGCGCAGGTTGAAACGGTGGGCCGCGAATCCGGCGGCCAGCGCGGCGGCCGCGAGGCTGCGCATGTACACAGCCTGGCTGGAGCCTTCCAGGCCATGCACCATCACGATTGCGCCGCGCTCAGGCGCCACGGGGCGCTGCGATTCCACCAGCACCTGGACCTCCGGCTCGGTCCGGAACAGCCGCTGGACCGTAGGACAGAGGGATTCGCCGCTCGGGCGCTTCCAGTAGTGGCCCAGGATGGTTTGCGCATGCGGATTGCGGAACAGCGGGATGAACGCAGGTATGGGAGGCATCGGCGGCGGCGCGCCCCGCGGCGGAAACTTGTAGTATAAGGCTATGCGCGGTTTCCTCGGCGCCATCATCGGGATGGCCCTGGTCTATGGCTTGTTCGCGGCGGATGGGGCACGGCCCTCGCCTCCTTTTGAGATCCAGCGAATGAAGGGGCCGGCCTTGCGGGTGAGCCAGTACCGCGGCAAGATTGTGGCGCTGGCGTTCATCGATACGACTTGCCCGCATTGCCAGGAACTCACCGGGACGCTGAAAAGCATCGCGCGCGATTACGCCGCGCGCGGCGTGGTCGTGCTGGAGTGCGCCTTCAACGACGGCGCGCGGGCCGGCCTGCCGGAGTTTCAACAGCGCTTCGATCCGCCCTTTCCGGTGGGTTGGAACACGCGTGCGGCAGTGATGTCGTACCTGCAATACAACCTTCTGGACCCACGGCCGCTGTATGTGCCGCACATGGTGTTCATCGACCGCGCCGGGGAAATCCGGGGGGATTATCCGGGCGAAGACCTCTTCTTCCGCGACCCCAACACCAATATCCGCGATGAGCTGGACACCTTGCTGCGCGGCGGGCGGCGCGCGCCGGCGGCCAAGGGCAAACCCTAGCTTGATGACCGGCGGCGAGAAGTTCCTGCGCGGCTCGTTTTATCTGGCATTCGCTTCGGCCGCGCTGATTCTGCTTTCCATCACCGCGTCGCAGTGGGCGCTGTGGATTTCGCTGGCGCTGCTGGCGGCTTCACGCGCCAAACTGCGCATTCCCCACATCTGGCTGCCGCTGGCGCTGTTTATGGTGGGCACGCTGCTCTCCCTGGCGTTTTCGCCCGAGCCGCTCCATGGGCTGCCGCAGATCCGCAAACTGCTGGTGTTTACCATCCTGGTGGCGATCTACACCACTTTTCGGGACGCGGCCGCGGCGCGGCGATTGTTTGTGTGGTGGTACGGGATCGGCGCGGCGGTGGCGTGCTTCGCCCTGGTGCAATTCGCCGAGCGCTGGCGGCAATCGGAGGTGCAGCACGTTCCGTTCTACAACTTCTACGTGACGCAGCGGATTACCGGCACGATGAGCCATTGGATGACCTTCGCGGGCCAGGAAATGGTGGTGCTGCTGATGCTGCTGGCTTTTCTGCTGTTCGCCCCGGTTGCTGGGAAGCGTAAGTGGGCGCTGTGGCTGGCCTGCGCACTGCTGCTGGGCGTGGCGCTGCTGCTCAACGAGACCCGCACGGTGTGGCTGGGCGTGGCCGCCGGCGGAGTGTGGCTGCTGTGGTGGTGGAAGCGGTGGATGGCATTGGCCGGTCCGGCCGTGGTGCTGCTGGCGATGTGGCTGGCGCCGGGGCCGGTGCACGAACGCCTGGTCTCCATCTTTCATCCGCAAAAGAATGTCGATTCGAACGAGTTCCGGCGCATTGCGCGCGCCACCGGGTGGCGCATGATTCGCGCCCATCCTCTGCTGGGCATCGGATTGGACGAGACCAAGTACCACTTCCTGGACTACCTGCCGCCGGACGCGCCTCATCCGCTGCCGCCGGGATATTACCAGCATCTGCACAACATCTATCTGCAGTATGCCGCGGAGCGCGGTATCCCCACGCTGCTGATGATGCTCTGGCTGCTGGCGCGCGTGATTCGCGACTTCTGGCGGGCGCTGCGGAAGCTCCCCGCGGGGCGCAGCACCGAACGGTTCCTTTTGCAGGGAGGAATTGCCACGGTGATCGGGATTATAGTGAGCGGCTGGTACGAAGTCAACCTCGGGGACACAGAGGTGCTGACGGCGTTTCTGGTCGTGGTGGCGTGCGGCTACCTGGCGGTGCGCGGAATGCGCGACTCCGCTACTGTTTCGGCAGCACCTTGACGTCGGTAACGTAGAAGCTGGTGTCGGTCACCACCACTACGGTGGCCTGAATGCGGTCGCCCACGTGGAGCTTCTGGAACTCGGAATCGGGCTTGACCATGTACTCCATGGTCATGGGACCCATCCAGTCACCGATCGGTCCGGCCGCGATGGTGGCGGTTTTGGCGGTTGGATCGAGTGCCTTGATATCGCCCTGCATGGGATAGCGCTTGGCGGGCGGCTGGGAGTGGCAGCCGGCGAGGACGAGGGCCAGAGCCGGGGCGAGCAGCAGCGGAAGAGAGGTTCGACGCGTCATATACCTATCTTCGCAAGGTGAAGGCTCTGAAGGCTATCGCCGCTCCGGCACGAAGAGGGACAACAGAAAATCCTGGGCTTGCGGCTGACTTCGGACGCGGCCCCACGCCGCAAAGGCGTCTTTCACGCTCCGGATGTGGTCTCGGACCTCAACACGAGTCCACACCCTGGCATTGTCATAATCGGCGCGGTGGCGGTTCTGCTGAAGAACTACAAATGTTTCGGCAACCATCGCCAAATCCGCATTGCGCGAGACCAGATTATTGCACACCCCCTTCATTTTTTTGTGCTCAAACGCCCGGCTCAGATCCGCTCGTTGCCGCTCAATTCTCCAATTGTTTACCGCGCTGGCGATCAATAAATGAAACATGGCATAATACGCCGCGGAGATCGCGCGGCGGAGATTCACCTGTTTGGGGCGCGTCCGATCAAGTTGAGCCAGATGCCCAGCCTGCGCCAGGAGATCGTCGTGGTAAGGCATCGCCTCACATCCAGGCCGGGTCCTTCAGCTCGGATTGTTCCGACTCGCTACGAAAACTACAATAAGGAATCAGACCAAGTTCCTTTGGCCGTATTCGCTGCTTAATCACCTCCCTGACGTTGCGCGCGACCCGCCCCAAGCGGCGGCCGCTGGCTCGGTCGGATAACAGAATCCGAAAAAAAATAGACCAATCGCCGGTCCAATCCTGGCCGATGTCATAGCGGATGCGCACGACGTCGGGCTTAAGCTCTTCCTCCAGCGCCCGGACTTCTTCTTCTATGGTTTCCTGCTGCGTGACGGCGACTGGCATGAGCATAAGGCTGCCCCTTCAATCGGATTCTACCGCATCGGTGGGAAACACCCCTCCGCCCTCGTCGCCCCGGGCCGCCGCGCCGATTGTTCCGCCGCGCCGCTTGGGTGACACTGACAGCATGGAGCGCGATTTTCGCAAGGGTTGCGTCGAAATTGATTTTCCGGT
>DATJRE010000173.1:0-4716 GCA_035505095.1 Bryobacteraceae bacterium | reverse complement strand
CAGCGCCCCCCTGCTCCGCGCCATTGGCGCTGCCCGTCGTGACCCCCCTCTGGAAACCCTGTGCTACCGGGTGCTCTCCGCCGTGGCCTCCGGGGAAGCCTGCGTCGACCGCTTGCTGGTGCGCCAACTGCCCTACGATGCGGCACGGCCCCTTCCGGCGGCTGTCTCCGATGCCCGGGCGGCCGTGATCATGCCTCACCGCGGCAACATCCGGCATCTGGAAACGGCGCTGCGATACCTCGGCAAAAGTACCGGGATGCCTCTCAGCGTCAGGGTCGGTCTGGATGTGGAGCGGCCCGCCGTGTACCGGTCGCTGGCCGGCGCGCCCGCCGAATTCTACGCCGCTCACCCCGCCGGGTGCGGTCCTTACGTCATCCGCCAGGCACTGATCAACCGCTCCTTGGAGGCCGCGCTGGTGTGGCAGGATTCAGACGACATCCCCTGTGCCGACCGTTTCGTGACCCTCTGGTCGGAGATCGAGTCGTCCGGCTGCGACCTGGCGGGCAGCCACGAATTGCGGCTCAATGAGCTGTCCGAAAGAGTGGAAGCCCGCCGGTTTCCACTGGACGCCTCAGCCGCGCTGGAAAGCGGACCCGGCTACACCATGTCCCCCGTAACCACGATGCTCCGCCGCAGCGCGTTCCATCGCGCCGGGGGCCTCTCCACCGACCAGCGAATCGCCAACGATACCCAGTTCCTGTTGCGGGCATCCTTCCACATGCGGCTTCGCAACGTGGACGCCTTCGTCTATATCCGGCGGCGGCACGCCGAATCGCTCACCGAATCCCCGGCGACCGGCAAGCGCGCGCCCTTGCGCCGGCAGTTAGGACAGGCCTGGTCCGCGGACTTCCGGGCGGTGAAGGCGGGCGCTTTGCGCCTGCAAGATTCGTCGTTGCGCCCCATTGCGGGCACTCGCCATTACCGTATCGAGCGCTTCCCTGCCGATATCCCGGTGCTGCCGCAGGGCCGATGGCGGAGCCGTTTCGCCCGCTTGATCCGCGGCTCGCCCAGCGCGCGCGCCACTATCATTGTTCCTGTAATGGGCCAGCAGAGTGCGTGGCTGGAGCAGTGCCTGGATTCCGTGCTGCACCAGACCGCCGCGGTGGAGGTGATCGCGGTTGCTGGCGCAGCGGTGCCAGCCGCGCATCTCGCCGTTCTGCGGCGCCTCGCGGCGCATTCGCCGGCGCTCCGCGCGATTCCCTGTGAGCCGCCCGAGAGCCTTCCCGGCGCGATCAATACCGGGATCCGCGCCGCCTCCACCGGGCGCATCGGGTTTCTCGCCGGCGGCGGCTGGATCGATCCGGACACCGTTGCCCGATGTCTGAGCCAATCGGCGGACATCGTATCCACGGGCAGCGCCGCCCACGATGCTACCGGAAACGTCTGCCTTGAGGCCGGCCGCGTTCCGTCCCCGGCGGGCTACCAGGCATGCCCCACTTTGTCCGCCAAGGCCGGTTATCTGCAGCCCTTCTTTCTGGTTCGCCGCGAGAGGCTGCTCGAAGCCGGCGGGTTCGATGAGACCATCGGCGACCTCGAAATCGCAGGCTTCGACCTGGTCTGGACCCTCCTCGAACTGGGCGCCAGCGTAGCCCTGGTCGAAGCGCCCTTGTACCACTTCCGCACCGAAGGAGAACGCCGGAACCTCGTCAGTCCCGCGATCCTACGCAAACACCGCGTCACCGGGGAAGAGGCCCAGGAACTCACCGCCCACACCAGGGAAGCGCGCCGGATGTCGCGCGCGAATGCGTCCGGCGGCGAACGAGTCTAGGTCTCGTGGAGCCGCGCGAAGCCACCGGACAAACCAACCTCCGCGGCCGCTCGCCATCCTCAATACGGCCAGAACCAGTTGCGCACTTCCGGCAGGTCGTCGCCGTGCTTCACGATGTAGCGCTTGTGGTCGATCAGTTTGTCGCGCAGGAACTGTTTGAAGTGACCGGCCACGTCGCGCACGCGCGGTACGCGGTCCACCACGTCGCCGGCCAGGTGGAAACGGTCCAAATCGTTCACCACCGTCATATCGAAGGGCGTCGTGGTGGTGCCTTCCTCCTTGTAGCCGCGCACGTGGAGATTATCGTGGTTGGTGCGGCGGTACGTCAGCCGGTGGATCAGCCACGGATAGCCGTGAAACGCGAAGACGATGGGCTTATCGGCGGTAAATATGGAGTCGAAATCGCGGTCGGAGAGGCCGTGCGGATGTTCCGTGGAAGGCTGCAAAGTCATCAGGTCCACCACGTTCACCACGCGGATTTTCAAATCCGGCAGGTTGCGCCGCAGCAGGTCCACGGCGGCCAGAGTCTCCAACGTGGGCACGTCGCCGCAGCAGGCCATCACCACGTCGGGTTCCACGCCCTGATCGTTGCTGGCCCAACCCCAGATGCCCAGCCCCTGAGTGCAGTGGCGGATGGCCGATTCCATGTCCAGCCACTGGTGGGCGGGCTGCTTGCCGGCGATGATCAGGTTCACGTAGTTGCGGCTGCGCAGGCAGTGGTCGGCAGTCGAAAGGAGCGTGTTGGCGTCGGGCGGCAGATACACCCGGACCACATCGGCCTTCTTGTTGACTACGTGATCGATGAAGCCGGGGTCCTGGTGGCTGAATCCGTTGTGGTCCTGGCGCCAGACGTGCGAAGTCAGCAGGTAAGTCAGCGAGGCAATCGGCCGGCGCCACGGAATCTCGCGGGTGGTCTTCAACCACTTGGCGTGCTGGTTGAACATGGCGTCGATGATGTGCACGAAGGCTTCGTAGCAGGAGAAGAAACCGTGGCGCCCGGTGAGCAGGTAGCCCTCCAGCCAGCCCTGGCACATATGCTCGCTGAGCACCTCCATGACGCGGCCGTCCGGCGCCTCGTGGTCGTCGGTAGGCAGAATGGTTTCTGTAGTGACGCGGTTGGTCACCTCGAACAGCGCGTCCAGCCGGTTAGAAGCGGTCTCATCGGGGCCCATCACCCGGAAGTTCGCGGTGCCCATATTGAGCTTCATCACGTCCCGCAGGTAGTGGCCCAGCACGCGCGTGGCTTCGGCAAACGTAGCGCCCGGCTTGGGCACATTCACCGCGTAGCTGGCGAATTCGGGCAGCACCAGGTCTTTGAGCAGCAGCCCGCCGTTGGCGTGCGGGTTGGCGCTCATGCGGCGCTCGCCGCGGGGCGGCAGTTCCGCCAGTTCGGCGATCAGCTTGCCCTCGGAATCGAACAACTCTTCCGGCCGGTAGCTCTTCATCCACTCTTCCAGAATCCGGATGTGGTCCGGCTTGGTAGCCATGTCCGTGACCGGCACCTGGTGCGCGCGCCAGGTGCCTTCCACCGGCAAGCCATCCACTACCTTGGGACCGGTCCAGCCCTTGGGACTGCGCAATACCACCATCGGAAACGCCCGCCGCTCCCGGAAACCATGCGCGCGCGCCTCCTGCTGGATCGCCCGGATCTCCTCAATCACCCTGTCCAGCGTAGCGGCCATCAACTGGTGCATCGCCGCCGGATCGTCGCCTTCCACGAAATAGGGCTTGTATCCGTAGCCTTCCAGCAAGTCCACCAGTTCGTCATGGCCCATGCGCGCCAGCACGGTGGGACCGGCGATCTTATAACCATTCAAATGCAGGATCGGCAGCACGGCGCCATCGCGGGCCGGGTTGAGGAACTTATTGGAGTGCCAACTGGTGGCCAATGGGCCGGTTTCCGCTTCGCCATCGCCCACCACGCAGCACACCAACAGGTCCGGGTTGTCGAAGGCCGCGCCATAGGCGTGCAGCAGGGAATATCCCAGCTCGCCGCCTTCGTGAATCGATCCCGGCGTTTCCGGAGCCACGTGGCTGGGAATGCCGCCGGGGAACGAAAACTGGGTGAACAGCCGCTTCATCCCCGCTTCATTCTGGGGAATGTGCGAGTAAATCTCGCTGTAAGTGCCTTCCAGATAGGTATTCGCCACCACCCCCGGCCCGCCGTGCCCCGGCCCGGCCACATAAATCATGTTGAGATCGTATTTTCGGATCAGCCGGTTGCAGTGGACATAGATAAAGTTAAGTCCGGGCGTGGTGCCCCAGTGGCCCAACAGGCGCGGCTTGATGTGTTCCAGGGTCAGCGGCTCTTTGAGCAGCGGATTGTCGTAGAGGTAGATCTGTCCGACCGACAGATAATTCGCGGCGCGCCAGTACGCATTCATCTTGCGCAGTTCCTCGGCGCTCAGCGTGGGGACCTCTTGAGCTTGCGTGGTCGTCGGGCTAGTGGTCATAAAGATTCCCTCCCTCCATCATGCCAGACTCGCGGGCGTGGCCGGTTCACCGAAACGTCATCGTGGTCCGCCGTCTTCTGCGGCGGCGATGCGGAAAGACAACTGTGTTACAAGCTTGGCACACGTTTGTAATTTGTGATTTTTTGCTCTCTAGGCCCAATACTCTTCACTTAACGATCCTGATAGCTGTGGAAATGCCGCTGAGTGGAGAACGCTTGTAGCCGCGGCGCAGGGGGAAGTTACTCATCTTCCGCTTGACCCCTCGGGGATTGCGCCGATTGCGGCTGGAAGCGGCCGACTGGTCGAGGATCTCGTCCAGCACCGCGTTATGGAACTCTTTTCGACCCCGAGGGAGGAATGGCGCCGAAGGCGGCCATCTTGCGGCGGACAACGCGCACGGCGTGGAGGAAGGACAACCGGTCGGGATCCTTATCGGCACGCAGCGCCGCTTCGTGCATGAGGCCGCGCACGGCGAAATGCGCCATCAGCAAACCA
>DATJRE010000172.1:0-27377 GCA_035505095.1 Bryobacteraceae bacterium | reverse complement strand
GCAAAATCCCACGGCCGCCGTCGTACGCAAGTGCCCGCAGAGTGGTTGATTCCACCCTCACTTCGTTCATGAGTGATCTCCATGAGAGGCTGCCCTCTAGAACAGAGTATCATAGAAATGTTTGTTAAGTGAAGAGTATTGGATCTAGATACGCATTTGGTTTGCTGGGCGGTATGATGAGGGCTGCATTTGTAAGCAGCGAATCTGGTCGGACAACGGGAAAGCGCATGCAGCAGTTCGAGAGTGCATCCAAAGAAGCGACTCAGGCCGCGCAAACGCCGGAGGCTCACCGCAGAGACTCGCCCCTCCCCAAAATCGGTTTCGTATTCACCTACATCGCGGGCGCTTGGTTTTGGTTGGCGGTGGTTGGCATGTTTTTCACCGACCGCTACCCGACGCTCGATCCGCTCATCAAGGGGACGTTCCGAATATATCTTGGCGCGCTGACCACGGGGATAATCGGCGTCACGGTTATCGGGCCGGGGGTGTACATGGCGAAGGAGTTTATCGATTACTTCGTCGATCCACGCCATTCGCAGCTTGAAAGAACAATGACGCGGGCGTGGTGTATCGGATCGGGCGTCCTCTTTTCAGCAGTCTTGGGAGCCGCCGTCGCGCTTATCGTCTTCGGGCCGATTGCTGAGATTAAGGTGTGGTTTCTCGGCGTCTGTTGGGCGGTTCTGATGGTACCGTGGTTCATCATTGGTGCCGTAGGACGCCGTTTGCTTCGTGCGCTCACTAGTCGGAGTGGTCCCCGCGAGCTTTGAAAGGAGAATTCGGTATGGTGCTCGGTGTCGCGATTTTCGCAGTCGTCCTCTTCTGGTTAGCGTCGAGGCAAAAACCACTGTACAGAAAAATGTATTTTGAAACTCGGGGAGACGGCGCATTTAGAACGGAGTTCGTGCCGGGCTTCAAAGATTATCTCGAACACTTGGAGAAAGAGGTTGGGGCCAGATTCACCGTGGGGCCATTCTCACCAACCGATGACATGCTCGCGAGTCTTTATCATCCCGAACTGGAGGTTAACTGGCGGCGGGAGCTGTTGCCGAGATCGCGTAACTGGATGTTGGCAACTCTCAAGGTCACCGGGGCTACCGTAGTGTGCCTGTCAATCGCCGTGCTCATGACTGGAATACTGAATCGCAATTATGAACTCCTGGGCGCACTTTTCGATGTTGGTGATGCTCCAAAGAAACTCGTCGCATGGGGATTTTCGATAGCGATCTATGCTTGTGCGCAACGCACCATGGGCAGCATCAATCGCACCCAAGGATACTTGGACGGGTATTCGGACCGATGTGCGGGCTTGAAACACTGTCTGCGCATCTTTCGCGCACCTGGAGAGTGATGACAGCAGGATGGGTGGCTCGTTCCCACTGTGGAGCCATGGAGACGGCGGGGGACCAGTTCGGTAAACCGGACAGCAACCCGCGCTGCCCGGGTTGCGGCAAGCCGACCCCCACCCCGCGATTGCCCGGAGATGAAGTCTTCAGGTCGGCGACAGGCAGGCACCGAAGAAGTGGCATTCACAAGCGTTTGCCATCTCAGATACAGTAAGTTTTGTGCGAATTCAAGCGTTCCTCCTTTCGGCTCTCTTGACATGTACGGCGGCGGCCCAAGTCGAGCATGGCTCCGTGGGCATAGTCCACTTGTCGAAGAATGAGATCTCAGTAGCCGCCGATAGCATCGCGATTAGAAAGGGCCGAAACAGAAATCCGGACATCATCACTTTCGACGCGTGCAAAGTGGCCGCGTTTGGAAATAACCTAGTCTTTGTTGATGCAGGCACCGCCGGTTTCATCGAAATGCCGCATGTTCAGGGGTGGGACAATATCGAGGAAGCTCGGGCGGCATATCGAAGTGTGCTTTCCAAGAACAGTACCATCCGGGGGCATGTTGAGGATGTGCTTGGTGAATGGGCGAGAGACATTACCAACAGATTTAACGACATGGGGACTCGGTATCCCGACCAGTTCCAGGCTGCGGTCAACCCTCAAGGAACTTTGGTGGATGCTTTTTTCGGAGGCGAAGGTTCCGATGGCACCCTCGTGCTCTATGGTGTATCGATCCATCCCACATCGCACGGATCAACCGTGGCTACGGCCGATGGAGGACAGAAGGGCTGCCCCTATGACAGCTTCTGCGCGGTTGGGCGCGGAGACAACATGATCGAGTTCGCAGCGGGCAGGACTGAGCGAGCCAGACGTGAGAACTCTTCGTGGCACTCCGCAGGCCCCTACTCTAACGACAGCTTTGAATATTCGATGTCGAGAGCGATCCACATGGTTGAATTGACAATCCAGTATCAGGGGGCCGGAGTAAACGAGGTAGGCGGACCGATTGATGCGGTTCAACTTCGCCGCATCGGTGGCACCGTTCAAGCAAAATGGTACACGCGAAAGAAGAACTGCGGGCAATAAGGCGGCACAAATTCCGCGCCAGGCCGAATCGGTAGTGTGCGCTGCGCGCGCAAGCCCGATACCAGCAAGTCGGACATTGGCCGCCATTAATCAACGCTGAAGGCGGAAGCGAAAACCGGTTTTCCTCTCAACAATGCCATAGCCGAAGTCGAAAAACTCGAAGTGGAGGTCGACGTCGACGGGGCATGTCGCGCCGACCGCTGCCATCTTTTCCGAAAGGAAGTCAGGATTGCTGGTGAGTTGCGATTCAAACCAAGCAACTCCGTCGAGCACCCTGTCCGCAGCAAGCGTGCTGTGAAAAGAAACACCGGAGGCCATGATTCCAACGGCCGGCTGGTAGAGCCTACCACTGATGTTCACCAGGCTATTGACACCCGTATTACGGAGCTTTGAACGCTCCTGTTCGGTAACTGTGTATCCGGCCAGGCCCTTCACTTCGCGGACCAGACCCGCCTCCGGCCATTCAGTAACAATGACCTGGATTACGTGTTCGCGCGTCCAGTCGCCGTGACGCATAGTATCAATCAAATAGGCGTCGTCCAGCTTGAAAGCCCCAAGAAGCAAGGGACCATCGCGTTTCACGAAAAAGCCGCCAGTGTCGATCTCGCTTGATAGGTGGAGGTGGTGAATGCCCCAGTCGTTCAGTAATAGATCTAGGTCTCTGCGCCCTTGCAGCCCATGTCCAATTCCGCCCTGCGACAATTCGTATCCATATGCGATTCTTGTGCTCAGGTGGGGTGTAAGATCGTGCCCGGCCTGGATCGTGGCTTGCAATGCGGCCAGAGCGGGCGCGTATTTCGGATCAACCGCGAGCGGGTTAGCCAACAGCGCACGCGAAACATGAACCACCCGTGGTCGACTTGGTATGAGTCGCATCAACCAATTCGCGTATATGATCAGCAAATCACTGGCGTTCTTGGAATGAAGATCCTGATCGGTACGCGGGTCACGGGGCAAAACTCTCAGAACGTGCTGCCTTATGTCCTCTTTGAAATCCATATATCTCGATCATCACATAGCGTCCTTTCGGCTCCAACCCGCACGGCAAGTCGATCACTTCTCCGCTTGCCTTTCTCAGCGACCGGAGTGATGAATCGTGGTGCGCAGAGCGCAGAAAGGAAGCACCACATGACGACCAGTACCACGAACGAAGCTGCCGCCGCCGTAACGGCCCCCGATACGCAGGAGAAGCCGGCAGCCGACAAGAGCACCCCCAGCCGCAAGAAAGCCGCCACGAGCGCGCACCAAGGCCGCCAGGGCGCGTCGAAGACCGCCAAGGCGACCAAAACTACCAGGGCCAAGAAGAACGCGCCCAAGGCCGCCGTGCCGCGCGAATTCAGCAAGAAGAGCGTCGTGCTCGACCTATTGCGCCGAAAGGGGGGAGCGACCCTGGCCGAGATCATGACGGCCACCGGCTGGCAGGCCCATAGCGTCCGGGGCTTCATTTCCGGAACGGTTGGAAAGCGAATAGGCCTGGCGGTCGAGTCCTTCAAGAACGGAACCGACCAGCGGGCGTATCGGATCGCGAAATAGCGTACCCATCCCATTCCGGAACGCCGCCAGCCACCGCGTTGGCGGCGTTTCTAAGTTCTGGGCAACCCGAGAGCTCCCGCTCAGTGAGGCAGCAAGGGCCGCTCGGCAACCTGCGCCCGCCGGGCGGTGCCTGCGACGGTGGCCGCCCATGGCGATGGCGACGGTCAATCTACGATAACCCGTTTTCCTGCCCTTGTCGGAAAATGCGCAGTCACGCAAGGTCGACCGACACCGCTTGCCGGACCACAAAATGCCGTTCCCCGCGGGAGCTGTTTCCGAGTAGGGCGTCAACGGCCGGAGCGACCACTTCGGCGAAATGGCGACATTAAACAGCCAAGTGGCGCCACGGCCCTCCAGCGTTGGACCGCTTTCGTGGCTCAACGAAATTGCCCCGCCCGACCATCCTGGGCGGACCTACGGGTTCGCGGGAGGATCGTGGGCGATCAGAATAGCTGATCGAGCCCCGCAATTCTGCCGCTCTTATCTCGTCCCAGGGCGGACAGAAACCTGCCGCTGTCGAGGTCGAGCTGTAAATTCTGTGTTTTCAACCCGGTCCGTGCCCGTAACAGCGCCGCCAAGGGAAAAGCAATCATGGCGTGGTCTGGATCGAAGACATAGAGGGAGGACGCTTCCTTTAGGTATGCGTTTATGGCGCGTCTGAATCCGAGTTGGGTCACTTTTAAGAAATGATCGGGTGCCGTTGGGTCCGCAAATCGTCCCTGCTTATAGTTGGCGTCTTCGCGACGATTCATCAACCATTCGAGTGCCGGCTCCCCACCGATGGGTTGCGACAGAAGAGGGTCGCCAGCGAAAACCTGGCCGAAAAGGCTCAAGACCACCTTATGAGTTGTTCCCTTACAAGCCGCGCTCAGTGATCCGGCGATCCCGCAGCAGGTGAAGGGTTTCTCGTTAACGTAGTAGATGCAGTGGCTGCGCAGAGCAAGGAGGCATCGAAGGGCATAAAAGACTGAATAGTAGAATTTGACGGTCGACCAGGTGTACAGGGATCGGTCCAGACCAAGAGAGCCGTCGAGGAAACTAATAAGCCCCGAATAGTAGTAATTCCCTGCATCTGTCAGCAAGCCTTGCCGCAGCCGAACTGCATCGTTGGCAGATAAGCGCAGAGCGAGGACGTTGGCCTTGGTCGAATTGGGGGGAAGGATCCCCAGCAGGAATTGTGGCGCGATATGCACGACGACCGATCAGATCTCGATACCACTCGCGTCAGTCGCTGGGTGAAAGCAGTCAACTAAGCGGTCGTATATTATAGCGGCCGCGCTCGAACCGGATTGCCCGCGGACTTCCGACTGGAGGATCAGATTTCCTGAATCCAAGGTAAGAACGTTGGCTATTGTTTCCCGCGTAAAGGATTTCCGTAAATTGCAGTAATCTATGAGTTTGTTCCGGAAAAAATCCAGAGCGCCCATAAAACCCGATGCGTAAATGAACGGATTATCGGCCGACGACCATTCCTTGTCGTACTTCTGGCGAATCGCGTCGAAGAGGTTATTGAGGACTGCGGTCTGCCGCTCCAGTTCCTTGATGCCGACTTGCTCAAGAGCCCCCTTGACCTCCACCAAAGGCTTTAAGGCTGTGACAGCAGTCGAGAGGGCTATGCCACCGCGCATTCGGGGTGATCCCGGAAACTTAATGAGCTGGTAGTAAGGCGATGAGTTGTCCTCGTTGAGGGCGGAGGCTATATCCTTCGCCCGAACAGCAGCAGGATCAACCAAATACTCACTAGAGACACCGTACAGGTCGAACACGAGACTTTTCGATACGGGTTTCTGCTCGGTGTTGATGGATATGAAAATGTCGGCGCACGCGCGGGTATCCAAGCCTTCATATAAGGCCACTGGAATCTCAAGATCCTTGATGCTGTTCTTGGACTTCATTGCCTCCTTCAGCCCGGCAATCCGGTGCTGGCCATCTATGATCTGGGCTGACTGGGCCTCATCCGAGATGTCGAGCTTTCCCTTTACAACCTCCAGCGGACGTTCCTTATTGACCCAGTTCAACACGACACAACTTGGATAGTCGCCTCCTTCGAGAGCAAATTTTGTTAATCCCGCGATCCGTCTAGGGTTCAGCAACCGCTGGACCGCACCTTCCTCAGCCGATTCGCCGCGCACTGACGTGTACGCGATCGAGACCAAGGTCTCGGCGGCCATCTTGACCAAATAAAATCTGCGGCGGTGCTGTTTGATTTCAACGAATTCGTGTTGTTTCTTGGCCATGTTGAGTTCCGTTAGGTAGTAAACTCCGATTATACTCGCCCTTTGGATGTGGTGCCGCGATTGTAGTCTCAGGGCGCCAAAAGGGGTGCTGCAGCTACTCTCACCAGGTCTCCTCATGCCACTTGGCCGCAAAACGCGATCCGTCCAAGTGCGCCGGCCAGCCGTCGCCCGCCCGGAGACAGGCATTGTGGACGAAGAGTGGCTTATCGGTAAAGTGCCGCCTGACGCGTTGCCGCCGGGCCACTGCCTCGGCTCGGCTTCGGCAGGCCCCACGGGCCAGATCAGCGGCGACGCTGCGCCCCCTTATGCCATCCCTTCTCCGTCGCTTCGAATCGCGTGCCCGCTCCAGCGCACCGCCAATTCGCCCTGCGCATTCGCCAGCACTAATTGAATGAAAGCTGTGGGCCATCTCGCGGACCCGCGCAGGGACCTGCGTCAGGCCTATCCCGTCCCCCGCCGCGCCCCCAGTTAAGAAACCGCCGGTCGGAAACTGGCGTAAGGACAGCCGGGGGCGCGTGACGAACTCGTTCACGACGGGCGCGATCCAAGGAGCTTGGCAATCGCCTCGTGGTCGAGGACCCGGCGACGCATAAGCTCGTCGGCGAGCACCACGACGCGCCACCAGTGATTTTCGACCAATGCGCGCGTGCTTGCACGGAGGCGTCTCGCAATACGCAGGGCGGGCCGCCACCCGAACGCGCCTTCGAATAAGCAGAGCGCCAGGCACACGCCGGCAGCTTTCCGGAGATCGCTTTCCGCACGCGCTGGCCGCGGACAAGGGCCGGGCGGTAGGGGACTACCACCGCCCCAGCAGACCCCGCCCTCGAAGCCCGTCTTGCCGATCCGAACAGTCTCGTCAGCCACTATCGAAAGCCACCACGGATGCCCGCCGGCCGCCCATATGGCGACAGCATGGCCGGCCTCATGGAAGGCACGCAGTTCGTCTCCCGACCGCAGCCGACGCCAGCCAGGCTCGGAACCCTGAAGCGCGCGGCGCGCGGCGGCGTTGCCGGCCAGGTGAAAGACGACATCCGCCTCCTGGCGCGCGATGTACTTGGCGATATCCGCCGCCGATGGGGTGCCGGCGCAGGCTGGTGGTGGGGTGGAGGCGGCTGGGGCCGCCTCCATGGTGGTGATAGTCTCGGTCATGCGTGCACCAGCCGCTCCCTGAGCTTCACAGCGTTGAATTGTGCGACGGCGCGCTCCTCAGGCGTGCGCGGTACCGACTTGAATGTCGCGGCGGGAGCGTTCTGCGGCGCGAGCGGCACAACTAGGGTGTAGCTATCGCGGTCGTTAATGATGCCGTTACGCCACTGCAGCCGGTACCGCCGCGGAAGATCGCCGAAAGGACCGAGGTCCGAGTTCTTTTCGCAGGCGGCGGCCCACGTAAGGATCGCCGCGGCGTCCGGGACCACAGCCTTGCGCTTGAGGACTGTGAGCACCAGTTCGTCGACCGACGTGATGCCGTCCATATCCACTTCGCCTTCGGCGGTAAGCTTATCGCTCTCCAACAGGCCGGCCCGAACCTCCATCGCCGCGATCTCCGCGCGCAATTTTTCAGAGCGCGGGACATGGTAGCCCTGTATGATAAGTTCCCCCTTCGGTTGGCTCTGCAAGATCAAGCTGGTGTATGCGACATCCTGCAGGGCCGAGAGTTCCCTCAGGAGTTTTGTCGTCTTCCGTTCGACGTTTTCAAGCTCGGCGCGGTAGTCGCCCGCTTGTTTGCGAAGGGCTGCAGTATCGCTCGCGCGTTTGGTCGCAATCGCGTCCAGACGCCGCTTCCGGCAGGCCACAAGGGCCGCCCGCTGGACGGCCACTTCTGCGCGTACGCGGGCAACGTCCGCCACCGCGCTTCCATCCGGCGAGTCGTCCAACAATGCCTCGCCAGCCGCCATTTCGGCGGCCTTGATCCGATCCTCGGCCGCGAACACCTCGCGGGTGAGTTGCAGTTCGCGTGCAGCCCACTTGTCGATTTGGGCTGCCGCTTTTTCAGTCGTCGTATTTCCAAACATGCGTTTGCTCCTTTTGTGATTTGGCTGGAACTACCAGCCGAGCTTGTTATCTTCGCGGGGACGGCGGTTGAGCCAGTTGCCGTTCGCGCCGCGAATGTTGTCGGCTGGCGCACTCGGATTATCGAGTCGCTGCCAGCCGATATGATCGCGGCGCGAGGGCAGCGACACAGGTTCTTGTGCAGCACGCAGGGCGGCGCGTGCCCGGATGCGGCGCAAAGCCCAAGCAGGGCTGAGCCACGAAATCAGGCTGTCTAATTTATTCATCGCGTCATGCCTTCTCCTGAAGTCGAATATCAATCGGCAACATCTTCCACGTGTCGCAGCCTGCCCGCCCTCGAAAGCAAGACATGAAGTGTGAGCGTCAGGGCTGGCTTGAGGGTGCTGATACATCTCGTGCGCGCCTGCGTTCCTGCGTGCTCACGCACTCCTGGTTAAATCGGTCTGACTAGGAATCCTCAGCACCATGTCCACCCGCCCGGCGCGGTCGCCGAACAGGACCCTGAAATTGGCTGGTGGTGCTGGTCTTCCCACGTCCACGCCGCGCCGTTGTGAACCCGTGAAGGCAGGTGAAGGCACTTTCCATAAAACTCCCTCATGAGCGGCTTTCATGAAAAGTTACTGGAACTGGGTTCACCTGCCTTCACGGGTTCACGGGGCATCACATGACCCCGCCCGTGGCATCGTCCGCCCGAAGGCCGATCCCGACCCAGACGTTGCCGGCCCGGCGGTGGTCGGACTCGCAGCCACGGGCACGAAGGCATGCCGCGAATTCTTTCGCTGTGAGCGGGCGCTTCTCGCCGTGGTCCCGACAGTGAGCCTCGTACGCCTGGCGCAGATCCTTGGCTGTTCCCCAGATGCCGGGGGCCAGTACGCAGCAGTCAGCCAGGAAGTCCTTCAAAGGGTCCATGTCCATGCGGTACTGCTCCGTGGCATCCTCGACCACTGACGGAACACCCAGCCCGTCCTCTTGCCAGCGCAGGCAACCCTCGACCGCCCAAGCCAAGATCGCCGGGCCGAGTTCCCGCACGTCTTTCAGCCGGGCCTTGAGCGCGCGATCCCGCTTCTCTTTCGGCACGACATGGTCGAACGGGATGCGCAGAATCCGCCGCCACATGGCGGTATCGCTGTGCTTTACGTTCGGTTCGTGATTTGCCGCAAGCCAGAGTTTGAACTGCGGCACGAAGTCGAACGCGCCCTGGTACAAGAAGCGGGCGCGCACCGTGTCGCCCCCCGTGAGGCACTTGGTCAGCCCTTCGGCCAGCTTCTTACCCTCATCGACCTCTATGGACACCACGAACCGGCGACCGGCCAGTTCAGCAATATCGTCGCGAATGCCGCCGGCATTGCGCTGCACGAACGTCTCGAAATCGGCGGTCTTCGCGTAATCACCCAAAGCCGCCTTGATGGCCTCCAGAAATGTGGACTTCCCCGAAGCGCCAGGCCCGTGGACGAAGAACAGCTTCTCCTCGCTGACATCGCCGGTCAAGCTGTAGCCTATGGCGCGCTGGAGAAACTCCTGGAAGTCCTGATCGCCGCCCGTCGCTTCCTGCAGAAACCATTCCCAGAGTCCAGAGCGCGCGCCTGGAGCGAAGCGCACCGGAGCCAGCTTGGTGATCAGGTCTTCGCGCCGATGTTGCCGTAGCTCGCCAGTCCGAAGGCTGATTGTGCCGCTCAGGCAGTTCAGGAGGAACGGATCGCGATCAAAATCCCCAGGCAGAATGGGGACGCCCGGTTCTGACTGCGCGGACTCCAGCGCCTTTTTCTTCCGCTCGGTGCTCTCGCTCGCTAATGCCCACGCGGCGTACTTCTTGAGCTGTGCGTCGTCGACCAGCCTGGCCGCCTCTGCATGCAGGGCGCGCGCAATACCCTTGGCCAGGCGCATCATGTGGCCGACCTGGTCCGGCACCCACCGTGCGCTATCCCACCAGTACCACGTCCTCTGCTGATGGCAGTACCGAATGTCAGCGCCGTGGCGATTGACCAAGCGCTCGGCATTGCCGGTGTCGGTGCACTGGAAGATCCGCAACGTCATCTGGGTCTGCGCTGGAGTAAGTGCCCCGTGCGGATCGACTGCGTGGCCGCTCTGGGCCTCGCCTTCGCACGTCTCCATCGCGAGCCGCCGTGCGAGGGCAAGGTCGTCCTCGGGCGCCTCACTCGGATGCTCAGCGACCCAGTTCAGACCCTCACGGACGATTGCCGCGGCCTCGGCGTCTACAGGCGTGGGTAGATCGTCTATATAATCGTCAACAAGGTGGAGAAGAACGAATAACCAATAGGCGACCGACCCGATGTCGCCGGGACTGCCTTCGTCGCCCGAGGCTTCAAAGCGCCCGAGATCCTGGAGTGCGAAGAAAAGGTCCCGAGGCGAGGGATTGTGCGGCAGGCATTCGAGCCAACGGTCGACCAACAAAACCTGAAGCTTGAACAGCGGGTCGTAGTCTTGGAACGGCGTCTCGTGCGACTGGAATACCTCGGCAAGAGGGACCTCATGCCAAGGACGACAGGCGGTTTCTAATGACACTTGGTTTGTATTCGTCATGGAAGGATTCTCTGTGGTAGTGGAGATCGGCACGCCGGCCTACGCCACCTTCGTCCCGGTCGCCAGGCCGTCGAGCATCTCAAACAGCGCCACCGCGCGCACGCGTGTGGTCTTGCCGAACCTGACTGCCGGAATCTGGCCGACTTTAATCCTCAGATAAATATTTGCACGGGATTCGCCGAGCAGGTCGGCCACCTCAATAATCCGGAGAAGCTCGCGTTGTCGCGCCTGGTCGGGAGTGATCGTTTTCCGTTTTTGCATTGCTTGACTAAACCTTCCCCTTTCATAGACGAGTTTACGAAGTTTGCCACCGTTAGTCACTGGTCAGCATTTCACTAAAACGACTAGTCGTTAGAAACTATAAGGTGCTTATTGCTGAATGCGGTAAAGGTCCGTATTATAGTGTCAGTGAGGAGGAAACGTTATGGCTATCGACGGACCTCGGGACAAGCGACCAGTAAAAACGATTAGGCGGCGGACGAGCCGCAAGCCAACCGGCAAGTGGGCGCGGTTCGTGGTCGAACTGCGGCGGCGGGCTTACGGCATCGATGACGGTGGTGATCCAGTTTGCACGCAGCAGGAATTCGCGGAGGCGTTGCGGGTATCCCCGATTACGGTCAGCCGCTGGGAGTTGGGCAAGCAAGACCCACCCCCGAATGAGCGTGCACGGTTGGCTTTGGCGGCCGAGAATCTCGGTGTCGGTATGGACCTGATTCTCGCGTTTCAACTGGACAAGGAACCCGATTATGGTTTGCGAAAGACCGACATTGCGATCACGGGGTTACTCCGGTGTCTGTTTCTGCTTCGCAGGTCAAGGATGGGTGAACCGGAAGCGGCAGAATTACATCGCATAGCGGCGGCCGTATTCGATCTCTCGCGTGTCGTTACGAGCGCGGCTATCGCATCGAGGTCCGATGCCAGCCCGGACCGGCTGGTGACCGATGAGATGGTCCGCTTGTTGAAGGAAATTGATCAAGACGAGCGAAGCCCCTTTGGTCAAATGGCGAGGCTTTTTGGGGGCAAAACCTATACAGAAGCGAAAAAGGAGGAGTTGAATGACGGAAGATAAAGCGCGCCGCGGCCAACGCAAACGGCACCGCTCGAACGGTGAGGGATCGCCGTACGAGACCAGCGACGGGTGGCGTGCCGCGCTGGTGGTCGGGTGGATAGGCGATAAACCGAAGCGGAAATTCTACCGCGGCAAGACCAAGGCCGAGGTGCTGAAGAAGTTGGACGATGATCGCCGCGACCATCGTCTCGGGATTCTCCGGGAAGCGCCGGAGCGTCAAACGCTGGAACAATACCTCGCCTCCTGGCTGAAGGACGTGGCCACGCCCCGCGTGCGGCCAAAAACGCTCGGCCACTACCAGGGCCTCATTGATAAGCACATCGTCCCAGTGATCGGGAGAGTCCCGCTGGTAAAACTGTCCCCGCAGCACGTCCAGATGTTGATCGCAGAGAAACTGGAGACGCTCAGCCCGAAGACGTGCCGTCATATCAGGACTTGCCTGCGCGTCGCGTTGGGCACGGCGGTCAAGTGGAACCTCATCCACCGGAACGCTGCGGCTTTGAGCGACCCGCCGCCATTGCCAGAGCGGCGCGTTCGGTCATTGACCGAGGAGGAGTTGGCGGCGTTCGAGAAGGCGGCGCAGGGCCACCCCTTCGAGGCGGCTTTCGTCCTGGCGCTGGCTACCGGCGCCCGCGAAGGAGAGATCCTCGGGCTTCAGTGGTCCCGCGTGGATCTGGAGAAGAAGCAGTTTGAGATCGCCGTGCAACTGCAGAGGCTCTACAGGAAACCGGCCGCCAAACCCACCACGGCGAGCGGTATTGAGGATACGGAGCCGCGAACAGCGCTCGTACTGAGCACTCCCAAGACCAGGAAGAGCACGCGTACGGTGCTGCTCTGCGAGGTTGCCGTGAAGGCGCTTGTAGCCCACCGGATGCGCCAGGAGGCGGACAAGCGCCTTGCGTCCACGCGCTGGCAGGACCTCGATTTCGTGTTTGCCAATCCATGCACGGGCACTCCGCTCGATCCTCGCACGCTAATCAAGTACTTCTACCAGGTCAGGGACGGGGCCGGTATCAAGGACCTCCGCTTTCACGACCTACGCCACTCCTGTGCATCGTTCCTGCTGGCGCACGGCGTGCCCATCAAGATGATCAGCGAGTTGTTGGGCCATTCCTCCACGGCCTTCACCATGGACGTCTATGGTCATGTCCTACCGAAGCTCCAGCAGCAGGCGGCCACCGAAATGGATGCGATCTTTGAGGCGGCACGGAAGGCGCAGCAGGATCGCGAGGCGAAGGAGAAAGCGGCGCGGGGTGCTGCCACTGGTGCTGCCGGTGGCGAAAACGAGCCAAAATCTACAGTTGTAAATTAGCCGTATGTATTTGAAAGTGGGATATTTATGTGGTGCGCCCGGACAGATTCGAACTGCCGACCTTCTGGTTCGTAGCCAGACGCTCTATCCAACTGAGCTACGGGCGCACACCACGGCTCCTGACCCTTTCACTCTACCCAACCCGTCACCGCTTTTGCAACCCGCACCAAACCCGCGCACCAACCGCACCAGCACCCGCCCCTACCACGCCAGCCGCCGCACCACCGCATCCAGCAGCCCCGCGTTCCCCACGCTGCCCTGCGCCATCCGCGCGTTCCCGCCGCCGCGCCCCGATACCTCCGCCAGCGCCGCCTTCAGCAGCTTGCCCGCGTCCACCCCGGCATCCTCCGAAGCCGCCAGCAGGATCGAGGGCGGTCCGGCCAGCGTCGCCAGGAACAACGCCTTCGGTTGCGCCGTGAAGTTCTGCGCGATAGCCCGCAGTTCCTCCAGGCTGCCCGTCTCCAGCCGCCGCACCACCCGCCGCAAGCCGTCCGCACCGGGGGCCGCGCTATTGTACAGTTCCCGGCCCTGGTACGCCGCCAGCTCCAGTTCCAGCTTGCGGCGCGCCTTCTCCGCCCCGCGCGCGCCATCCAGTTGCGCCGCCACCGCCGCCGGCACCTCGTCCAGCGGCGCGGAAAACAGCTGCGCCGTCTGGGCCAGCGCTTCGTAATCCGCGCGCGCCCGCCGAACCGCCCGGCCTCCGCAGCGAAACTCCACCCGCGTCGCCTGCCGGATCTTCTCCACCTTGCGCAGCATCACCGCGCCAATCTCGCCCGTCCGCCGCACGTGCGTGCCCCCGCAAGCGCTGCGGTCCAGTCCCTCAATGGCCACAATCCGCAGCACGCCCTCCCGTTCCGAAGGTTTGCGCAGCCCCTGCGCCTCCGCGGCGTGTTCGAAATGCACCGCTACCGGACGGTTCTCAAACACCACCTGGTTGGCCCGCGTCTCGGTCTCCTGCAACACCCGCGCATCCACCGTGCCGCCTTCTACGTCGATGGTGCTGCTCTCGGTGCTCAAATGGAAGCTCACCGTCTTCAGGTGGAATAGCTCTTCGAACACCGCCGAAAGCAGGTGCTGCCCGCTGTGCTGCTGCATGTGGTCGAAGCGCCGCGCCCAGTCCACGGTGCACTCCACCGCGCCCGCCCCCACCGGCCCCGCCAGCCGGTGCGCGATGCGTTCCTCTTCGTCCACCACCTCCACCACCGGCACGCCGGCAATCGTCCCGGTATCGAACGGCTGCCCGCCCGACGTCGGATAAAAGGCCGTGCGGTCCAGGTAAACCGTGCTCCCGTCGGCGGACAAGTCCACAATCTGCGCGCGGAAATCGCGAAGGTAGGAATCGGTGTAATACAGGCGTTCGGTCATCGACACTGTTATTGTGCCAGACCCCGCCGCTCGAAATCGACCGCCGCCCGCGGCGCCGGCGCCCGCCCTACTGCTCCGGCCGCCGCACCCGCTCGTAGGGCGTCTTCAAATACTTGGTCGCTTCCACATCCGCCCCCTGCGTAGTGTCCCTCGTACGCAGCGCCAGGTTATACTCGTTCACCGCCCGGTCGCGCTGCCCGGTCACATCGAAAATCATCCCCAGGTGGATGTGCGACCACACCTCCGTCCACTTAGGCGTCAGGTCGCCGTTCAGCGCCTCGCGGAAATCGTTGGCGGCCTGCTGCCAGTTCTGCTGCAGAAATTCCACCTCCGCCATGCGGTACCGCGCCAGCGAGCTCGAATGATTCGTCTCCAGCGCCTTCTGGTATTCCCTCATGGCGTCGGCGAATTCGCTCAACTGCATATACTGCTCGCCCCGCCGGATGGCCACCGCCACGCGCATCTGCGAGCTCTCCCGCAGCACGTGGTTATCCGGGTCGATCACCACATTCTTGGGCTTGCCGAACGTATCCACCTCGAATTCCGACGACGTCCCCACCACCTCCACCGTCTTGGTCTCCGGGTTCCCGTCCGTGTCAATTCGCAAAGTCACCGGCATGCGGAACGTGTCCAGGTCCTGCGCAATCTCTCCCATCACCCGGAAGCCCTTGCTCTGCTCGCGCAAAATCGTATACTTCAGCGTGAACTGCGGCGTCCCGCTCGATTCGATCCATTCGATGAAGAACCATCCCAGTTGTTTGCCCGAGGTGGCCTCCGCCACCTCCCGGAAATCGTCCGTGTTGCCGTTCTTCCAGGCGTATTTCGCCAGGTACGCCTTCAGCGTGGCGTAGAAATTATTGTCGCCGATCACCTGGCGCAACATCCCCATTACCGCGGCGCCCTTGCTTCCCGTCAGCGCCCACAGCTCCGGCGAATAATCCTCCAGGCGCGCCGATTGAATGATCGGCACCGTGTCGATGGTCAGCGAATCCACCATCACGTCGCTGGTGGCCGAGGCCATCGCCGCGGCGCCCGCCGTGTTCCCCGTCCACAGCAGCTCCGAGTAAGTCGCCATCCCGTTCTCCAGCCACAAATGGTTGCGCGTGGTGGGCGAGACCATATCCTCCCACCACTGCCGGGAAATCTGGTTCGCCAGCACCCGCGACGCCACTTGTTTGCCAATGGTCCCGGGCGAAAGGAAAATCATCCCCGGCGCGGCATACCCGGTGGGCGCGTCAGTCTCCGTTTCAATCACGTTCAGACTGGCGTTCGGCGGCAGCCCGTAGATCCCCGTGAAGTAGTTCATCATCCGCCCGATCTCTTCACCGTACGGCTGCGCCATGTCGGCTTCCGGCCCGCGAAAGTACATGTTCGTGGTCACACTTTGTTCTGAAACTTTCAGCGGCTGTTCCTTCACCACCGCCAGGCTGCCGGGGAACGACGGGTGCTCGAAGTGGAAATCGTAAACCATCTTGTCCGCGTCGGCATGGTGCGAATCGATGCCGCTCGCCAGCACTGCGTAACCCGTCGGCACCGTGATGTGCAGATCGGCCGCAAACCGGTCCGTCGAGTAGCCGCTCACCGGAAACCACCGCGACGGATACAGCAGAAACCCGAATTCCGGATGAATCGCCGCGAACTTGATCCCGTAGACCGGCGAATCCTCATTGCCGGTCAGGTGCCCGTCGTAATAGAAGGTGATCGTCACCGGCTGTCCCTTGGGCAGCGGCTGGTCGAAATTCACCCGCTCCGTAAAATCCTGCTGGTTGCGGGTGGCGGGAAGCTGCTTCCCGCTGGCGTCCACCACTCGCGACACGTTCAGGGCATTATTCAGCTCGAAGGTGGTCGCCGTAATCCCGTCGTCAATCGGCACGAACCGGATGGCCACTTTGGCCTCCAGCAACTGCGTATTGGGGGTGATCTCGGCCTCGATGGTGTACAGGTCCACGTCGATGCGGGACGGGGCGGCGCGCCGCTCCTGGGCCCCGGCAGGCGCCACCGTCGCCAGCAGCCACACCCCCTGGGCCAACACCGCCACACCGGAAGCAAAGCAATTACGATACATGAGCAAATTGTCCTTCCAGAATTTCCTGAACAATCGAGGCCGCCCGCGCGGCAGCCGATACCCCTCCAGCCTGGGCGAGCTTGCGCCGCACCTCCGCCAGCCCGGCGCACATCTCCGCTCGCGCCGCCGGGTCGCCCAGCAGACGCCCGGCCTCCCTCGCCAAAGCCGCGCCGGTCAGCTCCGATTGCATCAGCTCGGGCACCGTCCGGCGCCCCGCAATGAGATTCACCATGGAGTAAAAAGGTACCCGCACCAACAACTTACCTGCAATCCAACTGGGCGTCGAAACGCGGTAGTAGGTCACCATCGGGGTCCCCAGCAGGGCCGCTTCCACGGTCACCGTCCCGCTGGCCGCCAAAGCCACATCGGCATGCGCCATGGCGTCCCAGCTTTCTCCTTCGATCACCCGAACCGGTGCGCTTCCCACAAACTCCTTAAAAAATGCCACCCCGGTGGTTACCGATGCCGGGAGCACCAGGTTCACGGCCCGCTCGCGGTACAGCCGCTCGGCGGCATCCAGGAGCGCGGGCAGATGGCGCAGAGCTTCCCCTTTACGGCTGCCGGGTAGTATCGCTATTAATGGACGGCCCGCCGCCAGCCTGTGTTTCCGAAAAAACTCGTCCTTTGTGATCCCAGGCGCCACCAGCCCCGCCAGGGGGTGCCCAATGTACGTCGTCCGCACCCCGTGCCCGGCGAAAAATTCCTCCTCAAACGGGAAAATGCACAGCAGCCGCTGGATGTCCCGCCGCATCTGCGGAATCCGCCCCTTCCGCCACGCCCAGGCCTGCGGCGCCACCAGGTACACCACCGGCGTGCCCATCCGGTGTAGCCGCCGCGCCACCCGCAGGTGAAAATCCGGCGAATCCGTGAGCAGAGCCACCTCCGGCCGCTCCTCCCTCGCCGCCTCGATCAGCTTGCGGTATTCGCCGTAAATTCGCGGAATGTGCGCAACCACCTCCAGCAGCCCCACCACCGCCAGGCTGGCCGAATCCACCACCGTCCGCACCCCCGCCGCCCGCAGCCGTGGCCCCGTGCAGCCGAAAAACTCGGCCCCGGGCATCCGACGGCGGATTTCCTCCACTACCAGGGAAGCGTACAAGTCGCCTGAGGCTTCCCCCGCCGAAACCAGGATTTTACGGCCCATTCAACACAAGTTTAACTTGTACCCCTGTTACAATCGAACCACAGGATGTCCACTGACGCCGAACGGACCAAAGTGACTGTGGAGGAGATGACCCACCGCATCCACGGTGAGATGATTCCCCTGAGCAACAAGCTATCGTACTTTTCCACCCTCCCGATGGCCGAGGAAGACCTCCGCCAGTACATCAACGACCCCATCGCCGCCATCTCCCCCGCCATCCATGTCACCCTCCCGCACGTGGCCGTGATCCTGGTCCCCTACCTCGAAAAAGGCAACGGCAAGGATGGCGACAGCATCACCTTCGACCGCCCCGCCGAAGCCCGCCAGGTGGCCTGCTCCCGCCGCCAGGTGGACGATACGACCGTGCTGGCCTTCGGTATCAAGGATGCCGAAGTGGCCGACTACCACTACCAGTTCTACAGCGCCTTAGCCGCCGTGGTGGCCGAGTTCTGGCCCGCCGAAGTGCAGGAGCGCTTCTACCGCACCATCCGCGAGGAATTGAGTACCGAAGTCCACGGCGAGGTGGACGAAAAAAGCTGGCACCTCAAGCAGGCCCTGCTGCGCCGCCAGACCAACGTCCGCAAAGAAACCAAGCTCTTCCGCGAGTACGCCCGCCAGGCCTTCGAAGACACCCTGACCCTCTACCTGCACGGCACCTGCTGCGATATCGACGTAGAAACCGGCCCCCGCCAGATGCCCAGCCGCTACCTGCGCCGCCGCCTGGAGCTTCTGCTCTCCGTCTTCCCACCCCCCGAAGGCTACGCCGTCCTCCCCGAGCAATTAAAAGGACGCTGAAGCCGTCGCCCGCCCGCAAGCGCCATCTGCGCGCCGTCTCTCGCGTGCCTGCGGCGAAGTCGCCCTCCGCGTCAGCAACTCCCCCGTTTGCCTCTGCATTTCCCGGGTGCACCCAGGTTTCGCCGACCCAGTGCCGTTCAGGTCCGCTTGTCCTCGCGGCGTCTCCGGCCCGCAGGGCCCCCGCGTCAGGTTTCTCCCGTGACGTCCCGCACCCTGCGCCTACGCGTGCAGAGCAAAGAGCGAGGATTCTTCCAGTGAAAGCCCTCTTACCCTTACTACTCCTGGCCGCCGCCCTTTTCGGCTGCCGCACGAATTCCACTCCGGAACAGCAGGTTCGCGACTTGCAGATCACCGCCGATGTGAAGTCCAAGCTGGCTTCGGATGTCGGCTTGTCCACGGTGCCGGATATCTCCGTCAACTCCACCAATGGCGTGGTGACGCTTTCCGGCCAGGTGGATACGGCAGCCGAAAAGGCCAAGGCCGAATCGCTTGCCAGGGGCGTTCCCCACGTGGCGCGGGTTGTGGATGACCTCCAGGTGTCCAGTTCCACGCACTGACCGGCCCCTGCCGCCCGCGAGATTTATGCCGCCACGGACCCCTCGGCCAGGTGGTAAATGCCGGGGCGTCCGCGCCGCAGGCATTCCTGCCGGCAGCACTCCCGGCGCCGCTGGAATTCCGCCGCGGATTCTTCGCCAAGGCCCAGGCCCGCCAGCCACACGTAGTCTTCGCTGACGTGCTCCAGCAACTCCTCGGGCAGAGTCCGCAGGTAGTCGCGAAAGCCGTCCGGCGCCATGCTTCACTCCCCGCCCGGACGGGCAAAGTACAGCGACACCGCGCGATCGATGGCCGCGCGGGTCATCCGGACCGGCTGGCCTTCGTACTCGCTGATGGCCTTCACCAGCTTGAAAATATCGGCGGGATAGCAGGCGTGCAGCCCTTTGGGCACCGCCATCAGACAGCGCGAACGCAGGTATTCGGCACAGCCCGGTTCCACGGGCGTCCGTTGCGCCACCAGGATGCGCTCGAAGATCTGGTCGAAAATATCGGCGGTGACGTCTTCCAGCAACACTTTGCTCTGAATGCGCCGCAGGAACGCCTCGTCCGCCAGGTCGTGCGGGTCCAGGTTGGTGGAAAACACCACCATCAGCTCGAACGGCACGCCGAATTTCATGCCCGAGGCCAGCGTCAGATAATCCACCCGGCGGTCCAGCGGCACGATCCAGCGGTTCAGCAGGTCGCGCGGCGAAAGCATCTGGCGGCCAAAATCGTCAATCACCAGAATGCCGTTATTGGCCTTCATCTGCACCGGGGCGACAAACACGCGGGTGGTCTCGTCCAAACGCAGTTCCAACATGGGCGCCGAAAGTTCGCCGCCTACCGTCAGGCAGGGGCGCTCGCACAGCACCCACCGCGGGTCCAGCATTTCGTCGTCACAGGGCACCGCCCGGTGTACCACCGGATCGAAAATTGCGATGATGTGCCCATCCACCGCCACGGTATAGGGGATCAGCACGTGGTCGTGATAGATCCGCAGGATGCGCTCGGCAATGCTCGTCTTTCCATTGCCCGTGCCGCCATAAAGGAACAGCGATTGCTGCCCGATCAGCGCCGGTCCCAATTGATCCAGCAGGCCGTCCGGCAGCACCAGGTCGTGGAAAGCCTGCCGCAGGCTATCGCGGCTGAGCCGCACGTGCGCCGATTGCGCCTTCACCACCTCGTGGTACTGGTGGATGGAAACCGGCGCCGGACCTACGTACAGCGAAACCTGGCTGCGCAAGTCGGCCATCGCCCGCCCCGCCGCCGACAGCGAGAAGGAGTAATCGTTGCCCAGCATGCCCTTCACTTCCAGCAATTGTTGCTGCCGGAACTGGTGGAACATGATCTCCAGCACCGGGAAGGAGAGCTTCAAGGTGTGGTTCAGGGCCTCCAGCGTGGCCGTGCCGTGCAGCCACAGATACCGCAAAATCAGGTCGCTCACCAGAGCGCGAGGAATGCCGAGGTCCTCCAAATGGTCCGGTATGGTGGGCCAGACTTCCGGTCGCACGCTGGCCGCAGGCTTAGTTACAGGCAGGGCTGCCATCTCGCTAAGAATGGTACGGCAGACGCGGGGAGAGTTCCAGTTAGCCGATGGTTAACCCGGTTCCGTTACCCGGAGGCTGGGGTGGAGCGGTTCGGCGCCCCGCGGCCCGCCGCCAGCCGCCCTGGCGACTCTGGGATAATGCGGCTTGCGGGATTATCTGCTGCGCGGGTGCGTGATGGCAGGCGCCGTGACGGCCTGGCTTACCGAAGCGCTGGGCGCGTTCCATCTGCTGCGCCCCGTTCCGGCGGCCCTGGCGTGGCTGGCGATTGCCGCGGCGGTTGCCCTGTACCTCTACCGGCGCCCGCCGCCGTTCCACCGCTTCGCCCTTCGCCCTCTCGAAACCCTGATTGCCGTGGGAATCGCCTGGATCGTGGTGCTGGTAGCCGTCGCCGCCTGGTTCAGCCCTCCCAACAGCCACGATGTGCTGGCCTATCACCTGCCGCGCGTAATCTATTGGATGCAATCGGGCAGCGTCGGCGTCTTCCCCACGCCCTATCTCAACCAGATCGACTTCCCGCCCCTGGCCGAATATTTCATGCTCCACACTTACCTGCTGACGGGCGGGGACCACCTGGTTAACCTGGTAAGTTGGGCCGCCTTCTGCGCCTCGATCCTGGGCGTCACCGCGATTGCCGCCGCCATGCACGCGGATTCGCGCAGCCAGGCTTTCGCGGCGCTCTTCTGCGCCACCCTGCCGAGCGGCATTCTGCAGGCCTCCAGCGCCAAAAACGAATGCCTGGCGGCGTTCTGGCTGGTGGCCATGGTGTACTTCGCCATCCGTCGCAACCTGCTGTTTCTGGGCCTTTCGGTGGGGCTGGCGGTGTTCACCAAAGGCACCGCCTACCTGTTTGCGCCCCCGCTGTTGGCGGGCGTGTTTCTCTGCGACCGCGCCGCCGGCCGCTGGCGCCGCTGGCGTTGGGCGCCGGTCTGGGCCGCCGCCGGCGTCCTGCTGGTGAGTGGCCCGCTGTATCTGCGTAACTTCGCCGTGAGCGGCTCGCCCCTGGGATTCGATTCCCCGTTCGGCAACGGCCTCTACAAGTTCCGTAACGACCCGCTGGGCTGGAAACCGATGGTCTCGAACCTGCTTCTGAATCTCTCCGACCAGATGGGTTCGAGCAGCCAGCGTTGGAACCAGGGCGTCTACCGCCTGGTGATGGACCTGCACCGGCGCCTCCACATCGACCCGGACGACCCTGTAAATAAGGAGCGCATGGCCCGCTACGCGCCGCCGGTCAATACCCGCCATGAGGCCAACGCCAACAATCGCTGGCAATTGCTGCTGCTAGTGGCGGCCGCATGGTTCGCCGTGTGGCTGGCGTGGCGCCGCCATGACCCGCGCTGGCTCATCTATGCGGCCTCCATCGTGTGCGGCTTTCTGCTGTTCTGCTTCTATGTCCGCTGGTACGCGTGGGATGCGCGCTACCTGCTGGGTCCGCTGGTGGTGGCCGCGCCGCTGGCCGGCGTGTTTCTGGGAAGCCTGCGCCCGCGCGTAGCGGCCATCGTCATCGGCCTGCTGCTGTTCAGCCTGGCGCGTCTGCCGGCCGAGCAGAACTGGCTGCGCCCCCTGCGCGGCCCCGGCAATGTGTTCGCGGTCTCGCGCGATGCGCAATACTTCGCCGACCTGGGCGCCATGCACAACCAGGACTCTTATTGGCAGGCGGTGGACCGGACCGCGCGCTCGGGCTGCCCCATGGTGGGCATCGACAGCTCCGAGAATCAGCTCGAATACCCGTTTGAGGTGCTGTTGCGCCAGCGCGCGCCGCGGGTCCGCTTCGTCCACACCGGCGTGGAAAACCCCTCCGCGCGCTTCGCCGATCCCAAGGCCCCCGCCCCGTGCGCGGTACTCTGCCTGGATTGCGTCGGCAATCGGAAGAAGATCGCCTTGTACAGCCCGCTCGGCCCGCCGATTGAGATCGGCCGCTTCCTGCTGTTCCTCGGCGGAAAGGCCGCCAATTCCGCCGCCGTCGCCCACCGGTAGCGCTTCTCGAACCCCGTCCGCCCGTTGCCTGCGGTGAAGCAGCTAGGCTTCCGCCACCGCGGGTCCACGTCCGCCAGGCCTTCTCCGAGCCGCCGGTCACCGGACCGTTGTTCATAAGGGCTACCTTTGGACGCACCCGGATGGCCAAACCTAGAGCGTGGATTTGCCGCCCTCCACCAGTGGCGGCAGAAGTGGCGGCAGAAGCAGAAGCAGGAATCGGCGCATCAAGGCTCCATTTGAACGGCGCGGTATAACCATCGGGCGACGGGGCTTGCTGCCGGTTCTCTCCGGAGCGGCCCCTCACCGGGTGAGCGGGAATCCGGCCCGTTTGCCACGGCAAGGCAGAGTTTGAACCGCTGGCCCCGACGGCCAAATAAGGGGTAGCTCGGACCTTTTCACTTCACGTCGAAATCCGCCGTGCGGAGAATCGTGTCGCCGACCCGCACTTCGAGCCTGTAGGCGTCCGCCGGCAGTTTGGAAACCGGCAGCGTCAGGGCGATCGCGATCACCGGGTCGCCCGCGTGGATGAAATCGCGGACGTCCATCGGGCCGGAGTCGGTCCGCTCCTCGCCCGTCGCGCGGTCGACGATGCGCATCCGCGGCGCCATCGAATCGGAGCCGCGCCTGTCGAGAGGACACCCCGGAGGGCGCCCCTGCGTCCGGCTTTAGATCCTTCCGGCCCGCGGCTGCTCCGTTCGACTTCGTCGTAATCTTGCTCAGCCCGGCCTCGATCTCTTCGCGACCGCTTCCGGGCGCGCCCGGCTATCCCCCCGGGAATCTGTGCCCAACCCCTTCGACATCGAAGGTAGGGTGTCCCGCATCTGGGAGCAGCGCTGCGGCGGGTCAATTCGCAGTCGGTTCGCGGTTCGCTTTATCCAGCACTAACACCTCGACCGGAACTGATTGGACAGTCTCCAGCTTCAGCCCCAACTGTTCTTGAAGAGCCGTCCGAAGTGTGGGTTGACCATCCGGATCGGGCGGGCTGGCCTGTTGCGGCGGTGCCGTGCCGGACGCCGGGGGGACGAACATCACGCTCGCGCAACTGGATCGGGGGCTGGGTTCCGGTTTAAAAGACACATCGTAGTCATACTCTCCTTCCAGACCCGTGGCATCCATCACCGGCGCGCCGAGCCGTGCGATCAACTGCCGCGCCAGACCCGCCATGCTCTCATGACGGCCGCGCATTACGGCCCCGATCACGCCCCCGTGGACGGTAAGTAATTCCCCGGTACCGGCACTGTCGGAGAGCCGCGCAATCCCGTTCTTGACTACAACCTCGGGCTGCGAAGAAACGGGCGCGGCTTCCCAGGATTTCTTGAGCTTCGGGCCTTTCTCCGCCACCACCAGCCGGTATCCCGGCAACTGCCGTGTTTCGCGGTGAACTACCAGCCCGAACCGTTGGTCCAGCAACCGTTGCAGCATTACCGCGAACTGCGGTTGGGTTGCCCCCGCGGGTACCTTGGCGATCACGTCGTAAAGCTCACTTGCCATCCAGGGCGACTTACACCCCATCTGATATCCGGATTCCGTGCCATACGCATGCGTGGCAAGCGCGGCTAACGTGGTGTTCCTCGCGACAAAAGTACCCGGATCGGTAGTGCCCGGCCCGCCGTGCCACGTGCCCCCAATGAACTTTGGGTCGCCATGTTTGACCGACGCAGCCTCAAACTCCGGCTGCTGCGCGAAGGCAATCCAATTCGGAGCCAGCGCAGCGGCCATGACCAAACCTGCCAACGCCACTGCCGCGACTCCCACCGGAATTCGCGCGGCGGCCGCTGTGAACTCCTGTCCCCGGTGGAGCAGCATCTCGATTCTCGCGCGCAGGCGCGAACGGCGCGTGAAGATCCCCGAGGCGAGAATCGAATGCTCCGGAGCCAGCCTTCGCTCCGACAATCGCAACAAGGTCTCGGCATAACCACGCGCCGCGCCCGTATGCGCCACCACCCATTCGTCGCAAGCCATTTCCCGTTCCCGCTCGATTCGTCGCAGAATCCACCAAACCACCGGGTGAAGGCTCGCCACCGCCCCCAACATTTGCGTCGTCAGATTCTCCCAATCGTCATACCGTGCCAGGTGGGCCGACTCGTGGAGCAGGATGAAGTCCATTTCCGCCGCGGCCAGTTCCTCGCGCAGATTCTCCGGCAGCAGGATCGCCGGGTGCAGAAAACCCGCGGCGACCGGTGACGAAACCTCCGATGAGATCAGGACTCGCACCGGCCTCGCCAGGCCCGGAAGCCGACGGTCCCAAAGAGTCCCGCGGCGTTTCATCGAGCGCAGGCGGCAGTAACCGCGGATGACCCGCGCCATCCGCCAGGCTCCGAACGCCGCCCAGATTGCCGCGCACAGAAATGGCCACGCGGCGCGCCGGGATTCGGTGACCGTGACAACCGCTTCGGCCTCCTGAGGCGTCAACGGGGGCGCCACGGCGACCGGCGCCGGCGCGGCTGCCGATGCGGGCGCCGGCCGCGATGCCGGCGTGGAGGGAACACTCCGGGGAATGCACGATAGGAAGAAGATCGCCGCCAACGCGACCCACCAGACTATGTGCCGGGTCGGCGCGTTCAGCCGCGGCTGCGAAAGCCTCATTCCCAGCCAGACCAGGAATGCCAGAACCACGGCCTGCCAGAGAGTATTGAGTAACGCATTCGCAACACTGGTTATGGCGTTCATGCTCGCTCTCCTTTTCCGTTCCGCAAGAGCTCCCGGATTTTCTGCAACTCCGTCTCGCCAAGGGTTTCATCTTCGAGGAGATTCAGCACCAGCGCCCCCGGCGAATCGCCGAAGAATCGTCCCAGGAGCTGACGTACTGCATCGCGGGTGGCCTCGGCGCGGCCCACTGCCGGCCGGTACACGAAGGCACGGCCATCTTTCGCGTGGGAGTGCCGGACATAGCCCTTCCCTTCGAGGATCCGCAAGGTGGTGAGGACGGTGTTATATGCGAGATCGAGTTCCTTCGGCAGCGCCGCCGCCACCTCGGCGACGGTCGCACGTCCTTTTTGCCAGACCACCTTCATCAGCCGAAGCTCGGCTTCCGTGAGATGCGGCCGTTTCTTGCGCGGCATCAGGCTCTCCTTCAACTAAGACCTTAAGAATTGGGCTCATTCTACCGCTCTCGCCCGGCCAGATCAACTATATTCTTAAGAGGTCGGAAAGGAGGCCGATCCCCGGGCATCGGGGCGCTCGGCCCGCCGCGGGTCTTCAGTAAACCTCAAGACGCTCGACTGCCGTAGTTGTCCTGGAACTCCAGAATCAGCCGGGCCCTCCCGTCCATCGAACGGATGATGGTCGGGCGGCGCCTTCAACAGCCTTCGTTCGTCCTCCCTGCAATGGTCGGAAAGCCGAGCAGCCTTCTGCTCATCTTCGGTTTACTGCGCCGTAACCTTGCTCAGCTCAGCCTCAATCTCCGCCAGCGACTTCCGCACGGTGTCGTAACGGTCGATGGCGTCGCGGCCGATCTTCTGGTCGGTGCTGTTAGTCATGCCGTACAGGTAGGTGATGTGGGTCTGCAAGCCGGGCTGGCTATAGCGGATCGGCGCCGTGATCAACCGCGAGGCCAGGTCGTTCAGGTTGGCTAACTCGGCCGCGGCCCCGCTGGCGGTGCTGCTGCGCAAGCGGGCCTGCTCGGAGCGCAGCTTGGCCACCGTGCGGTTGGCCTCGCTCACCAGTTCGCGTACCTTCATGTTGTGCTCGAACTGTTCCCGCAAATCGGCGGTGGTCACGCCGGCCTTGGTCACCCGCGGATCTTCCACCACCACCAGCGGCGCGGTGGCGCTCCACGATCCCACCGTCAGGCGCACGGCGTATTTGCCGGGAACCGCCATGGGGCCGTTGGGACCTTCGGGACGCGAGTTGCTCTGCCACGGTCCGGGATAGCGCAGGTCCCAGGTGAAGCGGTGCAGGCCGGCGTTCTTATCCAGGTGAGTCTGGCCGCCGCGTCCGCCGCGTCCACCTCCGCCTCCACCGCCCCCGCCGCCGGCTTCTTCCTCATCAGCGGCGGCGAAATCGGCAGCCTGCGGACGCTCCGCGGCGCCCGCCCCGGCGCTCGAAAACTTGCGCACCAGCTTGCCCGCGCCGTCCATCACTTCCAGCGTGATGTCGCCCGAGGGCGCCGAGTGCAGGTAATAATCGATGGCCGCGCCCGAGGGCGGATATTGGATGCCCGAGCCGCGGCCCAGTCCTCCGCCGAAACCCCGCCCGGGCGTCCGCACGGCCTGGCGCGGCGGATAGAGCCAGGCGTCCGCGGTAGCCACTTTCTGGTTCAGTTGCTCCACCGGAGTGAGGTCGTCGAGGATCCAGAACGAGCGCCCCTGCGTGGACACCACCAGGTCCTTGTGGGCCACTTTAATATCGGTCACCGGCGTCACCGGCAGATTCATTTGGAACGGCTGCCAGTGGGCGCCATCGTCGAAGGAGATGTACAGTCCGAACTCGGTGCCGGCGTACAGCAGGCCTTCGCGCACGGGGTCTTCCCGCACCACGCGGGTAGGTTCATCCTTGGCGATGCCGTTGGTCCCATCGGTGAGGCGCGTCCAGCTCTTGCCGAAATCCTTGGTGCGGTAGATATACGGGGAGAAATCGCCCAGCAGGTATCGGTAGATAGCTACGTAGGCGGTGCCCGCGTGGTGCGGGCTCGGCTCGATATTCTGCACGCGTCCGCCGGGCGGCAGGTCTTTGGGCGTGACATTGTCCCAGTGGGCGCCGTTATCGCGGGTCACCTGCACCAGGCCGTCGTTCGATCCCGTCCAGATGACGCCCTTCTGCATAGGCGATTCGCGAATCGAGTAGAGCGTGCTGTAGACCTCTTCGCCGGTGGCGTCGCGGGTGATGG
>DATJRE010000171.1:0-30491 GCA_035505095.1 Bryobacteraceae bacterium | reverse complement strand
GAATCCTGCCCGCCGATCTCGAAGATGGTGTCCACCGGGTCGCCGCCCAGGGTATTGCTGACATGGATGGCGCCGGTTTTGTGCGCGGTGATTTCGTCGTTGACGACGTCGGCGCCCACGAATTCGGCGATCAGTTCGCGCCCCGACCCGGTGGTTCCCACCCCCAGAATTTCAACCCGCCGGCCCCACAGGCGCTCGACTTCCGCAAGCCCCTGCTGCACGGCTTCGATGGGCCGCCCGGCGGTGCGCAGATACACATCGTGCACCACGGCGCCGGCTTCGTCGAGCAGCGCCACGTTAGTGGAAACCGAGCCGATATCGAGGCCCAGGTAGACCGGAATCCGCGGCGTTCCCGGCGCAGCGCTCGCGCCCGCCCCGGAATGCAGCCAGGACTCGACAACCTCCCCCTCATGGCCGCCGTTCGTGGCAGTATTTTCAGAGCCGGGCTTTGTGGCCGTAGCTTCGGAGCCGCGCGCGTAGGCAAGCGCTGAGCCTGCCACCACGCTGGGCCGCGGCGCCAGCCGCACCACGTTCTCCATGGAGAGCGGCCGGGAATCCTCCGGCACCGGAACGGATTCGTGCTGGCGGAGGCGGTGAATCTCCAGGATGGATCGCTTCCGCGGGTCCTCGGCTTCCAGCATGGCCGCCCCGATCGCGCCGCACCACGCGTATTCGGACGGCACCAGCAGATCGGCGACGGCCAGGCCAAACGCCTCCCGCAGCGCGGCGGTCACGCCGCCATTCTGGGAAACCGCGCCAATCAGCGCCACCGGCGCTACTACCGGCCGCCCTTTGACGATGGAGCTTTTGTAATTGCGCGCCACGGCGTCGCACAGCCCGCGCAGGATTTCGGCGGGCGAGTAGCCCTTCTGCTGCGCGTGGATCATATCGCTCTTGGCGAACACCGAGCAGCGCCCGGCGATGCGCGCCGCGCAACCGGCCGACGCCACCACCGTCCCCACCTCTTCCACCGAGTACTGCAGGCGCAGGGCTTGCTGATCCAGAAACGAGCCGGTGCCGGCGGCGCACTCGCCGGAGCGGTCGTAATCCACGATGCCCGCCTCCGACAGGCGGATGTACTTGGAGCTTTCGCCGCCGATTTCAAACACCGTGCGGACTTGCGGGTAGAGCGCGGCCACGGCGCGGACGATGGCCTTGAACTCGTTCTCGAAGAACAGCCCCAGCACCTTGGCAATGGCGCGGCTGCCCGATCCAGTGACGCGCAGGCCCTCCACGCACTCCTCGGGGATGGCGGCGTAGACGTCGTGCAGCAGGTCGTAAGCGGATTGCACCGGGCTGCCGGCAATCCGCCGGTAGTCGGAGAGCAGCAGCGGGCGATCACCCAGCGTGGAGAGGCGGAACTGCGGCTGGGCGGAGGCGAGCGTCCGGAGCCGGGGCAGGTCGCCCGCGCCACCCAGGGCGGCCAGCTTCAGACTGATGGCGCCGATGTCCAGACCCAGGTTGATGCCCATGAAGGCCGATTGTTTCATGGGCGGCCGGCAAAGGCAACATAAAAGGTCTGAAATGCTGAAATGATGTCTGGGCGGGCGGTTTTCGGGGCCGAGCCACCGCTGGGTAGCGATAGAGGCCGCCCGCGAGGTCCGCCTCGCCGCCGGGTACCCAGCCCGGACGACGTCCCGCAGCCCCCGCCGGCGCGAAAGCAGCGGCTTGCCAGCAGCCCTCATCGGCCCAGGTGGCGGCCCGTGCGCGGCGGCCATCAGCCGCAGCCGGCCCATCCTCGCCCGCAGGATGGCCCCGCGGTGAGACCGCCGCGCCCAGCGGGGCGGATTCGCCGTCCTCCCCAGCCCGGCCGCCCCTCCGTCCCGTCACAAAATCCCGCCGGGCGGCGTTACCATTCCATCAGCATCACAATTCCCGGTGGAGGATGGAAAAAGCCATGTTTCGACGAATTCCGGTGGGCGGACTGGCCGTTCTGGCGTGCTGTGCCGCCGCGTGGGCACAAAAGGCCGAAGGTCCCACATTTGTGGTCGCCTCAATCAAGCCGGCCGCGCCCATGGAACCGGGCCGCATGATGATGGGGATGCGCGGCGGCCCCGGCACCACATCTCCCGGCCAGATCAACATCACCAACATGAACGTGCGGGACCTCATGGCGAACGCCTTCGACGTGAAGAGCTACCAGATCACGGGGCCGGACTATATCGATTCGCAGCGCTTCGACATTATCGCCAAGATCCCCGCCGGCGCCACCAAAGACGACGCCAGGGTGATGATGCAGAATCTGCTGAAAGAGCGCTTCGGCCTGACCCTGCACCACGAAACCAAAGACATGTCCATGTATGCCCTGGTGGTGGCCAAGGGCGGGTCGAAGCTGAAGGAGTCGGACGCGCAACCGGCCTCCGCCCCCGGGCAACCCGGCGCGGGCGGGCCGGATGGGCCTCCTCCGGGTCCGCCGCCCCCGCCGAAGATCGGGAAGGACGGCATGCCCGAACTCCCCGCTTCCATGCGCCGCCCCGGCAACATGATGATGATGATGATGCCTGGACGCATGCGCATGCAGGGGACCGCCGTGCCCATGTCGCGCCTGGTGGACCTTCTGGCACGCCAGTACGACCGGCCGGTGGTGGACCAGACCGGCCTGACCAAGACCTACGACATCACCCTGGATTTCGCTCCCGAAGGGATAGGGGGCCGAGGCATGCCCATGCCGCCGCCGGGAATGGGCCCCGGGGCCAGGATGGCGGATGGTGGTGGAGGTGGGGCCGGTGGTGGCGGAGACGCCGGTCCCGTGAGAATGCCGGAAGGCGGCGAAGCGGCCACCCTGGCCACCGCGCTCCAGGAACAGCTCGGGCTGAAGCTGGAAGCGAAAAAGGGACCGGTCGATATGCTGGTAATCGACCACGTGGAAAAGACCCCCACGGAGAATTAGCGCCGTGAACAGGTTGGAGACCGGGGGGACCTTCGCCTCCCCGTTTGCCCTATTGGACAGTTCCCAGGTTGGTCAAGCACGCTCTCCCGGCAAGAGTCCGACCGCCCTCCGCCCGGATTGTACTGCGCCGTTCTCCCCCTGCCTACCGGAAACTACCGGATCTCCATGATTTCTTTTTCTTTGGTCCGCGAGGCCTGGTCGATCTTGCCCATGTAGCCGTCGGTCAGTTTCTGGACCTCATCGAGGGCCTTCTTCTCTTCGTCCTCGGTGATCTTCTTGTCCTTCAACAGCTTCTTCACGGCCTCGTTGCCGTCGCGTCGAATGTTGCGGATCGAGACGCGGTGGTGCTCGGCCGCCGCGTGCAGCCGTTTGACCATCTCCTTGCGGCGCTCCTCAGTCAGCGGCGGGATGGGCAGACGGATGAGTTTTCCGTCGTTGGAGGGGTTCAGGCCAAGATCGGAGGTGCGGATGGCCTTCTCAATCGCTCCGATCTGCGAAACGTCCCACGGCTGAATCGTGATCATCGACGGCTCGGGGACGTGCAGGTTGGCTAACTGGTTCAGCGGGGTGGGGGTACTGTAATAATCCACCCGGATGTTGTCCAGCAGGCCCAGGGAGGCGCGGCCGGTGCGGATCGTAGCCATTTCGTGCTGCAAATCCGAAACCGCCTTCTCCATGCGCGTTTTCATGTTGGCGTCCACTTCTTTGGCGGACTCGAATGCGGGGCCCGCGGATGCTACGTGCGGTTCTGTCTTCATAATGGCGCTCTCGGTGCCAGGCTCCCGGAGATCCGGGAACCGGCTCTAATGAATTACCGTGCCGATCGGCTCGCCCATCGACATTCGCATTATATTTCCTGTTGTAGTCAAATTGAAAACAACGATCGGTAACTGGTTGTCCCGGCACATGGCGATAGCGGTGGCGTCCATCACGCCTAAAGCCTTGGCCAGCACTTCCAGGTAGGTGATTTCCGGATATTTCACCGCATCCGGGAACTTGAGCGGGTCCTTGTCGTACACGCCATCCACGCGGGTGGCCTTGGCGATCACGTCGGCCTTGATCTCCAGGGCGCGCAGGGTGGCTGCGGTGTCCGTGGAAAAATAGGGGTTGGAGGTTCCGGCGGCGAAAATCGCGATGCGCCCCTTCTCCAGGTGGCGGATGGCGCGGCGCCGGATATACGGCTCGGCCACCTCGTGCATCTCGATAGCACTCATTACGCGGGTGGGAATGCCGATTTGCTCCAGGGCGTCGGAAAGAGCCAGGGAATTGATCACCGTGGCCAGCATCCCCATGTGGTCGGCGGTGACCCGATCCATGTTGTGGGCCGCCGCGGCCACCCCTCGGAAAATGTTGCCGCCGCCTACCACGATTCCGATCTGCACGCCCGCCACAGCCACATCGGCCACCTCGCGGGCGAGGCTCGTCACCCGCTCGGCGCTGATGCCAAAGGGTGCTCCGCCCGCCAGCACCTCGCCAGAAAGTTTCAGCAGGATGCGTTTGAAACCGGGCATTTACGCGCTGGCCACTTCGCCGCCGGCTTCCGCCGCGGCCACGTCGCCGACTTTGAAGCGGATGAAGCGCGCCACGGCGATGTTCTCGCCCAGCTTGGCGATTTTGGTCTTCACCAGTTGTTCGATGGTGAGGGTGGCTTCCTTCACAAACGGCTGTTCCAGCAGGCAGACTTCCTCGTAATACTTAGCCAGGCGGCCTTCCACGATGCGGTCCAGAATCTTTTCCGGCTTGCCCTCGTTGCGGGCACGCTCGCGGGCGATTTCCTTCTCCTTCTCCAGCACCTCGGGCGGCACTTCCTCGCGCCGCAGGTACTTCGGATCGGCCGCCGCGATGTGCATCGCCACGTCGTGAACCAGTTCCTTGAAATCATCGGTACGGGCCACGAAATCCGACTCGCAGTTCACCTCCACCATGACGCCAAGCTGGCCGCCCGCGTGGATGTAGCTGCCGATCAATCCCTGGCGGGTGGCGCGCGAGGCCTTCTTGGCAGCCGACGCGATCCCGTGCTTGCGCAGCCACACTTCGGCTTCCCCAATGTCCCCATTGGTGGCCACCAGGGCCTTCTTGCACTCCATCATTCCCGCACCGGTGCGGTCACGCAGGTCTTTCACTAGTGCTGCGGTAATCTCCGCCATAGCTTCACTCTTTGCTCGTTAAATGGAAAAGCGGGTTTTGGCCGCTGAGGAACGCTGATACACGCTGATGAAAACCAAAAGTAATCAGCGTTCATCGGCGGCCAAAACTCTCCTCAATGGGCGCTTTCGGTTACCACCGGCTCAGGCGCCGGCTCGGCCGTTTCCGAGGCGGGTCCCTTGCGCGGCTGCGTTTGCGCCGGCTCTTCTTCCATGCTCAGGCTCTCCGCCATGATCTTCTCGGCATACTTCGGATCCACGTACTCCGTATAAGCCGCCATGCCTTCTTCGGCCGGAGTCTCGTCCTGCACAATCTTATCGGCGGTGAAATCCTGCTCGGAGGCCAGCGCGCGGCCTTCGATCACCGCGTCGGCAATCTTGCTGGCAAACAGGCGGATGGCGCGCAGGGCGTCGTCGTTGCCCGGAATCACGTAATCCACCTCGTCCGGATCGCAATTGGTGTCCACGATGGCCACCACCGGGATGCCCAGACGGCGGGCTTCCTTCACGGCGATGGCTTCCTTGTTCGAATCGATCACGAACAGGACGTCGGGCAATCCCGGCATGTCCTTGATTCCCGCCAGGTTCTGGTCCAGGTGCTTGCGCTCGCGTTCCAGCCGGATGACTTCCTTTTTGGGACGCCCGGCGTAGCCGCCCTCGACCGACGCCATAGCCTCCAGATCCTTCAGCCGCTTGATGGACTTCTGGACCGTCAGCATGTTAGTCAGCAGGCCGCCCAACCAGCGCTGGTTGACGTAGAACATCTGGCTGCGCGCGGCCTCTTCGGCGATGGCTTCCTGGGCCTGGCGCTTGGTGCCGACAAACAGCACGTTCTTCCCCTGGGCCGCCATTTCGCCTACGAAACGGGCGGCGTCCTTGAACATCTTCAGGGTCTTCTGCAGGTCGATGATGTAAATTCCGTTACGTTCGCCGAAGATGTACTCTTTCATCTTCGGATTCCAGCGCTTGGTCTGGTGCCCGAAGTGAACGCCGGCTTCGAGCAATTCCTTCATGGATATTGCGGGCAAACTACCTCCTCATCCTTGTGGGAAGCGAACTTCCCGTTCCCAGCCTTCACCAATGCTCCGCCGCCGGGCGGCCCAAAGCGGAATTTGCGCCAGCCGGTGGAGCAGAAGGCTTACTGCTCTGCGGAGACCGGACACCCAGCCCCCTGAAAAATTAACGTTTGGAGAACTGGAACCGTTTGCGTGCGCCCTTCTGGCCGTACTTCTTCCGTTCGTGTGCACGCGGGTCGCGGGTCAGATACCCCAACTTCTTGAGCCGTGGCCGGAGTTCCGCATTAAACTCCACCAGAGCTCGGGAAACGCCCAGGCGGGCGGCGCCTGCCTGGCCAGCCCATCCGCCGCCGTCCGCGAGGATCAGAATGTCAAACTTATCTACGGTCTCGGTAGCGGCCAAGGGCTGTCTTACCATGGCCCGCGCACTCTCGGTGGGAAAATAATTCTCGAAAGAACGGTGGTTCACCTGAATTTCGCCCTTGCCGGGCCGTAGGAAAACCCGGGCTACCGAACGTTTCCGGCGGCCCGTACCCAAATATTGAACTATCGTCGCTGCCACTAAACTTTTACTCCGCTATTTTATGGCCAAAACGGCCGGTTGCTGGGCCGCGTGCGGATGCCGGTCGCCTGCATACACCTTCAGTTTCCGGTACATCTGCTTGCCGAGTTTGGTCTTGGGGAGCATGCCTTGAATGGCTTCCTCCACCATGCGGGTGGGACGCTTCGCGCGCACCCGCTGAATGTTGGTCTCGACCAATCCGCCGGGATACCCGGTGAAGTGGCGGTAAATTTTATCCTGCTCTTTCCGGCCAGTCAGGCGGACTTTACTGGCATTGATGACGATCACATGATCGCCGGTATCCAGGAACGGCGTGAAAATGGGCTTATTCTTGCCCATCAACAACGTAGCCGCCTTGCTCGCAAGCTTGCCCAGCACCACGTCCTGCGCGTCGATCAGATGCCACTTGCGGGCAACACCATTCTTGGAAGGGAACTCGGTACTCATTGACACACGTCTCCAACTAGTCTTGTACAAAATACTTAGCGTACCGGGATCGAGGGGCCATTGTCAAATCCGGATGACAATCGGTGCCCCGGCGGGGACCCATCCCTGCGCCAGCGCTCCAATGCGGGGCGTGCTTCAGGGGGAGTCGCCCGTTTGTGTCGGATGCCGGTCCTTGCGACCCTGCGACAGCGCTGGATGGAAGCTTTATCCGCTGAACGCGCGGCTCACCAGGAATCTTCCGGGTCGCGCAGGCCAGCAGCGCGATTCAGCGCATGCAGAAGGCACGAATCGAGAGGAATATCCAGTCCGGACGGGTGCCGGGCAATCTCGCCGCCATAGCCCGCAAGCTGGCCTGTTTATTCTATCGGCTAACGACCACCGCCGGTCAGGGGGGCAAGCATGGCCTGAATCTTCTCGTAGTTCTGTTCGATGAAGGCGGCGTTCTCGGGCGAGATGCTTGCCGGGTATTCCTTGATGGCGCCGTTCTTTTTCATGCTGACGGCCATAAAATCGCCGATCAAGGCTCCCGTGATGACGATGAACTCACGCGGTTTGATGCCCGCCGCGGCGAGGTCGGCGACGGCGGCGGGGCAGGTATTGATGATCTTCTCGCCGGCATCGATGGTGGGCGCATTTCCGGGGGATTTGTTTTCGAAGCACTTTTTCGCGGCGGCGTCGTTGGCTCCCGTTTTGACCGCGCGGATGTACTTCTGAATGACATCCATGTTGAGCCGGTAGTCGCGGATTTCCTTGAGATCGGGGGTGTCGGCCTTCCTGGCGGGCGATTGGGCCCCGGCGCCGCAGGCTAAGAACAGGAGGGTGCCCAGCAAACTGACGTTACGACGAGAGGACATGGAGCAGAAGATAGCACAGATCGGATCCCGGAAGCGGAGAAACGGGCACCCGGGGCGCGCGCGACGTACTGGGTGTTGGGTGGCGGGGGAGCGAAACTTATTCCTTATCGCCGAGGCTCTTCAGCGCTTCGCGGGCGTGTTCATTTCCGGCGGTGGCGGCCTTGCGGTACCAGGCGGTGGCTTGAGCGGTGTCCCGGGCAACGCCGAGGCCGCCCTCCCACAGAACGCCGATGTTGTACATGGCGGCGTCGCTGCCGGCATCGGCGGCCTGTTGATACCACTTCATAGCCTCGGCGTAATCCACCGGGACGCCCATGCCCTGCTGGTACATGACGCCGATGGCGTTGGCGGCGGGGATCTCGCCTTCGCCGGCGGCGCGGCGGAACCAGCGCAGCGCCTCGGGATAGTCGGCCGGCACCCCCAGGGCATCGCGGTAGAGGACGCCGACATTGAACATGGCCTCGGTATTGCCGGCCGCGGAGGCCTTGCGGAACCAAGTCATGGCTTGGTCGTAGTTCTTGGGACGGCCTTCGCCTCCCAGGTAGAGGACGCCGATGTTGCACATGGCCTGGCTGTTTCCCGCTTCGGCCGCCTGGCGGAACCACGCCATGGAGGAGGTGTAGTCGGTGGGGGAGCCGCGGCCCGATCCGTACATCACGCCGAGGTACATCATGGCGTCCACATCACCGATGGCCGCGGCTCGGCGGAAAACGGTGAGCGCTTCGGCATCCTTGTGGGCGTTGAACAATTCGATGCCGCGATCCGTCATGGCCCGGGCGCTGGAAGCGGTGGCATTCTGGTTGGTGGCATTCTGGTTGGCGCCCATGCCAGCGGGAGGGGTGGTTTGCGCTCCGGCGGGCAAGGCCGCGAGCAGGCAGGCCGCGAGGGCGGCCCGGAGCAGTCCGGCCGGCCGCGGACCGCAGCCCTGGCGAATCACGAAACCCATCTAGCTATTATCACGCGCGCACGGCGAGGGCGCATGGCGGTGCGCGGCAAACGCCGGCGGCGCGAGGGAAGGCGTGAGGGAAGGGATCTCCGTTAGCGGGAAGCGGCGACAAGAACAGGGCAGCTCAACTCCAACCGTATCGCGGCGCCTTGGCGGAGTGCGCGACGCCGATTAGCCAGCCACCAGGCATTGCCTGCGAGGCATCCCCGGAAACGCCTATTTCAAGTTCTCCGCGACGGGCCCGGTCCGCGGCCATCACGTGTCCTGGCAATGCTTGTGAAGGGCCTGACGGCGCCCTGAACGCGGTCCGTTTCGGATCGAAATCATACATATTCGCCTGCCGTTCCGTCGAACGTTTGACTTTTCTGGCAATATGCTTTCCGTTCCGCCCGGAGACGGCACGCGACCAACGGGGCTGCGCGGGCGGTGCACGCGGTTCTGAGCGGTTGTGGTCAGGCCTCTTCGAGGGGCTAGCAACCGAAAGGCCTGCCGGAAGACCGTTACTGACGGTCCCCAATGCCTGCGCGCGCTGCCTGCCCAACCCGGCGCGGGATTACACTGAAGCTACGATGAACCGTGTGCTGATGGTGGCTCTGGCCGGACTGGCGCCTCCGCTGTGCGCGCAGCAGCCGGCGGCGCGCCCGCGGGCCCGCGACATTGGCCTGATCGTGGGGACGCTTCCGACAGGACCGCTGGATGCCATTACCGACGTGGACGGAGTGCGGGTCGGCCAGACCACACTGATCCAGGGGGACAACATCCGCACCGGCGTCACGGTGGTGCTGCCGCACGCCGGCAACCTTTTCCGGGATAAAGTGCCGGGCGCGGTTTACGTGGGTAACGCCTTTGGTAAACTGGCCGGGTCCACGCAGGTGGAGGAACTGGGCGAAATCGAATCGCCCATCGCGCTCACTTCCACGCTGAACGTGCCGCGGGTGGCCGACGCGCTGCTCGATTACCTGCTGGGGCTGCCGGGGAATGAAAACGTGCGCTCGGTGAATCCGCTGGTGGCCGAGACCAACGACGGCTACCTCAACGATATTCGCGGCCGCCATGTGGGCCGCGACGATGTGCTGCGGGCCATCGGCCAGGCGCGTGGCGGTCCGGTGGAGGAGGGCGCCGTAGGCGCGGGGACGGGCACGGTGGCCTTCGGATTCAAAGGCGGCATCGGGACGGCATCCCGCAAGGCTGGACCGTACACCGTGGGCGCGTTGGTGCAGACCAATTTCGGCGGCTCGCTGATGATGAACGGTGCGCCGGTGGGGCGCGAGCTGCGCGAGCGGGGTCCCAATTCGGGCGACGGTTCCTGCGTCATGGTGGTGGCTACGGACGCCCCGGTGGATGCCCGCAATTTGCGCCGCATGGCCGCGCGCACCATGTTCGGCCTGGCGCGGACGGGATCGAGCGGGGCCAACGGCAGCGGCGATTACGGAATCGCCTTCACCACTGTGCGGGCCTCCGGCCAGCCCGTGAAGCTGCTCTCGAACGATGAGATGTCGCCGCTGTTTCTGGCCGTCATCGAGGCCACCGAAGAGGCCATTTACAATTCGCTGCTGCGTGCGGTCACGACCAGCGGCAACGGACACACCGTGGAAGCGCTGCCCATCGACCGGACGGTCGCTATCCTGCGCCGCCACGGAGCGCTGCGCTGAGCAGCCAGGGGGAGACATGAAGCCAATCGCCAATCGCCGCAATTTTCTGAAATGCGCCGCCGGGCTGGCGGCGGCCTGGCAGGGACCAGCCACCGCCCAGGCGCAGGGAAAAGTCACTCGAACCGCCGGCACTCGGGTCAAACTGGGGCTGAACGCGTACTCTTTTAACCGGCCGCTGATGAACGGCTCGTTGACGCTAACCGACGTGGTCCAGTATTGCGCGCAAATCGGCATTGAAGGGCTGGACGCGACCGGCTATTACTTTCCGGGCTATCCCAAGACGCCGCCCGATGATTATGTGTACGGGTTGAAGCGCGAGGCATTCGTCAACGGCGTGACGCTGAGCGGCACCGGCGTGCGCAACGATTTCACCGCCGCCGATCCGGCCGCCCGCAAGAAGGACGTGCAAATGGTCAAGGAGTGGATCGAGGTGGCGGCCAAATTGGGCGCGCCGGTGATCCGCGTGTTCACCGGACCGCGCCTGCCCGAAGGCCACACCTTCGACGAGGTGCTGGCGTGGATGACCCCCGATTTCCAGGAATGCGCGGCGTACGGAAAGCGCTTCGGTGTGATCGTGGGTCTGCAGAATCACAACGGTTTCCTGAAGACCGCGGAGCAGACCATCCGCGTGATCCAGGCGGTGGACTCGGAGTGGTTCGGCTCGATCCTGGATATCGGCAGCCTGCGGACCAACGATCCCTACGAGGAAATCGCCAGGCTGATGCCCTACGCGGTCTCCTGGCAGCTCAAGGAACTGGTCGGCTACGGGACCAAAGAAGTGCCCACCGACCTGGCCCGCGTGAAGGCGATCATCGATAAGGGCGGCTACCGCGGGTTCCTGCCCGTCGAGACGCTGGGCGCGGGCGATCCCAAGGTGAAGGTGGCGGCCTACATGGAAATGGCGCGCAAGGTGTTCGGCGGATAGCGGACTCGCCCGAGGGGCATGGTGGAATCGACAGATTGATCCCTTGCCTTTTCGTGGATTCCGGTAACCTGATTCCCTCCCGCTCGGTATTCGGGATATGCGGTGGCTTCTTTCGGCAGGCTTTCTCCTGGTCTCATCGCCCGCCTGGAGTGCTCCGCCGGCGCAGGCTGTCTCCACACAGCGCGAGTTCGACACGGTATCCGTCAAACCGTACTTACCGCAGGGAACCATTGGGCAAGCTTGCAACTCCCATAGCGATCCGCTCATGCTGACGCTGGTTGGATGCACGCTGCAAGACTTGGTCGATCTGGCGTACAGCCTCAAGAGTTACCAGGCGCCGGCGAAGGGACCGGCCTGGATCGAGACGGACCGCTATGTGATCCAGGCGCGCAGCACCACTCCGGCATCCGGACAAGAGATGATGCGGATGCTGCAGTCCGTGCTGGCGGCGCGCTTTCACCTGAGCGTACATTGGGGATCCCGGCAGGCTTCCGTGTATCTGCTGGAAGTGACGGGCCACGGGCCCAAACTGCAGGCGGCCTCCAAGACGAACGATTGCGGCAGCGTCAACATTCGCCAAGGAACTTTTCAGGCGGATTGCCTGTCGATGGACGACTTTGCGGAAGCCTTGCAGGAATTCGTGGTCAAGGATCATCCCGTGCTGAACCGGACCGGGATCGACAAGGGCGGCCGGTACCAGTTCAAGCTGGATTATTCCCCCGGCGACGATCCTGCGGCCGGTCCATCGCTCCTCTCTGCCCTTCCGGATCAACTTGGCCTGCGGTTGAAGGCCGGCAAAGCGCCGGTGAAGACACTCGTCATCGACCGGGTTCAGCGCCCGCAGCCGAATTAGCACGGGTGCGGGGCCGGTGGCAGTTGTCCGATCGGAAGAGCGCCTCGCGCCGGCGCCGGCCGCTGGGACGCGGATATCATGGGCGGCACAAGACACCAATCGTGGGGGCGAGATGGCGACGGGAGACCGCCAGCGGTGTGCATCCGAGTTTGGTACTCTGTTCGATACGACTTACGGGAATCCAGGGCCCGAAGATAGGATCGGGTGAGGCCGGCGGCGGGTTTGGGTGACGGCCGGTTCAAACAGGCGCCCGTGGAGGATTCAGCATGCGACACCAGTTGATTATCGCTGCCCTCGGTTCGCTCCTTTGCGTCCCGGTGGCGGCCCAGCGGCCCTCTCCGGAGGAACAACGCCGCACTTTGGATACGGCACGGGAGATCGCGATCCATTACACCAGCAAGCTGCCGGATTTCATCTGCACGGAGCAGGTGGCGCGCACCGACCGGACCAGCCCCACCAATGTTAAGGCCGACCGCCTTACCATCCAGCTCAGCTATTTCGGGCAGAAGGAGAAACAACAGCTTGTCGCCATGAATGGGAGCCGGACGGAGAAGCCGCTGGAATCGCTGGACGGACTCATCACGGGGGGCGAATTTGGCAGCCTGCTGTTGGGAGTTTTCGATCCCTCGTCGGCTGCCGGCTTCCAGTGGAAGGGATCGTCCAACACGCGCAAGCGGCGCGCGGCGATCTATACGTACCGCATCGCGCGCGCTAAGTCGCATTACGTGTTGGGCCATCGTGCGGCGACGGGAAACATGGTGGAGGCGGTGGCCGGTTACCACGGCGAAGTGGTCCTGGACAGCGAAACCACCAAGGTGCTCCGTCTGACGGCGTCCGCCGACGACATTCCGAAGGAGTCCGGGATTCTCCAGTCTTCGGTCGAAGTCGACTATGACTTCGTTGACGTAGCCGGGTACAGTTACCTGCTGCCCTCACGTTCCGAGGCTCACATGGAGAGATCGTTCCGGCAAATCGGCAACGTGGTGACGTTTGTAAACTACCGCAAGTTTGCGGTGGATTCGACCATCGACTTCAGCCCGCCCAAACAGTGAACCGCGGCTGCGCCAGACGGATCGAGACCGATTGCCGCGGCTTGGCTCCGGCCTTGCGGAACGGCACAGTTACCTGAGTTAGGCATCGCGACCACCTGCCAGGACGCCATCAATCACAGCCGGCCGGCGCGCAGGCCCAGATCCTCTCAGCCCGCTTGCGAGCGCGGATCGAGCAGAGCATTCAGGCGCTCCTCAGGCAGGCCGCTGTTTTCGCGCGCCACTTCGCGGATGGTGCGGCCTTCGCGGTAGGCCTGCTTCACCAGCGCGGCGGCTTTCTCGTAGCCGATTTCGGGCGCGAGGGCGGTGCCCATGGCGAGCGATTGCTCCAGGAAGCCTTCGGCGCGGTCGCGGCGCGCCTGGATGCCATCCACCAGCTTTTCCGCGAAATTGCGGCTGCCGGCGGCCAGCAGGCCGATGGAATCGAGCAGGTCGAAGGCCATCACCGGCATCATCGCGTTGAGCTCGAAATTGCCGGCGGCGGCGCACCAGGCAATGGTGGCATCGTAACCGATGACTTGGGCGCAAATCATCAGCAGGCTTTCGGCGATCACCGGGTTGACCTTGCCGGGCATGATGCTGGAACCGGGCTGCACTTCGGGCAATTGCAGCTCACCCAGGCCGCAGCGGGGGCCGGAAGCCAGCCAGCGAAGATCATTGGCGATTTTGGTGAGCGCCACGGCGTAAGCGCGCAGGGCGCCGCTCAGGAAGCAGACCGCGTCGCGGGCGCCCTGGGCTTCGAAGTGGTTGGCGGCCTCGCGAAAGGGCAGGCCGGTGCGGCGGGCGATTTCGGCGATCACGGCGGCGGCAAAACCCGGCGGGGCGTTCAAGCCGGTGCCCACGGCGGTGCCGCCGAGCGGTAATTCGTACAGGCCGGCCACCGCGGCCTCCACGCGCTGGCGCGAGAGTTCCACCTGGCGCGCGTAGCCGCTGAATTCCTGGCCCAGACGCATGGGCACGGCATCCTGCAAATGGGTGCGGCCGATTTTCAGGACATCGTGGAACTCGTCCGCCTTGCGAGCCAGCGATTCCGCCAGGCGGTTCATGGCCGGCAGCAGGCGCCCGGTGACGGCTTCGGCGGCGGAGATGTGGATGGCGGAGGGAATCACGTCGTTCGAAGACTGGCCGCGATTGACGTCATCGTTGGGGTGAGCTCGGGCGAGGTGTCCGATGACCTCGTTGGCGTTCATGTTGGTGGAGGTGCCGCTGCCAGTCTGGAAAATGTCGAGCGGGAAATGGGCATCGTGGAGGCCTTCGGCGACCTCGCCGGCCGCCGCCTCGATGACCGCCGCGCGGTCCGCCGGCAGGTAGCCGCGCGCGCCGTTGACTTGGGCCGCCGCGCTCTTGATCAAGCCGAGGGCGCGCAGGAACTGCCGCGGGAAGCGCCGCCCGCTGATGGGGAAGTTGGCGATGGCGCGGGCGGTGGAGGCGCCATAAAGCGCGGATGCGGGAACCTGCATTTCGCCCATGGTGTCCCGCTCGGTGCGGCTGTCGTTCACGATTTCATTGTGAGTCGCCAGTCGAAACGGGCGCAAGGTGCGGAACGGCACGGTGGGACACCATCAACCAGTAGACCGGGATGACCGCCAGCAGCACGGCCACGGCGACCACGAATGCCGGAAAGTATCCGGTCTCCTGGACGATCAGTCCGGTGGCGATCGGCGCGACTACTCCGGAGAGATTGCCGGCCAGGTTCATCACCCCGATGGAGAAGCCCACTTCGCCGCCGCGCGTGACGCGCTGCACCAGGGCGTAAATGTTGGGCGTGGAAAGGCCGACCAGGGAGGCGCCGCCCAGCAGCACCACGGCTGGCGTGGTTCCGGTGACCAGTGCCGCGGGAATGAGCATCAGGCTGGTGAGGAACGACGCGGCTACGATGGCTTTGCGGGTGACGATCTCTTCGCAGCCCGCGGCCACCAGGCGGTCGGCAATCCATCCGCCCAGCGGTTCGGCCAGGGTGAAGGTGAGATACGGGACCACGGCGGCCTCGCCGGCCTGCTGGAGCGAGAGGCCCCGCGCCTTCACCAGGTAAGTGGGTAGCCAGGTCACCATCAGGTAGAAGTAATAGCCATAGCCGATATTGGCCAGGCTCATGCCGAGCAGGTTGCGATCTACCTTGGAAAGTTTCCACTTGCCCCGCTCGGGGGCCCTGGTGATGGTGGTGGCCCCGCGCGGGAAGGCGGCCAGCCAGGGCACCAGCCAGAGTAGCGAAGTAAATCCCAGAAGGAAGAAGGCGGCGTGCCAGCCGAAAGCCACCACCAGGGCGGCAATCAGCGGAGCGCCGAAGGCCAGTCCGGCGCGGGTTCCGCAGTTCACCAGGCCGGAAGCGAGACCGCGGTCTTTAGGCGCGAACAGGACACTGACGGCCTTCATGCCGCCGGGCAGATAAATCGATTCGCCGATGCCCAGCAGCATGCGCAGCACCACCATCACGCCGAGGCTGGCGGCGAAGCCGGTGAGGCCGCAGGTGAACGACCAAAGCGCGAAGCAGCCGGCATACAGCCAGCGCAGGTTGAAACGGTCGGCCAGGCCGCCGATAGGCACCTGCATCAGGGCGTAGGACCAGAAGAAGGCAGAGAGCAGCAGGCCCATGCGCGCTGGTCCGATATGGAGGTCGGCGGCGATCACCGGCAGGGCCACTGAGACGATGGTGCGGTCGAAGTAGTTGATCAGGCCGGCGAAGAACAGCAGGGCGGTAATCAGCCAGCGGCGGCGGACGAAAATCTGCTGCGCGGTTCCAGCCGACTCAATGGGGAAGGACATGGGGAGGGATTTCCACGACGTAGACTTGCGCGGTTCCGGTGCGGTCGCTGGCGAAGGCCACCATGGTTTCGTCGGTGGACCAGGAAGGGTGCGGATGGGTCCACTGCGGGCCGTAAACGGTGTCGGCGGCGTTTTCCATCCAGCTCAGAGTGTTCCGGGCAGCGGCGAAATCCTCGGCCAGCGCGTAACGCGAGTGGCGCCATTGCGACCCCTGGTTGCTCGATTCGCTGAGGCAGAGCGGGCGGCGGGCGCCGGTAGTGGCGTCGATGATCTGCAGGCCTTCATCGGGGTGGTTGGTGTCGCAGAGGATGCGGCGGCCGCGGCGGTCGGGGGAGATGTGCCAGGCGTTGTACCGGGCGATGGTGCGGATTTCGCGAGTGGTCCAATCCATGCGGCAGAGGGCCCGCGGCCAGACCGTGAAGACCAGGTCGCCGGTATCGCCGAGGAAGGTTTCGTGTACCAGGAACTCCTCGTTGCCGTGTTCGTAGAGGCATTCGGGAGGGTGCGCGCCCTCGCGGCGGACGCGGTGCATGCGCGGGGCGGGGTCGCCCGCGAACTCGATCCACTCCGGCTCCAGGGGATGGAACTGCGGGTGAATCACGGTGCGCGGAAACGGGATGGTGTGCCAGCCGGAGCCATCCAAGCGCCCGGCGACGAGGCCGCACTGCGCGCCGGATTTGAAGGCCGCGGTGAGCCACTGTCCGTCGCGGCTGATGGAGCACTCGCCCAGCTCGGCGCCGGGTTGAGAGACAATCGGTCGCTCGGCGAGGGTGCGCCGGTGGATGGCCCACAAGCCGCCGCCGCGGGTGAAGACCAGCGTTTCGCCATCGGGATGGAGCGCGGCGGAGAACGGATGGATGGCCGCGCCGCGTGTGATCTGGCGGGTGGCGCCCGAATGGAGCGAGGCTTCGAAGATCTGTGCGGAGCCGGTGCGGTAGGAGGTGAAGAAGATCTCGGGGCCCGCGGCGGCGGGCGGGAAGAACGAGCTTTGCAGGAAGTAGGTGGGGTGGTTGATGGCGGGGCCTTCGGTGACCTGCCATACCTGGGCACCCGTGGCGCGGTCGCGGAAGCCGGTCATGCGCGCCCCAGGTAAAGGTCGCGGCCTTGCGCGAGCACCGCGATTTTGCGGTCGGCCACGGAGCGTTTGAGCATCCACAGCCCGCAATCGGGATGGATCCAGGCCACACGGCCGGGGCCGAGGACGCTTTCGGCGCGCTCCAGGGTGCGGGCGATTTCTTCGGGAGTTTCCACGTGGTTGACTTTGACATCCACCACGCCGATGCCCAGGCGCAGGCGCGGATCGATGTCGCGGAGAGCATCGAGATCGGTGGCCGGACGGTGGGCCATTTCGAGCACCAGGTGGTCGGCGTGGAGGCGGTTGAGGAAATCGGTAAGCGCGCGCCACTCGCCTTTCTGGATAGTCTGGCCGCCGTAGTTGCCGAAGCAGAGGTGCACGGCGCGGCGGCCGGCGAAGGCGTCCAGAACGCAATTGATGGCCGCGGCGGCGAGCGGGCCATCGGCCGGGTTGCCGGGAATGTTGGCCTCATCCACCTGGAGGCACGCGCAGGGAAGGCCGGCCACCTGCTGCGCGAGCACCTGGGCGACAGCCATGAGCAGCGCTTCGAAGCTGCCGTAATGGCGGTCGAGCAGCGTCCGCGCCAGCATATACGGGCTGGTGACGGTGAATTTGAAAGGCCCACCGGAGACGCCGGCGGCCAGTTCGCAATCGGCCAGGAGGTTCAGCGATCCTTCGCCGAGCGGAGCTTCGACCACGCCCGCGGCTTTGCGGCGGAAGCGCATGGCGGCGCTGCGGGCGAAGGCTTCGTGATCGGTGCGGCCAACTTGCGCGCGCACGCCCGCCATGGGGCGGAGGAAGTACTCGATCATGCCGTTGGTATCGGAATGGTTGATGTCGAAGCGGTAGAGTTCGCCATCGGTCGGGAGGTCGATGGCGGCCTGGCGTTGGATGTCGAAGACCACGCGGGTGGCGTCGAGGCGGGCCTGCTCGCTGGGCAGGGCGGGAAGCCAATCGGGGATGGGGTACGAGCCGACAGTGGTGGTGAGGATGGCGGGTTCGGATGGCATCGGGGCCCGGTCTCAGAATAACGCGGCGGCGAGGGTGGGGGCGGGCCCGCTTCACCGCGGAGGTGCCCCCTGGGCCCGGAGAGCACGCGGAGGAAAGCAAGACGCGGAGAGGCGGGGCGTGCGCGTTGCTACCATATTCCTGGAACCCGTCACCGAAATGGATCAACCCCAAGTTCTGGCCAGGATGCGCGCGGATTGGAACCAGCGCGCGGGCGAGGATGCTTATTACTACGTCGCTTTCGGGCGGCGCGGCCAGCCGGACGATGAATTTTTCGCCACCGCCTCGGATGTGGTGCGCTCGCTGGTTGCGGAGCTGAAGCGCGTCGCCCATCGCCGCGCGGCGCTTGAAATCGGCTGTGGGCCGGGGCGGCTGATGCGGCCGCTGGCGCGGTACTTCGCGGAGATTCACGGTGTGGACGTATCCGATGAAATGGTCCAGATGGCCGCCCAACGGCTGCGCGACACGCCCAATGCGCACCCGCATCACGGGTCGGGCGCCGACCTGCGGCTGTTTCCGGACGCGATGTTCGACTTCGTTTACTCCTACGCGGTGTTCCAGCACATTCCCAGCCGCGAGGTGGTCTTCGAGTATCTGCGCGAGGCATGGCGGGTGCTGCAGCCCGGCGGCATCCTGCGGTGCCAGCTCAATGGGCTGCCGCCCCACGCGCAGCAGTACGATACCTGGAGCGGCGTGCGCATCACACCCGACGAGATCCGCGCCTTCGCGCGGGAGCAGGATTTCCAACTGCTGGCCGTGGAGCAGATCTGGACGCAGTACATGTGGATCACCTGCCGCAAGATGCCGGCGGGCTGGCGGGACGCGCGGCAGTCCGGGCGGGCGGCCATCCGTAACATCAGCAACGCGCTCACCGGCGAGGCCGTCGCGCCGGCGTCGGGGGCCATGGCGGCGCTCTCGCTGTGGATTGAGAACCTGCCGCCCGCCTGCGACCTGAACCACCTGGCGGTGTCCGCGGACGGAGCGCCTTGCCGCGGAATCTACATTGGCGAGCCGGCCGCGGATGGCGTCTCGCAGGTCAACGTGGCCCTGCCCGAGCGCATCCGCACGGGCCTGGTTCCGGTGGAGCTTCGCTGGCTGGAGCAGCCGCTTTGCCCGGCCGCCTGGGTGCGCCTGATGCCGCGCGGTCCGCTGGTGCCGCGCATCGCCGCCGTCACCGATGGCATCAACCTGGTTTCGGGCGAGCGCATCCTCAGCCGCTTCGTGAAGGTGGGGATGACGGAAGTGGCCGACCCCGCGCTGTTCCGCGCCACGGTCGGCGGGCTGGAGGCGGCGGAGGTCGATTCGTTCTGTACCGATCCGCTGCTGGACCGCTACGAATTCAATTTCCGGCTGCCCGAGGCGATCGCCGCCGGGCGCCACGAATTGCGCATCCAACTGGGCAAGCGGGTGTTTGCGCCGGTGGCGATCGAGGTCGTGTAGAGGGTGAGGCGGCTGGCATTCGGATGCGGCACGGCGCTGGCTCTGGCCGCGGCCTGGCTTCTGGCGGGGCATGCGCCGCGGTTACGCGTGGTGGCGCTGCCCGCGGGGGTGGTGGAGATTCACGCGGAGCTGGCGGTGGAAGGTCCGGCGCAGGTCGAAGGCGCTCCGGGCGGCACCACGCTGCGCGCCGCGGCGGATTTCCACGGACGCGCGCTGGTGGTGGTGCACGGGCCGGACGTGACGCTCTCGGGTTTTGCCATCGACGGCAATCGCGCGGCGCTCGAAGCCGGCCGCCCGCGCACGGGCCTGCCGCCCTCCAATCGCGCGTTTACACAGTTCACTACGGCCAACGGAATTCTGGCGGAGGGCTGCTCGCGCCTCGCCATCGAAGGGTTGCGGCTGCGGAACGTGGCCGGTTTCGCCGTGCTGGTGAGCCGCTCGCGCGAGGTGGCGATCGATGGCGTGGAGGTTGCCGACAGCGGCTCGCTCAACCCGCAGGGACGCAACAACGCCACCGGCGGCATTCTGCTGGAGGAGGGCACCGCCGGCTTTCGCGTGACCCACTGCCGCTTTCGCAACATCCTGGGCAATGGCGTGTGGACGCACTCGCTGTACACTTCGCCGCGCAATGCGGATGGGCTGATCGCCTGGAACAGCTTCCTTACCATGGGCCGCGACGCGGTGCAGGTGGGGCACGCCACCAACGTGCGGGTGGAGCAGAACGCCGGGTGGCAGATCGGCTATCCCGAGCAGACGGTGGAGGACATCCCGGCGGCTCTCGACACCGCCGGCAATGTGGACCGCTCGACCTACACCGGCAACCGGTTTGCAGAAATCAACGGCAAATGCATCGACCTGGATGGCTTCCACGATGGCGCAGTGGAGGACAACGATTGCCGCGACATGGTCAATTTCGGCATCGTGTTCAACGACAGCAACCCGGATGTGCATTCGCGCAACGTGCGGGTGACGGGGAACCGGATCGACGGCGCGCGCTACGGGGGCATCTTCGTCATCGGGGAGGATCACACCATCGCCCACAACCGGCTGACGAATCTCAACACCGCGCGGTGTGGCCCGTGTTACTACCTGGCGGACCAGCCGGACATGCTGCGCAGCGGCATTTACCTGGCGACGGGGGTGTCGCGTCCCACGCCCGCGCGCGGCAATCGCATCGAGGACAACCTGATTACCGGTTTCGGCATGGATCGGCGCTGCGTCGTGAGCGCGCCGGGAATCGCGGCGGATTGGAACGTGGTGCGGGGGAACGTGTGCCGCAACACCCTATGACGCCCATAGGTGTTACTATCGGGCCACTGTCCGGGTGTTGGGCGATTCTGTTCCGATAGGGCCGTCTACCAATAAGTGGGCGTCTATAATCTGATATGCCGAGAATACAGGCAGCACAGTGACAAGGCGGCGAGCTACAACCCTGTTCCGGGGACGGCCTGGAATTCGCCTTGAGCGCGACGGCGAGTCGTTCACCGCGCCTCGCAGCCGCTGTTTGCAGCCGAGATAGCGGGAGGCAAGCGGGGACCAAAAGAGGCGCATATCGGGTGGCGATTCCGGCGGGGCTGGATGTCGAGCGGCTGTTCGCGGCTGCTGCTCGTTTGAGTGCGAGCGGTCGGTTCTTGCGCGCGGGTGGCCGGCGCATTCAGGGTGCCAATGAGGAGGGCGGCGGTGGCCGCGGCACCGGGCCGGCCCGCCCGTACATTTCCCGCGGGAGCCCACCGCGCGAGGGCCGCAACGGCTAACAGCATGGGCTTCATAGAGTCTTCATCACCTGGCCATCGATGATAGACTGTTTCGCGAGTGCGTGTGTCCGCGCTCGGAAAGGCAGGCCGTTCCGTGAAGAATGCGGAGTACAAGAAGATGAAGAAGGAGATCGAAGAGGACGCGGCATCGAGCGCGGCCTGGGATCAAAAAGCCTTGCAGACGATCGCCGCCATCAAGCAAGAGGCCGAAAAGTTGAAGGCGGCAGCCAAGAAGGCCGAAAACGAATTGAGGCCGCTAGAGGAATAAGAGCAGATGGGCAAGCAAACAACGGCGTTCACCAATAGTATTTTGGCGTTGTCTAAGCCCTGCATCGACCATGCCAACGACTTGGGGCGATGGATCCCGCAGCGCGAGAACCTGCTTAAGATGTCGAAGATCCAGATCGGCCTGCTGGACGGATTGAACCAGAAGTACTTTCCGGACGGGATACGAACCAACGACGGCGACGACGCGCTGGAAAAGGACCCCATTTTCATAAGGGCCGGGGCACAACTGGACCAGATCCATGAGAGACTGATTGCCATTCGAAAGAGCATCGCGGACGCCCAAACGTCCCTGGGCGGGGCGATAAAGGCCCTAAGAGACGAGAATAATAAATTTGAGCAGTTCATTAAGGCCAAGAAGTCCAAATGGCTCAAGATCAAGAAGTCCGTGCCGGAGGCGGAACACTGTATCCAGGAGACCAAAGATCTGATTAAGAAGTGCGAGACGCTTTTTTACGCTTAGGATGAAATAGCCTCCTGCTGTCGTCACCCAGCTAGTGAAGAATGGCCTGGAACCGGCAACCCGCAGTGACGACGTAACTTCCCGATATGTGGATATAAACCGGCCACAGAACCCGAGATCAGATCGCGCGCAAGCGAGGCCGTTTTTGCCAACGGCCTTGTCTTAGCGCCTATGACCCCTTGACGCAGAGGGCCCCCATCCGTTACGTTCGGAGTTGAGCACTTCAGGGTGCCGCCAGCTCGCGGAAAGGGCCAAGCCCGCCTGAATCGGAAGCCGTTTTTGGGACCTGCGACTGTCCTTTCAGCCTGAGACATGCGAGCCATCGGGCGCTACCGGGCCAAAGCCCAGGAAAGGAGGTCGTCATGACCCAATCTTTACCGCCCCATCCGTCGCTCGAAAACCTCAAGAAACAGGCCAAGACGCTGCACAAAGCATGGCGCGAAGGCCGCGCCGGGGCGGCCGCGCGCATCCACGCGGCGCACCCGCAATACGCTGGACTTACCGAAGAACAGGTCCGCGCGCTGCAGCCGCGGCTAAGCGATTGCCAGCTCGTGCTGGCGCGGGAGGCCGGTTTTGACAGTTGGCCGCTACTGAAGGCCGCCGTGGAGGAGGCCAACCGCGAAGTTCCGGACGAATTTGTGGAAACTGCCTGTCTCTGCTATGACGATCCGCATTACGACCATCGCGCGTTTCCCATCCGCGCCCGCGAGATGCTGCGGGAGAAACCGTGGCTGGCGGAGGCCAACATCTGGGCGGCGGCGGCGGCCGGGAACGCCAGTGCGGTGGCGGCGTTTCTGGACGACCAGCCCGAGCTGGTGAACGCCGCGGGACCGGATGGCTGGAGTCCGCTGATCTGCGCCTGCTATTCGCGCGTGGAGCCGGCCAAACCCGGGTACGACACGTTCGACACCGCCCGGCTGCTTCTGGAGCGCGGCGCCGATCCGAACGCCTTCACCTGGAAAGGCAATGCCGACCAGCGGTTGGACCAGACCGCGCGCCGCTTTACCGCGCTCACCGGTTTGGTGGGAGGCGGCTCGACCGGGCTGGCGAATCAACCGCCGCACCCGCGCTGGCGCGAGCTGGCCGAGCTGCTGCTGGCCCGCGGGGCCAACCCCGCCGATGAGCAGGCGCTCTCCATCAACCAGGATGCCTGCCTGGAAATGCTGCTGCGGCACGGGCTGAAACCGGACGCCATGGGCCGGGGCGGCATCAGCCTGATGGGTCGCGCGCTAGCCCAGGCGGCACGCGGAGGCCGCGCGGACCAGGTGCGGCTGCTGCTGGAGCATCATGCCCGGACGGATGAGAGGGTGAACGGCAAGCTGCCCTGGGAGCACGCAATCCAGTTCGGCAATGGGGAGATCGCGCGGCTGCTGGAAGAAGCCGGAGCGCCGGTGGCGGCGCTGGACCAGGTGGGACAATTCGTGGCGCTTTGCATGGCGGGCGACGAGCGCGGCGCGCGCGCGATGCTGGCGCAGGACCCGGACCTGCGGGCGCGCGTGGACCCGCACCTGGTGGCGCGGGCCGTTTCAGCCGGGCGGCCAGCGGCGGTGAAGCTGGCGCTCGATCTGGGTTTCGATCCGAACCACATCGATGACAATGCGGCCATCCACCATGCGGGCACGCTGGCCGCCAACGAAGAGATCCTGCGGATGCTGCTGGCCCACGGAGCCTCGCTGACCCTACGCGATCCGTGGTACGACAGCACCGCGATCGGCTGGGCGGATTTCTTTCACTACACCGCGCTGCGCGACAGGCTGCTGGATGAACCGGGGATCGGCCTCTTCGATGCGTTGGATTACAGCCGGCTGGACCGCGTCGCGGGAATCCTGGCGCGCGATCCGGCGGAACGGGAGCGCCGGTTTGCCGAATGCCTCTCGCGGCCTCCGAAGCCGGAAGACTGGCAGACGCCGCTGGTCCGTATGGTGGCGCGTGGGAACACCGAGGCCGTGCGGCTGCTGCTGGAGCACGGCGCGGACTTAGCCGCCCGCCATCCCGACGGGCGCTCGCTGATCGAGGTTGCGCGGGATGGCGGATGGGAGGAAATCGCCAGGCTGCTGGAAGGCCCTCCGCCCACGGTCCGCGCGAATGGCCTGTACAGGATATAAAAGTCGCATTATCCTGAAGGTGGGTTTAGATCCCGGGAGGCTTTGCATGCGGTCTCTGTCGCATATCCTGTTGCCGGTGGATTTCTCCGAGCGCGCCGCGGGCGCTGCCCGGTATGCCAAGATGCTGGCTGGGCACTTCCATTCCGCCGTGTCCCTGCTGCACGTACTCACCCCTACCCAATACGAATTTGGCGCCATCGATATCGGCGGCGTCATGGCGGCCGATCTCTATCAGAGCCGCAACGAGATGGCGGTGCGCGATCTGAACGCCTTTCTCGCCTCCGAGTGGGAAGGCATCGACGTGCGCCGCGTGGTGGTGGAAGGCGACGCGGCCCGGGAAATCGTGGCCTACGCGCACACCGAGGGTGTGGGGTTGATCATCATGCCCACTCACGGGTTCGGACCATTCCGGCGCTTCATTCTGGGGTCGAATACCGCTAAAGTGCTGCACGATGCCGATTGTCCGGTGTGGACCGGCGTGCACCTGGAGGAGGCTCCGGTGTCGATGGGGCCGGTGCGGACGATTCTGTGCGCGGTGGACCTGGGTCCGCAAAGCGCCGCCGCGCTGGAATGGGCCGCCTCGATGGCGCGCGAACTGGCGGCCTCGCTTACGCTGCTGCACGTGGCTTCCTGCCCATCGGCCTCCCCCGAAGCGGCCGGCCGCTCCAGCGTATTGGAGGCGGCCACGGAAGAGTTGGCGCGCCTCAAGGCTTCGGTAAGCGCGCCGGCGGATTTGCGGGTAGAAGCCGGCGAGGCCTGCCGCGCCATCTGCGGAGCGGCCCTCCACCTGGGCGCGAGCCTGCTGGTAATCGGGCGCGGTTCAGCGGCGGGCGTTTTCGGACGGCTGCGCACCAACTCGTACGCCATCATCCGCCAATCGCCTTGCCCGGTGGTCAGCGTCTGAGGGCGGACGCCGGGGCACTGCTTGTAGCGTGATACATTGCATGGAGTGAACGCCCGCACGCTCTACAGGGTCCTCGAAGAAACCGCCCGCATTCACGGCGAAAAACCGGCTTTACGCCAGCCCATTCCGTCGAAAGCGCCGGCGGCGGAGGGCGGCTATCTGACCTACACCTGGAATCAATACCGGCAGGCCGTGGAGGAGATCGCCGCGGGTTTGCGGTCGCTGGGCATCGGGAAGGGCGATGTGGTGGCGCTCGATTCGGAGACCCGCCTGGAGTTCTACCTGGCCGACCTGGGGGTGATCGCCAACGGCTCCATCGCCGCCGCCATGTACCCCAGTTACCCGCCGAAGGACTTGGTGCGCACCATAAAGAACTGCGGTGCGCAGGCGGTTTTTGCGGAAGACGCCGCCACCTGGCAGGCGCTTCGCGAGGCACCCGTGCCGCACTGGATACTGCTGACCGGCGAAGCGCCCGGCACACTCCGCCTGGAAGAACTGCGCGAGCGGGGCCGTGCGGCCCTGGCGGCGGACGCGGGCCTGATGGAGCGCATCCAGGCTGAAGTGCAACCCTCCGACCACGCCGTCCTGTATCTCACCTCCGGCGCCACCGGGGAACCCAAAATGGCGCTGGTCTCGAACCAGGCGATTGTGGCCAACCTGGATATGGGGCCTTCGGTTCTTCCGCTAGGGCCGGAGGATTCCACGGTGGCCTTTCTGCCCTCGGCGCACATCGCCCAACGCGTGGTGATCGAGATGCTGCCGATGCGCAGCGGCATGCCCATCACCTTCGCCGAGAGCTTGCTCAAGCTGCCGCAGGATATCCGGCGGGTGCGCCCGACGATTCTGCTGGCGCCGCCGCGCATGTGGGAGCGCATCTACTCCACCATCTGCACGGAGCTGCGCAAGCGTCCCGCGGCGGCGCGCAAGGTCTTCTATGCGGGGCTGGCGCTGGCGCTGGCGGCGGCCCGCTACCGGCGCCAAGGGAAACCGGTGCCGTGGCATCTGCGGGCGCCGCTCAAACTGGCCGACCGCGTGCTGTTCCACAAGATTCGCGCGCGTTTTGGCGGCCGGCTGCGGGTGGCCGCGTCGGGAGCCGCGCCGCTCAGCAAAGATCTGGCCGAGTTCTATGAAGCCGTCGGCATGCCGCTGGTGGAAGGCTACGGTCTTACCGAGGGCGGCGTGGTGACGCTCAACCCTCTGGACCGGCCCAGGCCCGGCAGCATCGGCAAGCCCATCGGCGAGATTGAAGTGCGCCCGGCGCCGGATGGCGAACTGCTGGTCAAAAGCCCGTGCCTGTTTTCCGGGTACCTGAACGACGAGGCGGCTACCCGCGAGGTGCTGCGCGATGGTTGGCTGCACACCGGCGACCTGGGCTACATCGATGACGAGGGCTACGTGTTCATCACCGGGCGCAAGAAGGAGCTGATCGTCTCCTCCACCGGCAAGAAAGTTCATCCGGCGCGGGTGGAAAGCCTCTTCAAGATGGAGCCGCTGATCAGCCAGGTGGTGCTGATCGGCGACCGCCTGCCTTACCTCACGGCGCTGTTCACCATTAACGGCGCGGCCACCGAGGTGCTCAAGGGCATGGACGAGTGGAAGGGCCGGCCGGCTAACGAGATTGCGCAGGCGCCGCCGGTGCAGGCCGAGATTCGCAAGGCAGTGGCGCGCGTCAACCGGCAGCTCGCGCCTTTCGAGCAGGTGCGCAAGTACCGCGTGCTCGGCCGCGATTTTTCCATTGAGCGCGGCGAATTGACCGCCACCATGAAAGTGCGCCGTGCCCAGGTGCTCGAAAATTTCAAAGACCACATCGACGAGTTGTATGCCGGCCGGGAGTAATGGCTGGCGATTCCATATTCAAAAATTTCCTCTGCCCGCTCAGATCCGTTCTATACTGACTTAGCAGTTTGGGGATCACTCGGAGTTACTCTTCACGAGGAGCGTAAGAATTCAATGCGAAAACGAATGAGTGTGCGAAGTTTGTGGATCCTGCCGCTGGCGTTGGGTGTGCCGGCAGCCGCGGCAACCTGGTGCGTGAACCCGGCGGGAACCGGGGGATGCATGAAAACCATTGGAGCCGCCGTGACGGCCGCCGCCGCGGGGGATTCGGTGGAAGTGGCCGCGGGCACTTACAACGAGACCGTGACCATCGGCAAGAGCCTGAATCTCTTTGGCGCCAGTCCAGCCAGTACCATTATCGACGCCACGGGCCTGGGAAATGGCATCAACGTGGATGGGCTCGACAATCCCAACTTGAGCGCGGTGACCATTTCCGGCTTCACTGTACAAAACGCCAACTTTGAGGGCATCGTAGTCACTAACGCCAGCGGCGTTACCATCATGGGCAACACGGTGACGGGCAACGATAAAGGGCTGGCGGTAACCGCGGCCGCCACCACCTGTCCCAACATTGCGGTTTGGGAAACCAGCGAAGGCGACGACTGCGGGGAAGGCATTCATTTGAGCGGCGTGACTAACTCGACGGTGCTGAATAACATGGTGAATGCCAACGCCGGAGGAATTCTGCTGAGCGACGACACCGGGGCAACCACTCAGAACCTGGTTACCAATAACGTGGTGACCAACAACGCGCTGGATTGCGGAATTACCCTGGCCTCCCACGTGCCGGCGGCCTCTACGGGGGCGTCCAGCGCCTTTGGCGTTTACGGCAACGCCGTGACCGGCAACCAGTCTACCCAGAACGGCCTGCTGGGCGAAGGCGCCGGAGTGGGGGTTTTCGCCTCGGCGCCGGGAACCAAAGCGTATGCCAACCTGGTCGCCAACAACACCATCACAGGCAACGGCATTCCCGGTGTATCGATCCACGGACACACTCCCGGACAGATGCTGAACGGGAATATAATCCTGTCGAACACCATCAGCGGGAACGGCGCCGATGTAGCGGATTCGGCCACCCCGGGAACCGCCGGCATCAATATCTACAGCGTGTCGCCGGTCTCCGGGACGATCGTCGCGGGGAACACCATCTCGAATGAAACCATCGCAGTGGCGTGGAACGCTCCGGGCGAGGTGCGCGTGCAGGGCAATGTTCTCACCAGCAGGATCGGCGTCTACAATCTGGGCAGCGGCACGGTCACGGCCGACAACGACTGGTGGGGCTGCACCGTCAACCCGGTGGCGCCGATCTCGGCCATCATCGGCTGCGCCACTCCCATCGGCGCGGTAACCGTGAATAACTGGATGACCCAGCCGCCCGCATCCCACTAAGGCGGGGTACGCCGGGGATCCCAGACGAGCTGGCCCCCGAAAACGCGCGCCGGATCGACCCCTGTTTCCCGATTCCGCCCGGCGCGCAAGTGCGGATTCCCCTTGGCGGGGCCGATGAGGAGTTGGTAGCGATTCAAGATAGTGCGGAGCAGTGCCGCGGTACCGATCCGCGTCAAAGGATGCGGGAAGGTGGCCTTGAGGTCCTTCCCGCAGTCCGTCGCCTGGCGCCCTGCTGGGCTTAGCCCGCCGCTTACTTTTTGGGCTTTTGGTCGACGACCGCCATGACCTTTTTGATCATGCTTTCGTGGGTAGCTTCTGCAATAGTCAACCGCTTGACGAACGCGTCGAGTTCCCCTGTCTGGTGGTCCGTCAGAGTCTTGCGGAGTTTGAGTTTGCCGATTTTATCCTTGGCTGCTTTGACGGTTTGCTCATAAACCGGAAGCTCATCCCTCATAAAGCCGCCGATAATCTTTAAATGCTGCTGGCCCAGGAAGGGCAGTCTTTCCACCTGTTTAGCCAGTTCATTCATCTTGATATTACGGTCTCGGATTTCGACGCACAGGGCCTCGAGTTTGGCAAGCTTGGCTTTCCACTTTTCCGCGGTTACCGCCACTTTAACCGCTTCGATTTCAGCATTGACCGTTGCGCCGGTTTGCTTCAGGCGCGCGATATCCTGAGGCGACAGGAATTTTGTAACGTTGCTCCAAAGGTCACGCGGTATTTGCTCCAGCGCACCCAAGGCATCATGCGAAGACCCCATACTCACACCCTCCTTCTAAGCCGGAATTCTTAATCGGTATTTCCCGGCTCGCGGCAAGTATACACCCGTACAACAGATTGAAACCAATTTGCACGTAACCAGGCACGGCAACCGGTCCTGGAAAGTGTCAGATCCCTAACACTGGTGCGGCCGTTCCCTCCGCGGCCGTGTCACCGGCTAGAAACGGCGCATCAAAGCGGGCAGGCCGTAGCTCAGGGAATTACCGGTGTGGACAGAGGCGGAATGCTCGTGTTTGCCAATTTCGCCCGCCGGGTCTGGCAACGGTGTATGGTCCAGTACGGTACTTGCCAATTGCTCGCGGCGGTCGGACACTGGATGAGATGCCGGCCAAAGTTCGCAAAGCCGTATTCCCCGCCGCGGGACTTGGCACGCGGTTCCTGCCCGCCACCAAGGCCCAGCCCAAAGAGATGCTCCCCATCGTCGATAAGCCGATCATCCAATACGGCGTCGAAGAAGCCTTGCAATCGGGGATCCACAACATCATTATCGTGACGGGCCGCGGCAAGAGCGCCATCGAAGATCACTTCGATGTCAGCTTCGAGCTGGAGTACCTGCTGGAATCCCGCGCCAAGAAGGACCTGCTCAAGATCGTGCGCGGGATCTCGGACATGATCGACGTTTCCTATGTCCGCCAGAAAGAGGCCCTGGGACTGGGCCACGCCGTGCTCCGCGCCCGCGAACTGGTGGGCGAGGAACCGTTTGCGGTGGTGCTGGCCGACGATTTGATCGAGGCCGAGACGCCCTGCCTGCGCCAACTGCTGGACGTCTACGATTTCTTCTGCTCCCCGGTGCTGGCGGTGATGGAAGTGCCGCGCGAGAGCATTGGGTCGTATGGGGCCATCGACGCCGAACCGGTAAAGCACAATGGATCGAGCGACGTGGTCTACCGCATCCGCGACCTGGTGGAGAAGCCCAAGCCTTCCGAAGCGCCTTCGAGCCTGGCGATTATCGGGCGGTACGTGCTGACGCCGGAGATTTTCGATTCGCTGCAGTCGATTGACCCGGGATCGGGCGGCGAGATCCAGCTTACCGACGCGCTGAAGCACCTGCTGCGCAGCCGGCCGATCTATGCGGTGCGTTTCGATGGCACCCGCTACGATGCCGGCGACAAACTCGGTTTCCTCAAAGCCACCGTGGAGTACGCCCTGCGCCGCCACGACTTGGGCGGTCCCTTCCGCGAGTATCTGAAGGGGCTGATGCTATAAGCGGGCGCGGGCGCCGGCGCCGGTTCACTGAACGGACAGAACCGCGGGTGCGCCCGTCACGCCCGCAACCGTCAGGCACAGATTTTCCGCCCCTGCCTGCAAATCGGCCGGCAGCCGCACGTTGATCTGGAAGAAGCCGGATTCG